>NZ_JAQYXB010000544.1:0-159560 GCF_036322405.1 Streptomyces sp. SP17BM10 | reverse complement strand
CGGCCGCACCCTCGGCCCCATCGCCAAACCCAAGCAGATCAAAGTCGTCGGCGAACTCCCCAAGACCCGCTCCGGCAAAATCATGCGCCGCCTCCTGCGCGACATCGCCGAAGGCCGCGAAGTCGGCGACACCACCACCCTTGCCGACAGCACCGTCATGAGCCAGATCCAGGCCCAGCTCCCGCCCGCCGGCGACAACGGCTGAGCGCGCTGACACCAGAGTGAGGCAACGGGCGGGGCCCCGGGCGGGCGGTGATGACCGCCCGGGGCCCCGTCGTCATGCGGGCGTGACGGCCTGCCGTTCAACCGCCCTGCCGCCTGCCGTCATGTCGTGCAGTCGGCCTGCTGCTCAACCGCCCTGCCGCTCAACCGGGGGCCTCCGGGCCGCGCCGCTGCGCGGTCAGGGTCCGCAGGGTC
The DNA here is from genome assembly GCF_036322405.1 of Streptomyces sp. SP17BM10. Lineage (NCBI taxonomy): Bacteria > Bacillati > Actinomycetota > Actinomycetes > Kitasatosporales > Streptomycetaceae > Streptomyces > Streptomyces sp. SP17BM10. The sequence goes on along the minus strand of NZ_JAQYXB010000544.1, from coordinate 159,143 downwards.
TCGTACGCGCTCTGGACGAAGCCACGGCTGCGCAGCGACCGTGCCCTGGCCATCACCGCCAGACCCACCTGCGCCCGCGGGCTGAACCCGGCGAAGGCGGCGAAGCCCCGGGTGGAGCCGGCGTGGAACACGAGTTCCTCGCCGTCGGCCTCGTCCGGGTCCGGCCCCGCGGCCACCGACCGCTGGTTCCAGCCCAGGCAGATCCGGGTGGCACCGCCCCGGCGCCGGCCCGCCCGCGGCCGGCGGACCTCGCCGAGCGCCGTCCGCAGCACCGCCGCGTCGGCCCGCTCCGCGAGCGGGACGGCGTCCAGCGACAGGTGCGCCTGGAGGTAGCGGAGCATGTCGTCCGCGGTCGAGCGCAGCGCGGCCGCGCCCGGCAGGGCCGGCAGCCGGAAGGACGGCACCCGGCGCCCGCGCCGGTACCCGGCGACCTCCTCCCGGCCGGGGCCGCTGGAGGTGTCGACCAGGCCGAGCGGCCCGCAGACCCGGGCGGCCAGGAGGTCGTCGTAGCGCTGTCCGGCCGCGTTGGCCAGCAGCAGGCCGAGCAGTCCGCAGCCGAGGCTGGAGTAGCGCACCTGCGTGCCGGGGGTCCCCCGGACGGGGGTCCGCGGCAGGGCCCTGAGCAGGTGGGCCGGGCCGAACGTGGCGTACGGGCTGGTGAACCACCGGGGTGCCATAGCGGGCAGCAGGCCGACCGGCAGCCGGGGCAGGCCCGAGGTGTGGGTGGCCAGGTGGAGCAGGGTGATCGGCCGCTCGTGCGGGTAGCCGGGGGCGGCGTCGGCGGGCAGGTAGCGGTCGATCGGATCGTCGTACCGGACCTCGCCACGGGCGGCCATCTCGGCGAGCAGCAGTCCGGTGAACGTCTTCGTCACGGAGCCGAGTTCGAACCGGGTGTCGGCCCGGACCGGGTACCGGCCGGAACGGTCGGAGCGTCCGCGGCAGACGACCGTCCGTTCGTCGCCGCGGATGACCGCAACGGCGACTCCCCCGCTGGGACCGGCCGCGCGGACCAGCGGGCGGAGCAGGCGGTCGAGGTCCGCGGGGAGCTCTGGTTCATCCGGGCCGGCGGGGCCGGGCAGGTCGGCGGACACGACGGTCTCACCGGGTAAGAGCGGCGGTCTGGGCATGGGGTGCCTCCGAAGCGGCGCAAGGGATCTGACGGGGGATGACGCCTGGGCCCGGATCGGGCGGCGCCTGCATCCGACGATAGGAACGCGTTCACTCGTCTGCACGCGGCCGGGGCCGTTCGGGTACGGCGCCGGTGCTCCACGAGGGTGCAGAACACAGCACGAGGGCTTAAGTCCTTAGGTAGGACAATCCGGATGTCACTCGGACGTTCCCGTTAGACTGCCAAGGACGCATCAAGGTCCTCGAACAGGAATCCGGGCGTCACAGGGCGCGCCGGGAAGTCTGGTCGGCACTTTGCACCACGTGTGCATCCGTGTGCCGTTCCCAGCCCGCAGGAGGTCCGAGCGTGACCCGACAGCCGCCCGTCAACGAGCCGACGCCCCGCCGCCGGCTGCTCCTCGGCCGGCTGCCCCTGCCCGAGCGCGCCTACATCACCGACGCGCTGCGCACCGAGACGGTCGGCGGCGTCCTGCTCCTGATCGCCGCGGTGATCGCGCTGGTCTGGGCGAACGTCTGGCCGGCCGCGTACGAGAGCGTCCTCGACCACACCGTCGGTCCGTCCGCCCCGCTGCACCTCGACCTGACGCTCGCCAACTGGGCCACGGACGGCCTGCTGACGATCTTCTTCTTCGTCGCCGGAATCGAGCTCAAGCGCGAGTTCGTCGCGGGTGAGCTGCGCAGCCCGAGCGCCGCCGTACTGCCCGTCATAGCCGCGGTCTGCGGCGTCGCGCTGCCCGCGTTCCTGTTCGCCCTGATCAACTCGGGCAGCGGCGGCCACCCGGACGGCTGGGCGATCCCGACCGCCACCGACATCGCCTTCGCCCTCGGCGTCCTGGCCGTGGTCGGCAGCCACCTGCCCTCGGCGCTGCGCGCCTTCCTGCTCACCCTGGCCGTCGTGGACGACCTGATCGCGATCCTGATCATCGCGGTCTTCTACAGCTCCGGCATCAAGTTCTGGGCGCTCGGCCTGGCCTTCGCCGGCCTGGTGCTGTTCTGGTTCCTGCACCGGCGCGGGGTGCACGGCTGGTACCTGTTCGTGCCGCTGGCCTTCGTCATCTGGGCGCTGATGCACGAGAGCGGCGTGCACGCCACGGTCGCGGGCGTCGCCATGGGCCTGATGCTGCGCTGCCACCGCGAGGGCGACGAGGAGCAGTCCCCCGGCGAGCACATCGAGCACCTGGTCCGGCCGCTGTCGGCCGGGCTGGCCGTCCCGGTGTTCGCGCTGTTCGCGGCCGGGGTGACGCTCTCCGGCCCGGCGCTGCGCGAGGTGTTCACCCAGGCCACGCCGCTCGGCATCGTCATCGGGCTGCTGGTCGGCAAGACGGTGGGCATCTTCGGCGGCACCTGGCTGGCCGCCCGGTTCACCCGGGCCGAGCTGAACCCGCAGCTCAAGTGGGCCGACCTGTTCGCCGTCGCGGTGCTCGCGGGGATCGGCTTCACCGTCGCGCTGCTGATCAGCGAGCTGGCCTTCCCCGGGGACCTGGCGCTCGCCGACCTTTCGAAGACGGCCGTCCTGGTGGGCTCGGTGCTGTGCGCGGTGGTCGCCACCGTGCTGCTCAAGCTCCGCAACCGGCACTACCGCGCGCTGTGCGAGGAGGAGGACCGGGACACGGACGGCGACGGCGTCCCGGACGTCTACCAGCCGGACGACCCGGCCTGGCGGACCCGGCTGACCGACGTCGCGCCGCACCCCGGCGACGACCGGCCGGGCACCGGCAACGACCGGTCGGCCACCGGTGCCGTCCGTCCCGACGACCGGCACCGCCCCGGCACGCCGTAGGGTCGCTGAGGGCCGCTCAGGGCCCCCGTGGCCCGCTCGGGCACCCGTCCGGCACTCCGGACACCCGCGGGGCCCCCGCGGCGCCCCAGGGGCCCGCCACGGCCTCCACGGGGCCCCGGCAGCCGGGACACGTCCCTCCGGCGGGGCCCCGGAGTGGTGTGCGACTGGCCGGTAGGGGCATGATTCTGAGCTGTCGACAGTCCACTGACGCCCCCGGGCCCCTCCGGCCCCCGGAACCGCACCGCGCGGCGGCGTCACGCCGCACAGCCGCAGAGGAGAACCGCTGATGCCCGCAGGAGCCGCAGACCCGTCCAGCAACGGCCGGGCGCCCTACGAGGGCGAGCGTTCGGTGGGGCAGCTGTTCGCGGCGGCCACCGCCGACCTGTCCGCGCTCGTCCACGACGAGATCGCGCTCGCCAAGGCCGAGCTGCGGGCGGACGTCAAGCGCGGCGTCTCCGGCGGCGTGTCGCTGACGGTCGCGGGCGTGGTGGCGCTGGCCTCCGTCCCGATGCTGAGCGCCGCGGCGGCCTTCGGCATCCACGCGCTGGGCCTGTCGCTCGGCTGGTCGTTCCTGATCGTGGCCGGCGCCTACCTGCTGCTCGCGGTGCTGCTCGGCATGCTGGCCTGGCGTTCCTTCAAGAGGATCGAGAAGCCGGTCCGCACGATCGAGGGCGCCCAGAAGACCGCCGACGTGCTGAGGAACGCCCGCCCGCGGCCGGCCACCAAGGAGGAGATCGACCGCGCGCTGGGCCGCATCCCGTAAGGGCGCGGCCCGGCCGGGCACACCGACAACGAGTGCCGGGCGCGTGTCCGGCGCACGGATGTGACACGCTCTCGGTATGCCGCTTGACCAGAAGCCCCTGCCCGCGCAGCCGCCCGCCGACTCCGGCTCCGTCCGGGAGCCCGGTCGGGAGGCCGCCGCGAAGGCCGCGGAGGGCGTCGACGGGACCGCCGGGGAGGCCCCCGGCGACACCGTGGCCGGGGCGCCCGGCAGCACCGGGGCCGACGCCTGGAGCATCCGGCAGGGCGGCCCGTGGACGCACCGCGACCTCGCCGCCAACGGCGCCCGGTTCCACATCGCCGAGCTGGGCGAGGGCCCGCTGGTGCTGCTGGTGCACGGTTGGCCGGAGTACTGGTGGGCCTGGCGCCACCAGCTGACCGCGCTCGCCGGGGCCGGCTACCGGGCGGTCGCGCTCGACCTGCGCGGCATCGGCGGCAGCGACCGCACGCCGCGCGGGTACGACCCGGGCAACCTCGCCCTGGACATCACCGGGGTGATCCGCTCGCTCGGCGAGCGCCGGGCCCACCTGGTCGGGCACGCCTCGGGCGGCACGCTGGCCTGGGTGGCGGCGGTGATGCGCCCGTCGGTGATCCAGAGCCTCACCGTGGTCTCCGCCGCGCACCCGCGGGACCTGCGCCGGGCGCTGCTCACCGACCGCAAGCAGATCGCCGCCTTCGAGCACGTGCTGGGCTTCCAGCGGCCGTGGATACCCGAACGCCGTCTGGTCGCCGACGACGCCGCGCTGGTCGCCCGCTACCTGGAGGAGTGGACCGGGCCGGACAAGCTGGACGCGGCCGCGGTGCACGCGTACCGGCAGGCGATCCAGATCCCCAGCACCGCGCACTGCTCGATCGAGCCGTACCGCTGGCTGCTGCGGTCGATGGCCCGTCCGGACGGCATCCAGTTCGCCCGCCGGATGAAGAAGCCGATCGCCGCGCCCACGCTGCACGTCCAGGGGGCGGCGGACCCGGTGCTGCTCTCGCACACCGCGCTCGGCGGCGGCGAGTACGTGGCGGCGCCGTACCGGTGGCGGCTGATGCCGGGCGTCGGGCACTTCCCGCACGAGGAGGCGCCGGCGGAGTTCACGGCCGAGCTGCTGGACTGGGTCGGTCAGCACAAGGAGTGAGCGTGCCGGGCGGGGCTCCCCGCCCTGCCCGCCTCAACTCCTTTAATGTTGAGCTCATATGACAAACGCATAGGCCACTTTCGATGGCGTCCGGACGGTTACCCCGACCGGCCCAGGGGCATCCATTCCGGTATGACCTGGATGCCCGATCGCGGCGGCGCATCGCGCGGCCGACGCCAGAACAGCCCGCACCGGTCCGCCCCCCGTACCGATTGGGCGGACGACCTCGGCTACGACGGCACGGACCGCCGTCAGCGCGCGGCGCAGCGACAACTCGGCATCCCGCACATCCTCGGCCGGCGCGCCCGCTGGGTGGGCGCACGGCTGCGGCGCGAGACCTGAGGCCCCGCGCCGCTGTCGTCAACGACCTGCCGTCCGGTTCACCCGGGCCGTACGCGCCCGGCCACGGCCGTCGCCCTTCGTGACGATCCGGTTCACGCGTCGGTTCACGCGTCGGTTCACGCGTCAGTTCACGAGCCGGACTCACGAACCGGTTCGCGCGTCAGTTCACGCGTCAGTTCACGAGCGTCGGCGACAGCGCCGTGAACCAGAGCAGGACGAAGGTCGCCACCGACATGATCGGCACCAGCACCTTGGTCTCGACGTTGTTGCCGCTGCGCTTGATCAGCACGATCTCGTAGCGCTCCTTGTGCGGCCAGAGCAGCGGCGCGCCCTTCTTCGTCAGGCAGTCGCCGAGCAGGTGCGCCAGCGTGCCGAGGCCGACCGCGTACGGCAGCCAGCCGGGGGCGTTCGGCATCCAGGTGTTCATCCCGAAGGTGCCGAGCGCGGCCAGGCCGACGACGGTGATCCACGCCTCCGGGCCGTCGCCGGGCGGGCAGAGCCGCAGCGCCCGGATCGCGAGCGCCAGTAGGAAGAACGTCACCGCGAGGGTGAAGTTGCGGCCCAGGAAAGTGACGCCCGCCCAGGTGCCGCCGCCCATCAGCGCGACGAACAGCAGCGAGTGGGTGGCGTGCCGGTGACCGCCGGAGGCCCAGGCCACGAAGCGGCAGAGCGCCTTGGAGAGCGGGCCGAGGAAGTTGGCGATGGAGCCGTCGTGGTGGTCGAGGTCCGGCAGCAGGGCCGCGCCCGCGCACAGCACCGTGCCCATCAGTATGTCCGCCGGCTGCAGCGTGGTGTGCAGCAGCAGCGGGGGCAGGAACGGCACCGAGGCCGCGTACAGCATCGCCCCGCTGACCGCGTGCGAGTGACCCATCATCGGACTACCACGACCTCCCGTCGACCTCACTCCGGGACCGGCGCCGGATTGAGCCGAACGGGTGAGCGCGGCCGAGGCTACCAGGGCGGACTGACGGTCCGACGGATATCGGATCCCTCCGTACCGGCGCGCCGGTCCGGGGGTGGAGGGCCGGGGTGGAGGGCCGGGGTGGAGGGCCGGCCCGCGACGGCGAGCCGGCCCGGCGTCAGAGCGCGCAGCCCTGGGTGTCCACCCGCGCCGAGGCGGAGCCGCCCTTCTCGGCGTCGTCCTTCACCTCGGCCGCCGTGAGCACGTACCCGGTGTCCGCGCTGTCCAACGACTTGGCGAACACCACGCCGTACACCTGCCCGTCCGGCGTGAGCAGCGGTCCGCCGCTGTTGCCCTGGCGGACCAGCGAACGGACGGAGTAGACGTCGCGCACGACCTGGCCGCGGTGGTAGATGTCCGGGCCGTTGGCCTGGATGCGGCCGCGGATGCGGGCGGGCTGGACGTTGAAGGCGCCGTTCTCCGGGAAGCCGGCGACGATCGCGCTGTCGTTGGTCTTCGCCTCCCCGGCGAAGGTCAACGGGGGCGCGTTGAGCTTGGGCACGTCGAGGACCGCGATGTCGCGCTGCCAGTCGTAGCGGACCACCGTCGCGTCGTAGAGCTGGCCGGTGCCGCCGATCTGCACGGTCGGCTCGTCGACGCCGCCGACCACGTGGGCGTTGGTCATCACCCGGTGCGGCGCGAAGACGAAGCCGCTGCCCTCCAGGGTCTTGCCGCAGGAGGTGGCGGTGCCGACCACCTTGACCAGGCTCTGCCGGGCCTTCGCGACCGCCGGGCTGGCGGCCAGCGCGGGGTCGGGCGTGTCGACCTGGGTGATCGGCTCGTGCTCGAAGGGGTTGAAGACCTGCGGGAAGCCGTTGCGGGCGAGCACCTTGGAGAAGTCCGAGAACCAGTTCGGAGCGTCGCCGGGCAGCGCGTCCTGGACGCCGCCGAGGATCGCCGAGGAACGGACCTGCTTGGAGACCGTCGGCAGGGACGTTCCGGCGAGCGCGGAGCCGATCAGCCACGCCACCAGCAGCATCGAGATCACGTTGACGACGGCCCCGCCGGCCGCGTCCAGCACCCGCGCCGGACGCCGGTCGATGTGGCCGCGCAGCTTCCAGCCGAAGTGCGTGGTGACCGCCTGGCCGATCGCGGCGAACACGATCACGACGATGACGGCCACCACCGAGGCCGTCGTGCCGGGGCTCAGGTGGTCGAGCAGCAGCGGCAGCAACTGCACCGCGAGCAGGCCGCCGCCGAGGAAGCCGACGACGGACAGCACGCCCACCACGAAGCCCTGCCGGTAGCCCGACACGGCGAAACCGACGGCGGCGAGGATCAGCAGCACATCCAGGACGTTCACCCGGACACCCTCCCACGACCGGCGGCGCGGCCGTGTGGACGGCCCCTCACGAGGTCCCGGCCTCGCCGCCCAGCAGCGCGCGCGAGCGTTCGGTGTCGCCCTGGACCAGGGCCAGCGCGTCGTCCGAGAGGTCGACGATCCGGGACGGGTCCCACGGACGCTCCAGGCCACTGTGGTGCAGGACCCGGTCGATCACCCCGGCCGTGAAGCCCCAGACCAGCCGGCCGGCCACCGCGAACGCCGGGCCGAGGTGCCCGGACGGGTGCCGCAGCCGGACCCGGTTCGCCGGGTCCGCGAGCTCGGCGATCGTCACCCGGAACACCGCGCCGGTCTCCCCCGCGTCCACCGGGCGCACCGGCGACTCCTCGCGCCACCAGCCGAGCACCGGGGTCACCACGAAGCGGCTCACCGGGATGAAGAGGGCGGGCAGCGCGGCGAAGACCTGCACACCGGCCGGGTCCAGGCCGGTCTCCTCCCAGGCCTCCCGCAGCGCCGCCGCGATCGGCCCGGGGCCGTCCGGGTCGCCGTCCTCCGGGTCGAGCGCGCCGCCCGGGAAGGAAGGCTGGCCGGCGTGCGAGCGCAGCGAGCGGGCCCGCTCGATCAGCAGCAGGTCGGGGCCCTGCTCGCCCTCGCCGAAGAGCATCAGCACCGCGGCCGTGCGGGCGTCCTCCACGGGTGGCAGGAACCGGCTCAGCTGCTCGGGCAACACGCGCTCGGCCGCGTCGCGGACGGGCTCCAGCCACTGCGGCAGGCCGTCCCGCTCGATCTCCCGCACCGCGGGCCCGGGCGCGCTCACTCGCCCACCGCCAGGTCCGCGACGCGCCCCTGGTGGGAGGCGGCGTCGGCGCGCGCGGCGGCCTCGCCGGGGAAGTCCCCCGGGGGCTTCAGCCGCTGGCCGGGCTGGCCGCCCATCTCGTACTTGAGGAGCTTCGCCGCCTTCTCCGGGTCCGTCTCGCCCTCGCCGTACGACGGGCAGAGCGGCGCGATCGGGCAGGCTCCGCAGGCGGGCTTCTGGGAGTGGCAGATCCGGCGGCCGTGGAAGACCACGCGGTGCGAGAGCATCGTCCACTCGGACTTGGGGAAGATCTCGGCGACCGCGAGCTCGACCTTCACCGGGTCGTCCTCGGTGGTCCAGCCGAACCGCCGCGCCAGACGGCCGAAGTGGGTGTCGACGGTGATCCCCGGGACGCCGAAGGCGTTGCCGAGGACGACGTTGGCGGTCTTGCGGCCGACGCCGGGCAGGGTCACCAGGTCCTCCAGGCGCCCCGGGACCTCGCCGCCGAAGTCGTCGCGCAGCGCGACCGACAGGCCGATCAGCGACTTCGCCTTGTTCCGGAAGAACCCGGTCGGGCGGATGATCTCCTCCAACTCCTCCGGGTTCGCCGCCGCCATGTCCTCCGGGCCCGGGTAGCGGGCGAACAGCGCGGGCGTCGTCTGGTTCACCCTCAGGTCCGTCGTCTGCGCCGACAGCACGGTGGCCACCAGCAACTGGAACGGGTTCTCGAAGTCCAGCTCCGGGTGCGCGTACGGATACAGCTCCGCGAGCTCCCGGTTGATCCTGCGCGCCCGCCGCACCATCGCCAGGCGGGACTCGGGCTTCCTCGGCCTCGCCGCGGGTTTCGCGCTCGGCGCCGCCACCTTCCGGACCTTGCTCTCTGCCATGCACGAAGGCTACGCCGGACAGCCGAACCCGTGCGCCGCATTGGGCGTCACCGTCCCCACCGGCCCGGGTTCGGGCGCGGCTGAGGGCCTCTGACGGAGCTTGACGCCGCCGATCAGGGAGCAGGCGCGCACCTTGACGACCGCGCAGCCGGGCTGCACGGCGAGCTCCGTCCACAGGCTGTGGACGGAGCTCGCCTCCCAGTCCCCACGAGGCTGCCCGATAATGCGCCGAGAAGACCGATCGGCAAACGAACGACGGGGGCTACAGATGGATCACGACTTCGCGGACATTCCCACCACCACGCTGGCCGACCTGCTCGGCCGCGCCCAGGTCATGGACATCGGGGTCCGCCCGCTGTGGGCCGGCATGCCGCGGGTGGCCGGCCCCGCGTTCACCGTGCGGTGCCCGCCCGGCGACAACCTCATGCTGCACGCCGCGATCTACCGGGCCGCGCCCGGCGACGTCGTCGTCGTCGAATCGGGCGACCTCGACCACGCCCTCGCCGGCGGCAACGTCTGCGCGGTCGCGCAGCGCCGGGGCGTCGCCGCGTTCGTGGCCGACGGCCTGATCCGCGACCTCGGCGAGGTGCGGGAGGCGGGCTTCCCGGTGTTCGCCCGCGGGGTGATCCCCATCCCGGGCGCGAAGCGGGCGCTCGGCTCGCACGGCGGCGAGGTCCGGTGCGGCGGCGTGCTGGTGGCGGCCGGCGACGTCGTCGTGGCGGACGAGGAGGGCGTCGTGGCGGTGCCCGCCGCCCGGCGCGAAGAGACGCTGGCGGCGGCCCGGGCGAAGCTGGCCAAGGAGGCCGCCGAGACGCTGGACGAGTGGGAGGCGGCCCACCGGGCCAAGATCGAGAAGGCCCTGAGCGAGGTGGGTTTCACCGCCTGACCTCACCGACGCCGTGCGCCCCGAAGGGAATCCCCCTCCGGGGCGCACTGCTTTTCCCGGGTACTCCCGGACGTCAGACCGACTGCTCGCGCTGCCGGTGGTAGTGGCGGGCGGCGCGGGCCCGGTTGCCGCAGCCGGGGCCGCACCACTCGCGGCGCGGGTGGTCCTTGACGAAGAACTGGACGCAGCCCGGCCCGTGACAGGCCCGCAGGTCGGCCGCGAGCGGACCGCCCAGCAGGTCGGCGGTGCCGTGGGCGAGCGCCGCGAGCGCGGCCGGGAACCCTTCGCGGCCGGTCCGCTGGACGACGGCGATCCCGGTGCCGACGGCCGTCAGAACCGGCCAGCGCGGGGCGGCGGCGGACGCCTCGTTGATCCGGCCGACCTCGGCGGCGGGCGCCGCCTCCCCCTCGGCGTGCGCGCGCAGGACGGCGCGGACCGCGTCGCGCAGCGCCCGGAACGCGGCCAGGTCCGCCTCGCCGACGGACAGTCCGGGGGCGCCGGCCTCGGCCGCGAGCCAGCCGGCGAGGTCCTCCGGCGTCCCGACGGTGTCCCGGACCTTGCCCCGGGCGGCGACCAGCGTGTTCGCGAGCGCGACGGCGAGCGGCAGGCCCGGGGAGGGCGGTGCCGAGTGTTCCTGAGCGGTGACGGAAGCCATGAATCTAATGGTAACCCCACTTGCAACCATCAGATCCAGCTGTCATGATTCTCACGGTTGATCAGCCATCAACCGTGAGAATCGACTCGGGGGGAACACCACCGGATGACCGCCACCGCGATCGGGCCCGGCCCGCAGACCCGTCCGGCCGAACGGCCGCCGACCGCACGGCTGCGGCACAACCGGGACTTCCTCAAGTTCTGGTCCGGCGAGACCCTCTCGCTCCTCGGCAGCCAGGTCACCACGCTGGCCCTGCCGCTCACCGCCGTCATCGCCTTCGACGCCACGCCCGAGCAGGTCGGCCTGCTGCGCTTCCTGCAGCTGGTCCCCTACCTCGGCCTCGCGCTGGTCTTCGGCGTCCTGGTCGACCGGATGCGGCGCCGACGCGCCATGCTGCTGGCCAACGGCGCCCGGATGGTGCTCGTCGGACTGGTCCCGCTGCTGGCCGTGACCCACCACCTGACGCTGCCGGTGCTGCTCGCGCTGGCCTGCGCGATCGGCGTCTTCTCCGTCCTGTTCGACGTCAGCTGGATGTCCTTCGTCCCGACCCTGGTGAAGGACCCGGAGCACTACGTCGAGGCCAACCAGAAGCTCGGCGTCACCTCCTCAACCGCGGACGTCGCCGGCCCCGGCCTGGCCGGCCTGGTGATCGGCGCCCTGACCGCGCCGGTCGCCCTGGTCGCGGACGCCTTGTCCTACCTGGTCTCGCTGCTCACGCTGCTGTGGATCCGCACGCCCGAGCCGCGCCCCGAGCCGCCCGCGGCGGGCCGGCACCTCGGGCGGGAACTGGCCGAGGGCCTGCGCTGGGTCTTCGGCGACCGCGTCCTGCGGCCGCTGGCGCTGGTGGGGCCGTTCTGCAACTTCTCGATGGTCTCGGTGTGGACGGTGTTCGTCCTGTACGCGGTGCGCGACCAGGGGCTGACGCCCACCTGGATCGGCGTCGTCTTCTCCGCCTCCTCGGTCGGCGGCCTGATCGGCGCGGCCGTCTCCGGGCGGGTCATCAAGCGGTTCCGGCTCGGCTCCGTCTACGCGCTGTCGATGGCGGCGGTCTTCGCGAGCCCGCTGCTGGTCGCGTTCGCGGACGGCCCCAAGCCGGTGCGCACGGCCCTGTTCGTCGGCTCGTTCTTCGTCGGCTACCTCGGCCTCGGCGTGGCCGGCGTGGTGATGGTCAGCCTGCGCCAGACCCTGACCCCGCAGCCGCTGATGGGCCGGATGAACGCGGCGTTCCGCACCCTGCTGTTCGGCGGCGGCTCACTGGGCGGCCTGCTCGGCGGCGTCATCGGCGGGGCCCTCGGGCTGCGCCAGGGCCTCGTCGCGATCGCCGTCGGCTCGGCGCTGATGCTCGTCCCGCTGGCCCTGTCGCCGGTCAGCCGGCTGCGCGAGCTGCCGCCCCCGGCCGCCTGACCCGCACCTCCCCCGGACCACCGGGGTCGTCCGGCCCGCTCGGGGGAGGGGCCGGGCGGCCCCGGTTCGGCGCGACGGCGCACCGGCCGGCGCGCACGCACCGCGTGGGGTCCGAACCGTACGAATGGCCCCGCGAAGCACACCTCGGTACACCCCCTCCTCATATGATCGGAGCGACATGCGCCATGCTTGGTGATGCAGAACACTGAACGGAACTTGCGCCGGACGGCCCACCCGCCGACCGGCCGAGAAGGAGGAAGCACGTGGACGACGTTCTGCGGCGCGCCGCACTCTTCGCGGCACTCGACGACGAACAGGCCGGCGAGCTGCGCGCTTCCATGACCGAGGTCACCCTCGCCCGTGGTGAGTCGCTGTTCCACGAGGGCGACCCGGGCGACCGGCTGTACGTCGTCGCCGAGGGCAAGGTCAAGCTCCACCGCGCCTCGCCGGACGGACGCGAGAACATGCTCGCCGTCCTCGGCCCCAGCGAGATGATCGGCGAGCTGTCGCTGTTCGACCCGGGCCCGCGCACCGCCACCGCCAGCGCGCTGACCGAGGTCAAGCTGCTCGGCCTCGGCCACGGCGACCTCCAGCCCTGGCTGCACGCCCGCCCCGAGGTGTCCATCGCGCTGCTGCGGGCCATCGCCCGCCGCCTGCGCCGGACCAACGACGTGATGTCCGACCTGGTCTTCTCCGACGTGCCCGGCCGCGTCGCCAAGGCCCTGCTCGACCTCTCCCGCCGCTTCGGCGTGCAGTCCGAGGAGGGCATCCACGTCGCCCACGACCTCACGCAGGAGGAGCTCGCGCAGCTGGTCGGCGCCTCCCGCGAGACGGTCAACAAGGCGCTCGCCGACTTCGCCGGCCGCGGCTGGCTGAAGCTGGAGGCCCGTGCCGTCGTCCTGATGGACGTCGAGCGGCTGTCGCGCCGCTCGCGCTGACCTGCGGGAACGAACGAAGGGCCCGTCCTCCGTGGAGGAGAACGGGCCCTTCGGCGTTCCCGCAGGTCAGTCGAGGTACGGGATCAGCCCGTGCTCCTCCAGGTAGTCCAGCTGCGCCCGCACCGACAGCTCGGCGGCCGGCCACAGCGCGCGGTCCACGTCCGCGTACACCCGGGCCACCACCTCGGCCGCGGTCCGACAGCCCGCCTCGACGGCCGTCTCCACCTGGGCGAGCCGGGTGGCCCGGTGGGCGAGGTAGTAGTCGACGGCGCCCAGGGCGTCCGCGAGCACCGGCCCGTGACCGGGCAGGACGGTCCGCACCCCGTGCTCGGAGGCCATCGTGTGCAGCCGGCGCAGCGAGTCCAGGTAGTCGCCCAGGCGGCCGTCCGGGTGGGCGACCATCGTGGTGCCGCGGCCGAGGACGGTGTCGCCGGTGAGGATCGCGCCGTCGGCGGGCAGGTGGAAGGTCAGCGAGTCCGAGGTGTGCCCCGGGGTGCCGACCACTCTCAGGTCCAGGCCGCCCACGTCCAGCCGCTGCCCGCCGACCAGGCCCTCGGAGCCGAGCCGGTGGGCCGGGTCCAGCGCCAGGACCTCGCTGCCGGTGAGCTCGGCGAAGCGGGCCGCGCCCTCGGAGTGGTCGGCGTGGCCGTGGGTGAGCAGGGTGAGCGCCACGCGCTTGCCCTGCTGTTCCGCGAGGTCGATCACCCGGCGCAGGTGGCCTTCGTGCAGCGGGCCCGGGTCGATCACCGCGGCGAGGTCCGAGCCGGGCTCGGAGAGCAGCCAGGTGTTGGTGCCGTCCAGCGTCATCGGCGACGGGTTCGGCGCCAGCACGCAGAGCGCCCGCGGGGTGGCCTCGCCGTCGACCTCGGCGGCGGGGTCACCCGGGAGGAGTCCGCTCACCGGCCGCGCTCGCCGTCGCGGTGCAGGGCGCGCAGCGGCAGCGCCCGGACGAGGGCCCGCTGGGCCACCTCGACGAACGGGACGGGCTGGTCGCAGGCAGGGGTGCGCGGGATCAGGCGGCGGGCGGGCATCTCGGGTGCCGTCCGGCGAGCCACGTCGTTGTGGGTCATCGGGCGTCGGTCCTCTCTCTGCGGTGGTGCCGGGTGTCTACGAACGGTGTGCGAAGGGTCGACGAAGGGCTGAGGGGTCCGCGAAGGGGCTCGCGGTCCGGGCTCGACCTTCGGGCTTCGGGCTTCGGATCTCGGGCTTCGGATCTCGGGCTTCGGGTTCGGGCTTCAGGCTTCGGGGAAGTCCCCGTCGATGGTCAGCTCGTCATACCCCGGCCATCGAACGGTCATGCGGTCGCCGCGGACTTCGGCCCGGCCCAGCACCGGGTCCAGCGCGCGCCGCCCGGCCGCGGTCAGCGCCTCGGCGGCGCTCGGCACCGCCGACAGCTCGCGCAGCACCGTGACGGTCGGCGGCAGCATGCCGAACCGGCCCTCGTCGTAGCCGCGGACGGCCTCGGCGGGCGTCATCCAGGCCACCCGGTCCGCCTCGCCGACCTCCAGCGCGGCCCGCTGGCCGGACGGCAGGGCGGCGACGAAGAACCAGGTGTCGTACCGGCGCTCCTCGAACTCCGGGGTGATCCAGCGGGCCCAGCCGCCCAGCAGGTCACTGCGCAGCACCAGGCCGTGCGCGCGGAGGAAGTCGGCGAAGGACAGCTCGTGGGCCTCCAGCGCGGCCCGTTCGGCGCTCCAGTCGCGCGGTTCGGCGATGCTCCGGGCGTCCGGGCCGGCCAGCAGCACGCCGGCCTCCTCGAAGGTCTCGCGGACGGCCGCGCAGACCACCGCCTGCGCCGTCCGGGCGTCCACGCCGAGGCGCCGCGCCCACTCCTCGGGGCCGGGCCCGGCCCAGGCGAGCTCGGCCTCCCCGTCCCGCGGGTCCACCCCGCCGCCCGGGTAGGCGTACATGCCGGCGGCGAAGGCCATCGAGGTGCGCCGGCGCAGCAGGTAGGCCTCGGGCCCGGTGGCGGCGTCGCGCAGCAGCACCACCGTCGCGGCGGGCTTCGCCGCCGGCGGGGTCGCCGCACCGGAGTCGACCGCCCGGATCCGGGCGGGCCAGCCGGGCGGCATCGGGAGCGTCGTGGCTCGATGGTCCATGCCCGGATGCTAAGCGCACGGAGGCGGGGTTGGACAGGCCCGTCCCCGCCTCCGTGATCACGACCGGATCGGTCAGGCGGCCTTGACCCGCACCTGGAGCTCGACCTCGACCGGGGCGTCCAGCGGCAGCACCGCGACGCCGACGGCGCTGCGGGCGTGCACGCCGGCCTCGCCGAGCACCTTGCCGAGCAGCTCGCTGGCGCCGTTGATCACGGCCGGCTGGCCGGTGAAGTCGGGGGCGGAGGCGACGAAGCCGACGACCTTGACGACGCGCTCGATCAGGTCGAGGTCGCCGATCACCGACTTGATGGCGGCCAGGGCGTTCAGCGCGCAGGTCTGCGCGAGCTCCTTGGCCTCCTCCGGGGAGACCTCGGCGCCGACCTTGCCGGTGCTCGGCAGCTTGCCCTCGACGACCGGCAGCTGGCCGGAGGTGAACACGAACTCGCCCGCGCGCAGGGCCGGGACGTAGGCGGCGACCGGGGCGGCCACCGGCGGCAGGCTCAGACCCAGCTCGGCGAGCTTCGACTCGACCTTGCTCATGCGTTCTTCTCCCGCTTGAAGTAGGCCACCAGGGTCTCCGGGTTGGGACCCTGCACGACCTGGACCAGCTCCCAGCCGTCCTCGCCGAAGTTGTCCAGGATCTGCTTGGTGGCGTGCACCAGCAGCGGCGCCGTCATGTATTCCCACTTGGTCATGGCCAGACTCTAGACGAGCGGCCGCGGCGATCGGCCCCGCCGGCGGACCGGCGTGTGAGGTGGCCCACAAAGGGGGCATGATTCAGGCCCGGTCCCCCCGGTGCTCCGGGCATCCGACGCGCTCCCTGGTTACTCTCGCGAGAGGGCAACCAGGGAGCGGGCCGACCGACGGAGCGGCCCCGGGCCCTCGGAGACGGACGGAGACGGAGCGTGGCACGCACCCCCGGCCAGGCGGCCCGGCGCGATCCCGACTGGGAGGGCGTCCGGCTGCACGTGGTCAGCGGCAAGGGCGGCACCGGGAAGACCACCCTGGCCGCCGCGCTGGCACTGGCCCTGGCCGCCGAGGGCGGCCGGGTGCTGCTGATCGAGGTGGAGGGCCGGCAGGGCATCGCCGAGCTGTTCGGGATCGCCGCCCTGCCGTACGAGGAGCGCCGGATCGCCTCGGTCTCCCGGCGGCAGCTCGGCCTTCCGGCCGTCGCGGACGACGCGCACGACGCGGAGGCGTCGGGCGGGTCCGCTGCTCCGGGCTCGTCCGCTGCTCCGGGCGGCAGCGGCGAGGTCTTCGCGCTGGCCATCGACACCGAGCAGGCCCTGCTCGAGTACCTGGAGATGTTCTACAAGCTCGGCCGGGCCGGCAAGGCCCTGCAGAAGGTCGGCTTCGTCGACTTCGCGACCACCATCGCCCCCGGTGTCCGGGACGTCCTGCTCACCGGCAAGGCCTGCGAGGCCTCCCGCCGCAAGGGCCCGGACGGCCGCCGCAGCTACGACGCGATCGTGATGGACGCCCCGCCGACCGGCCGCATCACCCGCTTCCTGAACGTCAACTCCGAGGTGGCCGGCCTGGCCAGGATCGGGCCGATACACACCCAGGCGCAGGCCGTGATGCGGGTGCTGAAGTCACCGGAGACCGCGGTGCACCTGGTCACCCTGCTGGAGGAGATGCCGGTGCAGGAGACGGTCGACGGCTTCGCCGAGTTGCGCGAGTCGGGTCTCCCGATCGGCGGTGTGATGATCAACATGGTCCGGCCGCCCCTGCTGGACGCGGCCGCCGTCGCCGCGGTGGACGGGGACCACCGCGAGGAGGTCGCCCTGGCCCTCGGCGAGGCCGGGCTCGGCGGGCGCTCGCGCAAACCGGAGACCGTCCGGGCCGCGGTCGACCCGCTGCTCGACCCGCTCCTGGAACAGGCCCGCGAGCACTCCGAGCGGGTCGAGCTGGAACGCGCGCAGCGCGCCGACCTCCAGCACCTGAAGCTCCCGACCTACGAACTCCCGTTGCTCGGCGAGGGCGTGGACCTCGGCGGGCTGTACCGGCTGGCGGGCGAACTCAAGCGGCAGGGGGCGGCGTGAGCACGACGACGAACGGTGTGCGCGGCACGGGCAGCCGGCTCGCGGTGGACGCACTGATCGACGACCCGAAGACTAGGATCATCGTCTGCTGCGGCTCCGGCGGGGTCGGCAAGACCACCACCGCCGCGGCGATCGGGCTCCGCGCCGCCGAGCGCGGGCGCAAGGTCGTCGTCCTGACCATCGACCCGGCCCGCCGCCTCGCCCAGTCCATGGGCCTGACCGAGCTCGACAACACCCCGCGCGTGGTCAAGGGGGTGGGTGGCGAGGGCGAACTGCAGGCCATGATGCTCGACATGAAGCGGACCTTCGACGAGGTCGTGCTCGCCCACGCCGAGCCCGAGCGGGCCAGGGCGATCATGGAGAACCCCTTCTACCAGTCCCTGTCGGCCGGATTCGCGGGCACGCAGGAGTACATGGCCATGGAGAAGCTCGGTCAGCTGCGCGCGGCCGAGGAGTGGGACCTGATCGTCGTCGACACCCCGCCCTCCCGCTCGGCGCTGGACTTCCTGGACGCGCCCAACCGGCTCGGGTCCTTCCTCGACGGCCGGGTGATCCGGATCCTGACCGCCCCGGCCAAGGTCGGCGGCCGCAGCGCGATGAAGTTCCTCAACGTCGGCGTGGGCCTGCTCACCGGCACCCTGGGCAAGATCTTCGGCGCACAGCTGCTGACCGACGTGCAGACCTTCGTCAGCGCGATGGACTCGATGTTCGGCGGCTTCCGCGAGCGGGCCGACCGCACGTACCAGCTGCTCAAGGCGCCGGGCACGGCGTTCCTGGTGGTCGCCGCGCCGGAGCGGGACGCGCTGCGCGAGGCCGCCTACTTCGTCGACCGGCTGGCCGCGGACCGGATGCCGCTGGCCGGCCTGGTGCTCAACCGGGTGCACGGCTCCGGGGCCCCGCAGCTCACCGCGGAACGGGCGCTCGCGGCGGCCGAGGCGCTGGAGGAGAACGGGTCGGAGCACGCGTCGCCCGAGGCGGAGCTGCTCGCGGCCGGACTGCTGCGGCTACACGCCGAGCGGATGCAGATCATGGCGAGGGAGCGCCGGACCAGGGACCGCTTCGTGTCGGTCTACCCGGACGTGCCGATCGTGGAGGTCCCGGCGCTGCCGGGCGACGTGCACGACCTGGACGGGCTGCGGGCCATCGGGGACAGGCTGAGCGACGGGGCGTAGGGGGCCGCGGCGGGGCCTGCGGTCCTGAACGGCGCGGCATCGAGCGGCTGCGTCAGCGTCGAGCGGGCGCGTGTTGTTTCGCTTCGCTTGGTCCGGCGTGGTGGTGACGATCTCCCGGCGCGGCTGGTCGCTCCCGGTGCGGGCCCGGGCCGGTGGGGCGGCCGGGCGCGAGTGACCGCGTGCCGGGTCAGCCGGCCTGGGCGTAGTCCGTCAGTATCACCCCGGTGGCTAGGGACTCCTCGTACTCCGTCCGGGCCGTCTCCAGCAGCTTGCGCCAGGAGATCACCGTCGGACGGCGGCGCAGCAGCGCCCGGCGCTCGCGCTCCGTCATCCCGCCCCAGACCCCGAACTCCACGCGGTTGTCCAGCGCGTCCGCGAGGCACTCCGTACGGACGGGGCACCCGCTGCACACCGCCTTCGCGCGGTTCTGCGCCGCCCCCTGGACGAACAGTTCGTCCGGATCACTCGTGCGGCAGGCGGCCTGCGCACTCCAGTCGTCAACCCAGCCCATGCCGGCGCCGTCCTCTCCCGATGTTTCGAGGCTCCCCCACGGCGGCAACGGCATATTCACCGTTGCCAGTTGAGGACGTTACGGAAGAACGACAGCTTGCAACAGCCCCTTCGGGCTCAATCTCGAATGACCCGATTGGACTATGGGTATCGGTCAGCTCACTCGTTGGAGTGATCGCAGGTCGCAAGCCTTGCCAGGCGCGACCCGGCCACTCTGGCCACGTACGTCGTCACGGAGAGCTACCGTCCAGCGGGGCGCAGCAGGCTCCAGCGGCCTCGAAATCCGCCAGAAAAGCGGCAATTCGGGCAAGTCTTCCCACGCGCACGAGTGCGTCATGCTGACGCACCGAAGCTGTCGCAAGCTTGTGACAAGCCTAGGCGAACACCTGCCCCTATGGAGGGGATTCGGCGACGTAGGGTTCTCCCCATGGCACCGAAGCGCCCCCAGGCACCCCAGCCCCCAGGCAACACCGGAGCTCCGCGCGGCGAGCGCCGCGGGTCACCGCTGGACTTCGCGGGACACGGAGTGAAGTTCCTGGGCGTCAGCGTGCTCTCCGGAGTCCTGCTGGCAGGCCTCGCGCTGCCCGCCGTCGGCGCGCTCGGCCTCACCGCCAAGGACACGGCGGAGAGCTTCGAGAACATCCCGGACGATTTCAAGACGCCGGCACTCACCCAGGCGACGCAGATCTTCGACGCCAAGGGGGGCCTGATCGCCAAGGTCTACGAGCGCGACCGCACCGTCCTCACCGCCGACCAGATGTCGCCCTTCATGCGGCACGCGCAGGTCGACATCGAGGACGCCCGCTTCTACGAGCACGGCGCCGTCGACCTCAAGGGCATCCTCCGGGCCATCAGCAAGAACGCCGAGAGCGGCACCACCTCGCAGGGTGCCTCGACGCTGACCCAGCAGTACGTGAAGAACGTCAACGTCGAGAAGGCCGGCGACGACCAGGCCGCCGTCCTGGAGGCGCAGCGCAAGACCCTGGGTCGCAAGATCCAGGAGCTCAAGTACGCGATCAAGCTGGAAGAGGACCTGACGAAGGACCAGATCCTCACCAACTACCTCAACATCACCTTCTACGGCCACCAGGCCTACGGGGTCGAGGCCGCGTCGCAGCGCTACTTCAGCAAGAGCAACAAGGACCTCACCATCGCCGAGGCCGCCACCCTCGCCGGCATGGTGCAGAACCCGTCGTCGTACGACCCCGTCCGCTACCCGGACAACACGGTCAAGCGCCGCAACGTCGTCATCGACAAGATGCTCGAGAACAAGCACATCACCGCGGACCAGGCCAAGGAGGCGAAGGCCGCCCCGCTGGGCCTGAAGTACAAGGACCCGCAGAACGGCTGCATCACCGCCCAGGCCGGCATGGGCTTCTTCTGCGACTACGTGCGCCACGTGATCAAGCAGGACCCGACCTTCGGCAAGTCCGTGGCCGACCGCAAGAAGCTGTGGGACACCGGCGGCCTGAACATCTACACGACGCTCGACCCGGACAAGCAGGCCGCCGCGCAGAACGCCGTCACCAAGAAGGTCAACGTGACCGACCCGGTGTCGGCCGCCGCGACCATGATGGAGCCGGGCAGCGGCAAGATCCTGGCCATGGCCCAGACCCGCCCGTACGGCCTGGACCCGAACAAGAACCAGACCGTGGTGAACCTGAACGTCGACGCCGCGATGGGCGGCGGCAACGGGTTCCAGACCGGTTCGACGTTCAAGCCGATCCTCGCCGCGGCGGCCCTGGAGTCGGGCATGTCGCCCACCCAGGCGTTCCCGTCCGAGAACAAGATCGAGTACCCGAACATGTCGACCTGCTCGGGCACCTGGAAGAACGTCCCCCAGCCCGGCCAGGGCAAGGCCACGGTGAAGAACGAGTCGACGAGCGAGGTCGGCCCGTACGAGCTCAAGCAGGCCATGGCCCTCTCGGTGAACACCTACTTCGTCGAGATGGAGCAGCAGACCGGCCTCTGCGCGATCAAGCAGATGGCCAACAAGCTGGGCATCTCCCAGTCCGCCAAGGGCGACGAGTTCAAGGAGGTCCCGTCGATGGTCCTGGGCTCGCTCGAACTGAGCCCGCTGACCATGGCGAACGTGTACGCCACCTTCGCCGCCCGCGGCAAGTACTGCACCCCGATCGCGATCAACAAGATCACCACGGTCGACAACAAGGACATCAAGGTCCCGCAGTCCCAGTGCAGCCAGGCCTTCTCCGAGAACACCGCGGACGCGCTCAACACCGTCCTGCTCAACGTGACCGAGAAGGGCACGGCCGCCGCCCTCGGCCTGGACGACGGCCGCAAGATCGCCGGCAAGACCGGTACCACCGACGAGAAGAAGGCCGCCTGGTTCAGCGGCTACACCCCGTCGCTCGCCACCTCGGTCTGGCTCGGCGGCCCGGCCGGCGGCGTGAAGATGAAGGACATCACCATCGGCGGCAAGCACTTCACCGAGGTGTTCGGCGCCGACGGCCCCGGCCCGATCTGGCAGATGGCGATGAACCAGGCGCTCAAGGGCACGCCCCTGGAGCCCATCCAGACGATCAACATCCCGGACCCGCAGCCCAAGCCGGACCCGAACGCGACCCCGCCGGCCAGCCCGCCGGCCGGCGACCCGAACGCCCAGCCCGGCGCCAACCCGCCGCCCCCGGCCAACCCCGGTGGCAACCCCGGCGGCGGCACCAACGCCGGCGGGATGATCGGCGGCGGCTTCACCTTCCCGCCCGGCTTCATCGGCGGGAACGGCAACGGCGGCAAGCACGGCGGCGGCGGTAACGGCGGCGGCTGAGCCGGCCGCTCGGCTGCACAACGAGGAGGGCGCCTTCCGAGTGATCTCGGGAGGCGCCCTCCTCGTTGTGCAGCCTTACTGCGGTGGCACCTTACTGCGGTGGTGCCTTCCTGCTCTGGCGCCTTGCTGCTCGGGTGCCGTGGCGAGCGCGGCTCAGCCGGCCAGCGCGGCCTTCACCGCGGCGGCGACGCGGCCGCCCTCGGCCAGACCGTCCACCTTCGGCCGCACCAGCTTCATCACGGCGCCCATGCCCTGCGGACCGGTGGCCCCGCTCTCCGCGACCGCGGCGGCCACGATGGCGGTCAGCTCGTCGTCCGAGAGCTGCTTGGGCAGGTAGGCGGCGAGCAGCTCGCCCTCCTGGCGCTCCCGGGCGGCCTGGTCCGTCCGGCCCGCGGCCTCGAACGCCTCGGCGGCCTCGCGGCGCTTCTTCGCCTCGCGGGTGACCACCTTGATCACCTCGGCGTCGGAGAGCTCGCGCTTCGTCTTGCCCGCCACCTCCTCCGCCGTCACGGCGGAGAGCGTGAGTCGGATGGTGGACGAGCGCAGCTCGTCCCGGTCCTTGATGGCAGCCGTGAGGTCCTCCTGCAGCTGCGCCTTGAGCGTCGTCATGGCTCCGAGTCTCCCACCTGCGGCGTTCGGGTGCCCTGCATTAACGGGCACGGGCCTCCGGCGGGCCCTGCGCTCCGCTTCAGTAACCCATGAGTGTGGTTACACGACCGAAGGTGTCGAGGCCGAGCCGACCGCCCTCCCCGGGCCGCTGCCGACCGCCCCCGGCGGCGCCGCAACGCCCCCCTGCCCGCCGACGGCGACCAGCTGGCCTCCACCGTCGCCCGGGACGCGATGGCCCTGTTCACGGGCCCGCATGCGGACCGCGTCCGCGAGTGCGGCACGCACGACTGCTACCTGATCTTCGTCGACACCTCCCGGCCGGGGCGGCGGCGCTGGTGCTCCATGGAGCGCTGCGGCAACCGCGCCAAGGTCCGGGCGCTGCGGGGCAGGCGGGGACCGGGGCGGCCGGGGTAGCCGGGGTAGCCGGGGTAGCCGGGGTAGCCGGGGTGCGCGTTCCCCCGGTCGCCTCCTCGGCCGCATCCCTTCCGGGCGGACGGACGTTCACCAGCTGATCCGCCGTCTGAGAGCATGGAACGATGCGACCGCTGTACTCCGTCCCCCTCGGAATCGCCGCCACCGGCGCCGCCTGCCTCGCCTACTCCGCCGGGTACGAGGTCCGTTCCTTCCGGCTGCGCCGGGTCGAGGTCCCCGTCCTGCCCCGGGGCGCCCGCCCCCTCCGGGTACTGCAGGTCTCCGACATCCACATGGTGAGCGGCCAGGGCAAGAAGCAGCGCTGGCTGAAGAGCCTCGCGGGCCTGCGCCCCGACCTCGTCGTGAACACCGGCGACAACCTCTCCGACCCGCTCGGGGTCCCCGCCACCCTCGACGCGCTCGGGCCGCTGATGGAGTTCCCCGGCGTGTACGTCTTCGGCTCCAACGACTACTACGGCCCGGCCCGCAAGAACCCGGCCCGCTACCTCCAGGCGATGCGCAGTGGCATCCACGGCATGAACAACCCCGACGGCACCGGCCGCCGCGGCATCGTCGGCGCCGTCCACAACCCCTGGGAGAAGCTCCGCGACGGCTTCGACGCGGCCGGCTGGCTCGACCTGACCAACACCCGCGGCCGCCTCACCCTCGGCGGCCTCGACCTGGAGTTCACCGGCCTCGACGACCCGCACATCCGCCGCGACCGCTACAGCGAGGTCACGGGCGGCCCGTCCGCCGACGCCGACCTCTCCCTCGCCGTCGTCCACGCGCCCTACCTGCGCGTCCTCGACGCCTTCACGGCCGACCGCTACCCGCTGATCCTCGCCGGACACACCCACGGCGGCCAGCTCTGCATCCCCTTCTACGGCGCCCTGGTCACCAACTGCGACCTCGACGCCAAGCGGGTCAAGGGCCTCTCCACCCACACCGCCGGCGGCCGCCGCTCCTACCTCCACGTCTCGGCCGGCTGCGGCACCAACCGCTACACCCCCGTCCGCTTCGCCTGCCCCCCCGAGGCGACCCTCCTCACCCTCACCCCGGCCCCCCGCTGACCCGCCCCGGACGCCCGCCGGGAATCGGATTTCGTGTCTCGGCGAGCGTCCGGTAGAGTTCTACTCGTCGCGAAGGAGACGGAGCGACAAACAGAAAGACCGGGGTGTGGCGCAGCTTGGTAGCGCGCTTCGTTCGGGACGAAGAGGCCGTGGGTTCAAATCCCGCCACCCCGACCCAGTAAGACCAGCTCAGGGCCGGTCTCCCGCAAGGGAGACCGGCCCTGACCGGTTTTCAGGCCCCGCGGGGAGTGAGCTGGGAGTGGATCAAGGAATTCCCACGTCCGGTCTTCACTACCTGCCGTCCCTCAGCGGCTCGTCACGGGGCAAGCCCGCCGCCCGCCAAGGCCCCGGCCGTGCGGCTGGCGCCGGACCGAGCAGCACGGTGGTTGCGCGAGCGGCTCAGCGGTACCGTGCCTGCCATGTCGACGACAGGCGAAGCGCCCGCCTGCCCAGACTGCGGCCAAGCGATGAAGTGCACGGCGATGGTCCTGGCCCGCCGAGAGGACGACGGAGCGCGCGTCTGCCGCGGCGTCTGGAAGTGCAGCGAGGATCACCTGTGGTGGCGCTGGAGCGATCGCCCTGGTGCCCCCTGGGATGTCTGCCCCTATCCCCACCTCGGGTGATGATCAATGCCGACCTGATGGAGCCCTCCTGGCCCCCCTCGTCGTGGAGAGCACTTCGCACGCCGGCAGCAGGACGGATCTGTACTTCTGGACGGCGGCCGGAGCGATCCCGATACTGGGCGGCCCTGGCTGCGTCATCGCTCAGCGACCCCGGAGCCACTGAGACAAAGCAGGGCCGGCGGCTCGGAGATCCAGCCACCCCGGCCCAGTGCAGAGGCCCTGCCGGAGAGATCCGGCAGGGCCTCTGTCGTTTTCGTCCGATGGGGGCTCAGGTGCGCCCGGGGGGGAACGGGACAGGCCCGGTGTCCCTGGGAGGGGGCACCGGGCCTGTGCATGTTGCTCGGGGGATGACGCGGGTCAGGCCGTGACGATGGCGAACACCGAGTCGGGGGCGCCCGCGTAGGCGTTGGAGAGGGCGAAGGTCGCCGTCTGCGGACGGTAGATGCCGAAGGTGGTGCGCCCGCGGCCCAGCCAGTCGCCGGTGACCGGGAAGTCACCGTCGGCGCCGTACGCGGCGGTGGAGATGCTGCCGTCGTCGTGGCGCAGGGCGAAGGTGCTGGCGCCGCCCGGCTGGTGGGACCAGCGGAAGATGCCGAGCTGGATGTGGCCGACGCCGTCCCAGTCGCCGACGATCGGCATGTCGCCCGGGTCCCCGAGGGTCGCCGTGGTGACGCTGCCGTCGTCGTGGCGGACCGCGAACGTGTTGGTGCTGGGCCGGTAGACGGCCAGTTGGGCGTGGCCGTTGCCGTCCCAGCGCGCGGGCACCGGGATGTCCCCCGGCGCGCCGAAGGAGACCGCGGTCACGCTGGCGTCGTCGTGGCGCAGCGCGAAGACACCGTCGCGGTAGATGCCGAGCTGGTCGTGACCGCCGTCCCAGGCGCCGGCGACCGGGACGTCACCGGCCTGGCCGAAGGTGGTCTGGGTGACCATGCTGTTGTTGTCGTTGGTGGGGTCCAGCCACCAGACGCCGTTGGAGAACACGCCGGTGTGGGTGGCGCCGCCGTCCCAACGGCCCGTCACCGGGGTGCCCGAGCGGGTCCAGCCGTCGATCCGGGCCTGGTAGGTGTTGGTCGCGGTGCGCCCGTGGTCGTCGGTCTCGGTGGCGGTCACCGTGTAGGTCCCGAGGCGCGGGTAGTCGTGCGGGAGGTTCCAGGCCCCGCCCTTCACGACCGTGCTGGTGCCGTCGCCGAAGTCGATCGCGGTGCTGGCCAGCGGCCAGGGGCTGTCGCCGGTGACGTAGAACTGGGCGTGCGTCGGACCGTAGCCGCCGCCGCGCACCATCGAGACCGTCGGCGTGGCGAGCGGGCCGATCGGGTTGACGGTGATGGTGGTCGAGGAGGCCTTGGTGTTGCCGAGGCCGTCGGTCGCGGTGAGCACGGCGCGGTAGGTGCCGGGGCCCGGGTAGGTATGGACCACCTGCGAGGGGGTGAAGGGCTGGGGGCCGGTCCCGTCACCGAAGTCGATCGTCGCGGTGGCCTTGGACCACGGCGAGTAGACGGTGCCGCGGAACGCCTTGTCCAGCGGGTGTCCGGCCGGGATCTGGTTGTTGTAGTCCCAGCTGAGGCCCACCGCGAACGGGTTCTGGCGCTCGACCGCGCCGCGGTCGTAGTGCGCCGCGGGGCCGGTGCCGGTGTTGTCGACCAGCGGATCGTCGACGCGCTGGTTGCCCGTCAGGTCGGTGGTCAGCTCACCGGGTGCGCCCGCGTCGGCGGAGTCCAGGGCGTTGGTGTCGCGCTGCGGGGTGACGTCGTCGTTGGAGGAGCCGGTCAGGTTGAAGCCCGCGTCGGTGTCGACGTCGTGCGTGCCCTGGCCGGTGGCCGTGGTGAAGGCGGTGGGCGAGGTGTAGACGGTGCCGGCCCAGGAGTAGGCCTGGCTGCCCGCGTTGACGCCGGTGCCGGGGTGGACGACGTTGTAGTCGGCCTTGGTCCCGGTGACCGAGCCGGCCGAGACGACGAGTTCGAACGGGCCGCTCTGGGGGCACCGAAGGGTCGTCGGGCCGGTGGCGGTGATGATGTTGTTCTCGACCACTGCGCCGCTGGACGCCCCGGCCAGCGAGACCCCGGCGCCGCAGTTCTCCGCGACGGTGTTGCTCGTCACGACGGTGCCGGGGGCGTCGGTGGCGACGATGCCGCCGCCGATGTTGCCGGTCAGGGCGTTGGTGGTGACGACCGTGCCGGTGACGCCCGGGTCGAGAGCGATGCCCGCGCCGCCGCTGCCGCCGATGCGGTTGCGGCTGACGGTGCTCGCCGTGGTGGCGCCGGTGAGGCGGATGCCCGCCACCTTGGCCGAGCCGGCTCCGAGCAGCGTGTTCCCGTCGACGACGATCCGGTCCGAGTCGGCGACGAGCACGGCCTCCTGGGCGGTGTTGAACGCCAGGCCCTGGATGGTCACGTCGTGGACCTTGGTGAGCGAGAAGCCGTGCCCCCCGTTGACGCCGACCTGGGCAGTGGGGAGCTTGTCGGTGTCCGGCAGGCCCTGGAAGGTGATCGGGTGGCCGGGGGTGCCCGAGTGGGTGACGGTGACCTGCTCGGCGTAGTTGCCGGTGCCTTCGGCGATCTGGACGGTCTGGCCGGGCTGGGCGGCGTCGGCGGCGACCTGCACGGTGCAGTACGGCTGGGCCTGCGTGCCCGTCCCGGCGTCCGAGCAGTGCGCGGACGGGCTGTTGTTCACGTACAGCGTGGTCGCGTCCGCGTGCGCGGCGCCCACCGACAGCGTGGTTCCGGCGATCGCGGAGCTCACCAGAGCCGCTGCGATGCCGATGTGACGTCTTATGGACATGTCCGTCCCCCCAGGGCGTTCCAGGAATTTCGGGTAACGCGAAACAGCGCCGGCGGGGTCCCGGTCGGGGACCGCGAGGAAGTGATCACAGACCGGCGCGCAGAGCAGTATCCACCCTGCGTGTCCGCGTGTTCCATCGGGATGCCCCGCTGAGCGCGGCGGCGTGGTCCGCCGGGCTTCCGGCGGGGGGTCAGAGCAGGTCGGCGAGGGCGGTTCGGGAGGTGATGCCGAGTTTGGGGTAGGCCTTGTAGAGGTGGTGGCCGACCGTTCGGGGGCTCAGGAAGAGTTGCGCGGCGATGTCGCGGTTGGTGAGGCCGCGGGCTGCCAGGCGGGCGATCTGGAGTTCCTGCGGGGTGAGGGCCGCCAGGGGGGATTCGGGGGCCGTCGGAGTGGGGGCGGTGGTGCCGGTGGCGGTGAGTTCGGTGCGGGCGCGGGCGGCCCAGGGGTGGGCGGCGAGGCGGTCGAAGGTCTCGAGGGCGGCGCGCAGGTGGGGGCGGGCGTCGGTGCGGCGGCGGGCGCGGCGGAGCCACTCGCCGTAGAGCAGGGCGGTGCGGGCCTGCTCGAAGGGGCGGTGGGTGCCCTCGTGCAGGTGCAGGGCGGCGCGGTAGGCGGATTCGGCGAGTTCGTCGGGGCCGAGGAGGGCCTGGCAGCGCAGGCGCAGGGCCTCGGTCCAGGGCCGGCCGGCGGCGACGCTCCAACGGGCGAAGCGTTCGTACGGCTCGGCGGCGCGCTCGGGGGTGCCGAGCCGGACGGCGGCCTCGACGAGGTCGGGGACGGCGCGGGTGGCGCTGACGTGGTGCCGGTAGCGGCCGGTGGTGAGGGTGTGCAGGCGGTCGGTGGCGTCGCCGGCCCGACCATGGCCGAGGTCGTCGAGGGCGAGCGCCCAGTGGGCCCAGGGTTCGCCGGAGGCGGGAGCGGCGGTCTGCGGTCCGGTGGTGGCGAGGGCCTCGGCGGCGAGGCGGGCACAGGAGTCGGTGGCGCCGGCGAGGGCGGACAGGTAGGCGAGCAGGGCGGTGAGTTGGCTGACCCACTGGTGCTGGCCGGTGTCGCGGGCGAGGTCGAGGGCCTCGGTCGCGGTGACCTCGGCGTCGCGGTGGCGGCCGTGGAAGAGTTCGGCCTCGGCGAGGAAGAAGCCGAGGGTGGGAAGCACTCCGACGGCGCCCTTGGCCCGGGCTTCGGCGACGAGTTCGGCGGCGAGGTCGGCCGTCTCGTCGTCCCGGCCGAGGACGAGGGTGGCACCGCACAGCTGGACGAGGTCGGCCGGGGTGTCGGCGCCGGCCGCGCGGGCGGCGTCGGCGGTGGCGCGAGCGGCGGGCAGCGGACCGGCGTCGCGGCCGAGGGCCGGGAGGACGGCGGCCGCCAGGTGCCGGGCGAGCGGGGTGAGCGGGTCGTCGGCGGCGAGCGGCAGGGCGGCGAGGCGGTCCAGGACGGCGGCCACCGGCTCCTCGCCCGCGTACCAGGCGGCGTGGAAGGCCTGGAGCAGCATCCGGGCGGCGTGCGGCGGTTCGACGGCGGTGCCGGCGGCGTCGAGCAGCAGGCGGTGGGCGGTCGGGTAGGAGCCGCGCCAGAAGTGCGCGGTGGCCCGGACGTGGTCGAGCAGCGCGTGCGCGAGGACGCTGTCGGTGCGGGCGGCGGCCTGGTCGGCGAGCGCTTCCGCGTGCTCCAGCCGGCCCTCCTCGGTGGCGGCTTCGGCGGCGAGGACGAGGCGGCGGGTGGCGGCGTCGCGGTCGGGGGTGAGCCGGGCGGCACGTTCGTAGGCCGCGGCGGCGCCGCCGTGGGCGCCGCGGGTGCCGGCGCGGACGGCGGTGCGTTCGAGCGCGTCGGCGAGGGCGGCGTCGGGGGCGGTGGCGGCGAGGGCGAGGTGCCAGGTGCGGCGGTCACCGTCGGGCAGGGCCGCGCCGACGGCCCGGTGGGCGGCCAGGCGCTGGACGTGCGGCGCGCGTTGGAGGACGGCGGCGCGCAGGAGCGGGTGGCGGAAGGCGAGCCGGCGGTCCGGAGTGACCGTCACCAGGCCCGACTCCTCGGCGGGGGTGAGGTGTTCGGCGCCGGCGCCGAGGGTTTCGGCGGCGGGCAGGACGACGTCGAGTTCGCCGTTCTCCTCGACGGCGGCGACGAGGAGCAGCGTCTGGGTGGCGGCGGGCAGGCCGGTGACCTGGCCGTGGAAGGCGATGAGCAGGCGGCTGGTGAGCGGGATGCTGCCGGGGGCGGCCGTCTCCGGTCCGGCGACGGGGAGTTCGGTGAGGGCGAGGGGGTTCCCGGCGGCCTCGGCGAGCAGCCGGCGGCGGACGGGGGCGGGCAGGTCGGGGCCGGCGCGGTGGGTGAGCAGCGAGGTGGCGTCGTCCTCGGCGAGTGGCGCCAACGTCATTTCGGCCAGGCCGAGTTGCTCCTCGGCGGGGCTGCCGTCCGTACGCGCGGCGAGCAGCAGCACGACGCCTTCGGCCTGGAGGCGGCGGGCGGCGAGCAGCAGGGCCTCCCAGGAGGCGCGGTCCAGCCACTGGACGTCGTCGACGACGCACAGCAGCGGTCGGTCGGCGGCGAGTTCGGCGAGCAGTCCGAGGGTGGCGAGGCCGGTGAGCAGGCGGCTGGTGGAGCCTGGAGCCGTGGTGAGGCCGAACACCGCTTCCAGCGCGAGGCGTTGCGGGCCGGGCAGGGCGGACAGCCGGTCGAGGCCGGGCGCGAGCAGCAGGCTCAGCCCGGCGTAGGGCAGTTCGGCCTCGTGCTCGACGCCGGCCGCCCGGATCACCCGGAAGCCGTCCCCGGCCGCCGCGACCGCGTGGTCCAGCAGGGCCGTCTTGCCGATCCCGGCCTCCCCGGCCAGCAGCAGCACCCCGCTGCGGCCCTCCCGCGCCCCGTCCAGCAGCCCGTCCACGACGGTCTGCTCGCGTTCCCTCCCGTACAGCATGGCCCCGACCCTACCCACCCCCGCCGGGCGGTGACCGGCGAACGTACGCACCCCCTTACCCATACGTGACGGATTCGCCCGCGCCCGCCCGTCCCTACCTTTGTGAGCAGCGGGAACGACCCGCCCAACACCCCATCAGGACAAGGGAGAAGACGATGACCGAGATCACCACGGCCACCATGCAGCAGCTCGCCGAGCGCTACCTCGCGGTCTGGAACGAGGCCGACCCGTCCGCCCGCCGCAAGCTGATCGACGAGGTGTGGGCCGAGGACGGCCGCTACACCGACCCGCTGGCCGCGGTGGCCGGCCGGGACGCGATCGACGCGCTGATCGGCGCCGCCCAGGCCCAGTTCCCGGGGCTGGAGTTCACCCTCGGGCCGGTGGACGCGCACCACGACATCGCCCGGTTCACCTGGAACCTCGGCCCGGCCGGCGCCGAGCCGATCGTGATCGGCTTCGACGTGCTGACGGCCGGCCCGGACGGACGGATCGCCTCGGTGGCCGGTTTCCTGGACCGCGTCCCGGGCGCCTGAACCGCCCTGGCGACTGCCGGTTGCGTGCCCGCTCGGCGCCTGCCGGTTCCGTGTCCCCCGGCTTATCGGGCCGGACACGGAACCGGCGGCCGGGGCCCGTTCAGCGGTCCCCGCGCGGGGGCGCGCCACCGCCCGGAGGCTCCGGATCCCACCCGCCCGTTCCGCTTCGTCCCCCCGATCGGGTTGGATGGTCGGATGAGCGAGGAGAAGAGCGCCGTCCCGGCGTGGGAGCAGCGGTTCCGCGCGGCCCGGGTGTCCCTGCCGGACTGGGCCGAGGACGCCCCGGACCGGGCCCTGTACGTGTCCAACGCGACCGGCACCTACGAGATCTACGCCTGGGACCGCGCCACGGGCACCCACCGTCAGGTCACCGACCGCCCGAACGGCACCACCGACGCCGAACTGTCCCCCGACGGCGGTTCGGTGTGGTGGTTCGACGACCACGACGGCGACGAGTTCGGCGTCTGGCGCCGCCAGCCGTTCGCCGGCGGCCCCGACGAGGAGGCGGTGCCCGGCCTGGAACCCTCCTACTCGGCGGGCCTGGCGCTCGGCCGCGACGGCACCGTGGTCGTCGGCCGCTCCACCGACGAGCACGGCACCACCCTGCACCTGCGCCGCCCCGGCGCCGCCGGGGCCGTCGAGATCTACCGGCACGAGGAGTACGGGGGCGTCGGCGACCTCAGCCACGACGGCACCCTGCTCGCGATCGACCACACCGAGCACGGCGACGCGATGCACTCCGCGATCCGGGTCGTGCGCCTGCTCCCCGGCGGCGACGGCGGCGCGGACATCGAGACCGTCGCCGAGCTCGACGAGGTGACCGGCCGGGACGAGCCGCGGGGCGTCGCCTGCCTCGGCTTCGCACCGGTCGAGGGCGACACCCGCCTGCTCGTCGCCCACCAGCGCACCGGCCGCTGGGAGCCGATGATCTGGGACGTCGCCACCGGCGCCGAGACCGCCCTCCCGCTGCGCGACGAGCAGGGCCGCGAACTGCCCGGTGACGTCTCCGCGCAGTGGCGCCCGGGCGCCGAGGCGCTGCTCGTCGAGCACGAGTACGAGGCACGCAGCGAGCTGTTCTCGTACTCGCTCGCCGACGGCCGGCTGACCCGACTCGACACCCCGCGCGGCACCGTCGGCGGCGCCACCGCCCGCCCGGACGGCACCGTCGAGTACCTGTGGTCCTCCGCCGCCGAGCCGTCCGCCGTCCGCTCCACCGCGGGAACGGTCGTCCTGCGGGCGCCCGGCCCGGTGCCGCCCGGCTCGATCCCGGTCGAGGACGTGTGGGTGGACGGCCCCGGCGGGCGCGTCCACGCGCTCGTGCAGCGGCCCGCCGGGGCCGGCGAGGGCCCGTTCCCGACCGTGTTCGAGATCCACGGCGGGCCGACGCACCACGACAGCGACTCCTTCGCCGCCGGACCGGCGGCCTGGCTCGACCACGGCTTCGCGGTGGTCCGGGTCAACTACCGCGGCTCCACCGGCTACGGCCAGGCCTGGACGGACGCCCTGCGCGAGCGCGTCGGCCTGATCGAGCTGGAGGACATCGCGGCCGTCCGGGCGTGGGCGGTCGCCAGTGGCCTCGCCGACCCGGCGCGCCTGGTGCTCACCGGCGGCAGCTGGGGCGGCTACCTGACCCTGCTCGGCATCGGCGTGCAGCCGGACCTGTGGGCGCTCGGCGTCGCCGCCGTGCCGGTCGCGGACTACCACACCGCGTACGCCGACGAGATGGAGGCGCTCAAGTCGCTCGACCGCACGCTCTTCGGCGGCACGCCGGAGGAGGTCCCGGAGCGCTTCACCGCGTCCTCGCCGCTCACGTACGTCGAGCAGGTGCGGGTGCCGGTCTACATCAGCGCCGGGGTCAACGACCCGCGCTGCCCGATCCGGCAGATCGAGAACTACGTCGACCGGCTGGTGGAGCTCGGCAAACCGCACGAGGTCTACCGGTACGACGCCGGGCACGGGTCCCTGGTGGTCGAGGAGCGGATCAAGCAGCTGCGGCTGGAGATCGACTTCGTCCGGCGCCACCTGGGCGGGGGGTCGGTGTGAGGCGTCGGCTGACGCTGGCGGGGGTGGGGGTGGCCGGTGCGCTCGTGCTCACCGGCTGCCAGGGCGGGCACCGCGACCAGGCGAGCTGCCCGCCCCCCGCAGGGCCGACCGGGCCCTCGGTCACCGCGACGGCCACGGCCGTGGCGACGGCCACACCGGTCGCTACGGCCACACCGGTCGCCCCGGCCGCGTCCAAGGCTCCGGCCGGGGCCACGCCCGGGGCGAAGGCCACCGCCGGCGCGACGCCGGCGAGCGCGCACGGCGGGGCCGCGGTCGTGCAGGCGGCCTACCCGGCGAAGTCGGGCAGCGGCTCGAACGGCTCCGGCGGGAGCGGGAGCGGGAGCGGAAGCGGTTCGAAGGGCTCCGGCGGGAGCGGGAGCGGAAGCGGGTCCAAGGGATCCGGCAACAGCTCGAAGGGGCCCAAGGGCTCGAAGGGCGGCCGGTCGCCGCACCACCACATCGACCACCACGAGTCGAACGTCGTCTACCGCACCCACGGCCGCTGCCACAGCGGCCCGACGCCGGCCCCGACATCGTCCGGCACGTCGACCCCCGCCCCGTGGGCGACCCCGTCCGACACGCCCTCCCAGGTGCCCCCCGCTCCGCAGGCGCCGCCGTCGCGACCGGTCGCGACGCCCACCGCGGCGGGCAAGCCGTCGCGCTGACGGCCGCCCGCGGCGGAGCCGTCAGTCGAGGACCGGGTCCAGTCCGAGGGCCCGGTCCTGCTCGGCCTCCGCCTCACGGCGGAGCAGGCGGTACCACATGAAGACCACGAAGCCCGCGAAGACGAACCACTCCAGGGTGTAGCCCAGGTTCTGGAACGCGCGGAGCGTCAGCCCGTCGCCGCCCTGCGGCTGGACCGTCGGCACCTCGGTCAGCCCGGCCGGCGCGGTGTCGGCGGCGACCCAGCCGTCGTACCAGCCGTCGTACGACAGCACGTTGAGCAGCGCCGCCCGGTTGATCGTGCCGAGCTGGCCGGCCGGCAGACCGCCCGCGACGGCGCCGTTGCTGCCGACCGCCTCGCCGGCCTGGAGCCGGCCGGTGACGGTCACCTCCCCGCCGGGCGGCGGCACCGCGGCGGACGAGGTGTCGGAGGGCGCCCCCGGGGCCCAGCCGCGCACGACGGCGACGGCGTGGCCGTCGGCGGTGCGGAGCGGGGTGAGCACGTAGTAGCCCTGCTTGCCGTCCACCGTGCGGTTGGGGACGAGGAGTTGGTGCGCGCTGTCGTAACTGCCGCTGACCGTGACGGGCTTGCCGACGGTGTCCGTGGTGACCTGCGGGCTGGCCGGGTTCAGCAGGGAGTCGATCGGCCGGGTCTCACTCGTGGTGGCGAGCGCCTTGCCGGCCTCCTTGTGCGAGGAGAACCGGTCCTCGAAGCGGCCGAGCTGCCAGGAGCCCAGCCAGAGGCACACCGCGATGGCCACCAGGGCCAGCACGGTGCCACCGAGCCAGCGCGGGGTGAGGAGGAACCGGTACACACCCCCCACGGTAACCACTCTTCACACGCCGTCCGACCACAGGGGGCACGACACCGCTCTCCGGCGGCGCTTCCGGCACGACTCCTGGCACGCCCGGCTGCCGGTGCCGGCCCGGTCCCGGCGCACGGCGGCCCTCGTTACCCCGTCGGCGGCGTCCCCGACGGCTGCGCCGCCGGCCCGCCCACCGGCTGCAGGCCACCCCGGTACACCGTCCCCGCGCACGCCCCCGGCAGGAGGACCGCGGCGGCCGACGGACTGCCCGGGGCGGGGGTGTGCGCGATGGTGGTGGACGGCGGGCTGGAGGCGGTCGGGTTCGGGGTCGGGCTGCCCGACGGGGTGGGCTCGGTGGTAGGCCCGGCGCTGGGCGACGCGCTGACGTGCGGGTTCGACGAGGGCGCGGCCGACGCGCCGGACGCGGGGGCGCCGGAGGCCGCGGCGGGTGCCTGCGTGGTGAGCGCGACCGGACCGGGCGCGGGCGCACCGGTCGGCGCCGTGGTGGCGCCGCCCTGGCCGGTCGTCGGGCAGACCGGGTCGGGGATCCAGGCGAACGGCACCCGGTAGCCGGCCTGCGGGGCGAGGAGCGGCGGGTCCGTGTCGGCGAGCGGCAGGCCGGTGGCCGGGTCTCCCGCGGTGTGGTCGGTCACCCGGATCCGGCTGCGGTCCGTCCCGGTGACCGCCGTCACGGAGACCGCGCCCGGCCCGCCGAGCCGGCAGGCGTGCCCGGACACGTTGGTCACGGCGAACCACCCGTAGATCCGTCCCTCGGCGTCGGCCGGTCCGGCCTGGGCGGTGCCCTGGCCGAGGTCGCCGCGGGTGCACAGCGGGACGATCGGGCCCTCCCCGCTGCTGGTGGCCGCGGCGGGGGCGGTCGTCCCGCCGTCGGCGCGGGTGCTGCTCGCGCCGGGGCTGGGCGAACTGCTCGCGGTGCCGGACGGCTGCCCGGCGGTGCCGGGGACCGGGCCGGGGCGCGGGGACGCGCCGAACGGGCCCGAGCCGTCGGCCGTCGTCCCGGCGGGCACGCCGGTGACGGGGGCGTCGGCGTGCGGGGAGCCGGGGCCGCCGGAGAGGCCGAGGTGGTCGGCGTTGTGCAGGGCGGGCAGGGCGACGGCGACGGCGGCGGCCAGCGCCAGCGCCCCGGTCAGCGCGCCGCGGCGGGCGGCCCGGCGGCGGGGCACGGCTGCGCGGATGCGGGGCAGTCCGCCGGGGACGGGCTGGATGCCGGCGACCGCCCGGTGCAGCAGGTCACGGACGGCCAGCTCGTCGGTCGTGAGGTCCGCCGTGAGGTCGGGGGTGAGGTCGGAGGTGAGGTCCGAGCTCGCCTCCGGGAGGGGACCCGTGGTGACGTCCACGGTGGCGTCCGACGTGACGTCCGACGTGGGGTCCGCAGTGGGGTCCGGGGTGAGCTCCCCGCCGTGGGCCTTGCCCGCGCCGTCACCCATGGCCGGCCTCCATCTGCGTGCGCAGGGCGGCGAGTCC
This sequence comes from Streptomyces sp. SP17BM10, assembly GCF_036322405.1. Lineage (NCBI taxonomy): Bacteria > Bacillati > Actinomycetota > Actinomycetes > Kitasatosporales > Streptomycetaceae > Streptomyces > Streptomyces sp. SP17BM10. Next base: position 123,646 of record NZ_JAQYXB010000544.1, on the reverse strand, counting down.
GCGCGAGCCGTACGCCTTCACCGATCCGAGCGAGATGCCCAGGGTCTCGGCGACCTGCGCCTCCGTCATGTCCACGAAGTAACGCAGCACCAGAACCTCCCGCTGACGGCGTTGCAGGCCTCGGAGCGCTGCTTTCAACTGGTCACGCTCCAGCGCATCGTAGGCGCCTTCTTCTGCACTGGCCATGTCAGGCATCGGCTTCGGCAGCAGTCGCAGGCCGAGGATCCGGCGGCGCAGCGTGGAGCGGGACAGGTTGACGACCGTCTGCCGCAGGTAGGCCAGGGTCTTCTCGGGTTCGCGCACCCGGCGCCGGGCGGCGTGCACCCGGATGAACGCCTCCTGGACGACGTCCTCACAGGTCGAGAGGTCGTCCAGGAGCAGCGCGGCGAGCCGCAGCAGGGAGCGGTAGTGGGCCTGGTAGGTATCGGTGAGGAGGTCCTCGCTGGTACCGGCGTCGGCACCGGCGCCGGAGTCCGCCGCGCCGGGTGCGACCGCGGTCATCTGGCTTTCTTCCGGCCTACTCGCAGGCCGATGGGCGCGCGGCGGGAAGGTCACCGCGGCACTCGCCGAGATGCCCGCCGCTGCCCCCACCATCACGTTCGCCACGCCCGTTGGACACTCGATCCCCTGTCATGGTTGCCCATCCCGGGAGACATTCTTCCGCATCCGCGGAAGTGGCCTCCAGGGAATTCGAGAGGGTTTCCGGACAGATTGTGGGGAGGGCGAGCCCATATCGGACGGTCCCGCCTCACATCGGGCACACGTTTCGGGCCGGACCGGCCGTCAGGAAGCCCGGCCCGGACGGCCGTAACAGAGGGCCGCTACGGACGCCCCACGACGGACGGCAGCAACGGACGGCCGTACCCGCCGGGCCGACTACTCGGGCCAGAGCTCGCCCGCGACGAGCTCGGCGATCTGGAGCAGGTTGAGCGCCGCCCCCTTGCGCAGGTTGTCGCCGCACAGGAAGAGGTCCAGCGCGGCGGGCTGGTCGAGCGCGCGGCGCACCCGGCCGACCCACACCGGGTCCGTCCCGACCACGTCGTTCGGCGTCGGGAACTCCCCCGCCGCCGGGTCGTCGTAGAGGACGACGCCGGGCGCCCCGCTGAGGATCTCCTGCGCGTGCTCCTGCGTCACCTCCCGCTCGAACAGCGCGTGGACGGCGAGCGCGTGGGTGCGGACCACCGGGATGCGCACACAGGTCGCGGAGACCCGCAGGGCGGGCAGGTTGAGGATCTTGCGCGACTCGTCGCGGATGCCGACCTCCTCGGAGGACCAGCCGCCGTCCGTCAACGTGCCCGTCCAGGGAACCGCGTTGAGCGCGAGCGGCGCGGCGAACGGCCCGTGGTCGGCGATCACCGCGCGCAGGTCGCCGGTCTGCCGGCCGATCTCCTGGCGGCCGGCGTCGACGGCGCCGACGAGCGCGGTCTGCTCGCGCAGGGCGGCCTCGCCGTGGCGGCCCTCGCCGGAGGCGGCCTGGTAGGAGGCGACGACGAGTTCGACGAGCCCGTACTCGGCGTGCAGGGCCCCGATGGCCGCGATCATCGCGAGGGTGGTGCTGGCAGGGCTGGCGACGATGCCACGCGGACGGATCCGCAGCGCGGCGGCGTTCACCTCGGGGACGACCAGCGGGACGTCGGCGGCGGTGCGGAACGCGGCCGAGTCGTCGACCACGACGACGCCCTTGGCGGCGGCGATCGGCGCCCAGCGGGCGGAGATCTCGTCGGGCACGGCGAACACCGCCACGTCGATCCCGTCGAAGGCCTCCTCCGTCAGCGCGACCACCTCGACGGATTCCCCGCGCACGACCGGCTCGCGGCCGGCCGAGCGCGGGGAGGCGACGAGTCGTACCTCGCCCCAGATGTCCTGACGGAGCGAGAGCAGGCCGAGCAGCACCTCGCCGACCGCGCCGGTGGCGCCGACGACGGCGAGGTTCGGCCGCCGGGTCATCGCCCGGTGCTCCCGCTCGGCTCCCGGGTCATCGCCCGGTGCCCCCGTAGACGACGGCCTCGTCCGTGTCGCTGTCCAGACCGAAGGCGCTGTGCACGGCGCGGACGGCCTCCGGCACGTCCTCGGCGCGGGTCACGACCGAGATGCGGATCTCCGAGGTGGAGATCAGCTCGATGTTGACGCCGGCGGCGGACAGCGCCTCGAAGAAGGTCGCGGTGACGCCCGGGTTGGAGCGCATGCCCGCGCCGACCAGGGAGATCTTGCCGATCGCGTCGTCGTAGCGCAGCGACTCGAAGCCGATGCCCTCCTTGACCCGGCCGAGCGCGTCGATGGCCTTCTGGCCCTCGGCCTTGGGCAGGGTGAAGGAGATGTCGGTCAGCCCGGTCGACGCGGCGGAGACGTTCTGCACCACCATGTCGATGTTGACCTCGGCGTCCGCGATGGCGCGGAAGATGCGCGCGGCCTCGCCCGGCTTGTCGGGCACGCCGACGACCGTGACCTTGGCCTCGGAAGTGTCGTGGGCGACTCCGGAGATGATGGCCTGCTCCATCTCGCCCCCTTCGGGCTTGTTCGGGTTGTCGTTGCTGACGATCGTCCCGGGGAGACCCGAGAAGGACGAGCGTACGTGAATCGGGATGTTGTAGCGCCGGGCGTACTCCACGCAGCGGTCGAGCAGCACCTTGGAGCCGGACGAGGCCAGCTCCAGCATGTCCTCGTACGCGATCCAGTCGATCTTGCGGGCCTTCTTCACGACGCGCGGGTCGGCGGTGAACACGCCGTCCACGTCGGTGTAGATCTCGCAGACCTCGGCCTTCAGCGCGGCGGCGAGCGCGACCGCGGTGGTGTCCGAACCGCCCCGGCCCAGCGTGGTGATGTCCTTGCTGGACTGCGAGACGCCCTGGAAACCGGCCACGATCGCGATGTTGCCCTCGTCGAGGGCGGTGCGGATGCGACCCGGCGTCACGTCGATGATGCGTGCCTTGTTGTGGACGGAGTCCGTGATGACGCCGGCCTGGCTGCCCGTGAAGGACTGGGCCTCGTGCCCCAGGGATTTGATCGCCATGGCCAGCAGGGCCATGGAGATGCGCTCTCCAGCGGTCAGCAGCATGTCGAACTCGCGGCCGGCGGGGAGAGGTGACACCTGCTCCGCGAGTTCGATGAGCTCGTCCGTCGTGTCGCCCATCGCGGACACCACGACGACGACCTCATGGCCGGCCTTCTTGGCGTCAACGATTCGACGGGCCACGCGCTTGATGCCCTCGGCATCCGCAACGGATGAGCCGCCGTACTTCTGCACGACAAGGCCCACGTGCGCTCCTCGACTTGTGTCGTTTCCGGGGGCGGGTGGGCCCCCGCACCCCCGGGGAAGGGGGATCTGCGGTCCGCGCCAGTCTACCGAGCAGGGGTGCCCCGTCCGGTGCCATCCGTATGATGAGACGCACGTTTCAGCACGTGGGCGGCGGTGCGGGGCGGCTCACCGGCAGGTCTGCGGGCCATCCGGCGCGGCTCCGAAGAATCGGCGGGCGGACGGACGGCGGCACGGCCGGATTTCTTTCCGGGGGCGAGCGGTGAGGCCTTCGTCACACTCGCGGGGCCGGCGCCGGCCCGAGCCTCACCTGTCGTCCGGCCCGGCCGGCGCGGCCCGGCTCCTGGTCGGCTTGGCTCCTGCTCGGCGTGGCTCTCGCTCGACATGGTTCCCGCTCGGCTTGGCTCCTGCTCGGCGTGGCCCTAGCGTCCGAGGCCGAGCTCGGCCGCCATGAGGTCGCCGGCCTGCTGCTCCAGCTGCTCGTCGGTGAGCCCGTCGTCGTCCGTGTCGGCGCCGTCCGGCACCGCACCGATCGGGCTGTCCAGCCGGACGTGGGCGATCAGCGACTGCAGGGCCCGCAGCACCGCCGAGCAGGTCGTGCCCCAGTTGGAGAGGTACGAGAACTGCCACCACCACAGCGCCTCGCTGACCCGGCCCTCGCGGTAGTGCGTCAGTCCGTGCTGGAGCTCGCCGACCACGCCGGCCAGGTCGTCCGAGATCCGGAACGCGTTCGGCTTCTCCGGCGGACCGTACGGGTCGAAGACCTCGTGGTAGACGTCGATCGGCGCGAGCAGCGCCGCCAGCCGCTCACGCAGCTGCTCGCCGTCCGGCTCCGGCCCCGCGTCGGGCTCGAAGCGGTCCTCCGGGACGACGTCCTCGATCGCGCCCAGCCGGCCGCCGGCCAGCAGCAGCTGCGAGACCTCCAGGAGGAGCAGGGAGACGGCACTGCCCGGCTCGTCGCCCTTGGCGACCTCGGTGACGGCGAGCACGAAGCTCTCCACCGAGTCCGCGATCTGCACCGCGAAGTCGTCCGGCTCCGAGCCGTGTCCGTGGGTGTGCGGTGTGTGGTTGCGCCGGTCCCCGAGGGGGTCGCCGTGCAGGTCGCCGTGCGGCTGCCCGTGCGCCTCGCCGTGGGACGGCTGGTGGGGGGCGTGGGGCTGCTGGTTGATCGTCCGGTCAGACATCGAGCAGTCGTCTCCCTTCGAAGGCGCGGCCGAGGGTGACCTCGTCCGCGTACTCCAGATCCCCGCCGACGGGCAGACCGCTCGCCAGACGGGTCACCTTCAGGCCCATCGGCTTGCACAGCCGGGCCAGGTAGGTGGCGGTCGCCTCCCCCTCCAGGTTGGGGTCGGTGGCCAGGATCAGCTCGGTGACCGTGCCGTCCGCGAGGCGCGACAGCAGCTCGCGGATCCGCAGGTCGTCCGGGCCGACGCCCTCGATGGGGCTGATCGCGCCGCCCAGCACGTGGTAGCGGCCGCGGAACTCGCGGGTGCGCTCGATGGCGACGACGTCCTTGGGCTCCTCCACCACGCAGATGACGGCCAGGTCGCGGCGCGGGTCCAGGCAGACCCGGCACTGCTCGGCCTCCGCGACGTTGCCGCAGACCACGCAGAAGCGGACCTTGTCCTTGACCTCCAGCAGCGCGTGCGCGAGGCGGCGGACGTCCACCGGGTCGGCCTGCAGGACGTGGAAGGCGATCCGCTGCGCGCTCTTGGGCCCGACGCCGGGCAGCCTGCCCAGTTCGTCGATCAGGTCCTGAACCACGCCCTCGTACAACGTCGCGCCTTCCCTCGGGTGGTCGGTGGTGCGCCGGCCGGTGCTCCGGCCGGTGGTGCTCCGGTGCCATCATCCAACGAATCGGGCGCCGGACACACCGCCCGACGCCCGACTCCCACATAAATCACATGGACCGACCGGCCGGTCTCCCACTGTGACCGGCCGACCCGAGGGTCCGCCGAGGGCCCTTCGGGGGCCGCTGGGAGGCCCTGCCGGGTCTTCCCGGGCTCCTGGGGTCCTGGGGTCCTGGGGGTCCTCCCGGGTCTTCTCTCCAGTACCGGCTAGAACGGAAGACCGGGCATGCCGCCGCCCATGCCCTGGGTCAGCGGGCCCATGCGCTCGGCCTGCATCTTCTGCGCGGCCTGGTTCGCGTCCCGGACCGCTGCCAGGACCAGGTCGGCCAGGGTCTCGGTGTCCTCCGGGTCCACGGCCGCCGGGGCGATGGTCAGCGCCACCAGCTCACCGGCACCCGTCACCGTGGCCTCGACCAGACCGCCGCCGGCCGAACCGTTCACCTTCGCCTCGGCCAGCTCCTGCTGCGCCTTGGCGAGGTCCTGCTGCATCTTCTGCGCCTGCTTCAGCAGCTGCTGCATGTTGGGCTGGCCACCACCGGGGAACACGGCTCACTCCTTGCTGTCGCACCTGTGCACGGGCCCGCGCGCGGCTCCCACGCCGTCGTCCACGGCGTGGTCCGCGTGCTCGGCACCCGTCGTCGTCACCGCCGAGCCTACGTGCTGCTCAGTTGCCGCGGTGGTGGATCTCCTCCAGGACCGTGGCACCCAGTTCGCGGATGATCAGGTCCTGCCCGGAGAAGGCCTCCTCGTTGAGGTCCGGGTCGTCCTCCTCCGGGATGTCGTCCTCCGGTGCCACGTGCGGCGCCGGGGGCGCGGCGACGGGCGGCGGGCCCTGGACGGGCGCGGCCTGGACCGGCGCCGGGGCGGGCACCTGGGCCTGGGGCTGCTGCCGGACTGGCGCCGGCGTCGGGGTGGCGGGCTGCACCGGGGGCGCGGCCGCCGCCGGACGCGCCGGCGCGCCCCAGCCACTGGTGGTGGCGCCCGGCGCGGGGGCCCCGCCGCCGAAGCCGCCACCGGTGCCGCCACCGGCTCCCCCGCCCGCTCCGCCGGACGGGTCGACGATGCACTCGATCCGCCAGTCCACGCCCAGGGCGTCGCCGAGCGCCTGGCGCAGGACGTCGTCGCTGTTGCTGCCGACGAAGCTGTCGCGGGCACCCGCGTTGACGAACGACACCTGGAGCACGCTGCCGTCGAACCCGGCCACCTGGCCGTTCTGGCTGAGCAGGATCCAGGTGAAGCGACGGCGGTTCTTCACCGCCTCCAGGATCTGCGGCCACAGCTGCCGGACCTGCGCGGCGCCCTGCTGGGCGGCACCGGACGGCTGCGCGGCGGCGGCCGGCGGCTGGGCGACGGGTGCGGGCACCGGGGCCGCCTGGGGCTCGGGTTGCGCCGCCACGGGCGCGGCCGGGGCCGGCGCGGGGGCCGCGGGGGCACCGCCGGCGGGCGGGAAGCTGCGCGGGATCGGCCACGCGCCGGGCGCGGGGCCGGCGGGGGCCGGAGGCGCCGCCGGGGCGGGGGCAGCGGGAGCCACGGGGGCGGGGGCCGCCTGGACGGGGGCCGGAGCCGGAGCTGAGGCCGGGACGTCTGCTGAGGGCGGCGCCATTGTGGGGGCGGTGGGGGTGGCGGGGGCGGCCATGCCGGGCACGGCCACCGGCGTGGCGAAGCCGCCCGCCGCCGCCCGCCGCTCCAGCTTGTCGAGCCGCGCCTGGAGCGACAGCTCGTCGCTGTAGGCGCCCGGCAGCATCACGCGGGCGCAGATCAGCTCCAGCTGGAGCCGGGGGGCCGCGTTGCCGCGCATCTCGGTCAGCCCGGTGTTGACGATGTCGGCGGCCCGGCTGAGCTCGGCCGCCCCGAAGGCGTCCGCCTGGGCCTGCATCACGGCGACGCGGTCGGCCGGGGCGTCGATCAGCCCCTTCTCGCCGGCCTCCGGCACGGTGGCGAGGATCACGAGGTCGCGCAGGCGCTCCAGCAGGTCCGTGACGAACCGGCGCGGATCGTGCCCGCCCTCGACCACCCGGTCGATCACCTGGAACACCGTCGCGCCGTCCTGCGCGGCGAAGGCGTCCACCACCTCGTCCAGCAGGGCCGAGTCCGTGTACCCGAGCAGCGCCGTCGCCATCTGGTACGTCACGCCGCCCTCGGTGGCGCCGGCCAGGAGCTGGTCCATCACCGACATCGAGTCGCGGACGGAACCGGCGCCGGCCCGGACGACGAGCGGGAACACCGAGTCCTCGACCTGGATGCCCTCCCGGCCGCAGACCTCGGCCAGGTAGTCGCGCAGCGTGCCGGGCGGGACCAGCCGGAACGGGTAGTGGTGCGTCCGGGACCGGATCGTCCCGATGACCTTCTCGGGCTCGGTGGTCGCGAAGATGAACTTGAGGTGCTCAGGCGGCTCCTCCACCACCTTGAGCAGCGCGTTGAACCCGGCCGAGGTCACCATGTGCGCCTCGTCCAGGATGAAGATCTTGTACCGGCTGTGCACCGGCGCGAAGAACGCCCGCTCGCGCAGCTCGCGCGCGTCGTCCACACCACCGTGCGACGCCGCGTCGATCTCGATCACGTCGATCGACCCGGGCCCGCCCGTGGCCAGGTCCCGGCAGGACTGGCACTCGCCGCAGGGCGTGGGCGTCGGCCCCTGCTCACAGTTCAGGCAGCGGGCCAGGATGCGCGCGCTCGTCGTCTTCCCGCAGCCGCGCGGCCCGCTGAACAGGTACGCGTGGTTGACCCTGTTGTTGCGCAGGGCCTGCTGGAGCGGAGCGGTCACGTGCTCCTGCCCGATGACCTCCGCGAAGGTCTCGGGGCGGTAGCGGCGGTACAGGGCTAGGGACACACCCCCGACGATATCGGGACGGACCGACAAACGCGGCACCCCTCGTCCCGCCCCGGGAACGCAAAGACCCCTCGTGCACCCGCCAGAGCCCTCCTACCCTTGCTGCCTTCCGGCCCTGGGGGGGTTCAGAGAGATGACGCCACACGAGGGGCTGCCCCCAACACTACCGGATCCCAGCCCCGACGATCCACAGGCCACCCCCACCTCCCCACCTCGGGATAGCTGGTCGCGAGCACCCCGAAACATGTACTAAGCTCTCCCACGGAGGATTCGCCTAGAGGCCTAGGGCGCACGCTTGGAAAGCGTGTTGGGGGCAACCCCTCACGAGTTCGAATCTCGTATCCTCCGCCATGGCCGACAAGCCATAACGAAGGCCCCGACCGCTGAGCGGTCGGGGCCTTCGTCGTGCCGTGGTCTCAGTTCTGGCCACGGTTCGGCTCCTGGGCCACCGGCCCCGGACCGACAACACACCGAACACCGAGCCGTGGCTACCGCTCCAGCGCTGCACGTACCCGCAGTCACCCACTACGCCGATCCGACCGGGGTGGTGACCCAGGGCCCGACGGTGCCCCGGGCACGGTAAGCCGGAGCCCAGGGGCCAGCTGGGCATGCCCGGCGGCAAGCACCGCACCTACTGTTGGGGCAGCTCGCAGCCGTCCGGCCCGCATGCCTTCGCGTCGCCCCCGCCGACCGGGATCAGTGGCACCGGCAGCTGGCTCTCCCATGCCTGCTCGAGCGCCCGCGCGAACGTTTCCACAGGCTGCGCGCCCGACACTCCCAGGCGCCGGTCAAGGACGAAGAACGGCACGCCCGTCGCCCCCATCGCGCTCGCCGTCGCCTCGTCCTCGCGCACGGCGTCCGCGTACGCCTCCGGATCGGCCAGCACCGCGGCCGCCGCCTCGCCGTCCAGCCCCGCCTCGACGGCCGGCTCGACCAGCCGCCCCGCCGCGAACGCCGAGCGCTCCTCGGCGAAGTTGGCCCGGTACAGCACGTCCAGCAGCTCCGCCTGCCGCCCCTGCCCCTTGGCGAAGTGCAGCAGCCGGTGCATGTCGAAGGAGTGCGCCGCGTCGCGCCCCTCGCTCAGGTACGGCAGCCCCTCCCCGCGCGCGTTCTCGGCGATCCGTCCCTCCGCCGCCTCGGCCTGATCCAGGCTCAGGCCGTACTTCGCCGCCAGCAGCGGGATCAGCGGGCGGGCCGTACGCGGCGCGCGCGGGTCCAGCTCGAACGACCGGTGGACGACCTCCCCCGGTCACACCCGGTGAAGCCACTGTGAAACGGTACGCGGTCACGAGTCCGCGTCGAACCAGGACGCGGTGTGCCGCAGCAGTGCTGGGACGGCCTGGTCGGGGTTCAGGCGGTACACGGCCCGGATCGCGAGGGAGAACTCGGGGCCGGTATCGGTGAGGGGGAGCACGCGTACACCGGGCAGGGCGAGATCGGCCGTGTGCTCGGAGACCAGGGTGACACACAGCCCGGAGGCGACATAGCCGAGGAGTCCGGGGAGGTCGTCGGCGCGGGCCCTGATCCGGGGCTTGAAGCCCGCGCGGCGGCACATGAGCTGCCCCTTGCGGGCCAGCTCGGGCAGGGCCCGCTCGCTGACGAAGACGAACCAGTCCTCCCGGAGGGCACTCAGCGGGAGTTCGGCCGCACCCGCGAGCGCATGGGTCTCGGGCAGGGCGACATGCACCCGCTCACGGCCGAGCTCCACCAGTTCCAGGTCATCGGCCTGCAGAGGTGCGGTGCGGATGAAGGCGAGGTCGATGGAGCCCAGCCGTAGCGCCTCGACCAAGGCGATGGAGGAGGCCTGGGTCACCTGGATGCGCAGGTCGGGCAGATCACGTGCCGCGTTGGCCAGCAGCCGGGGCACGTGCCAGTGCGCGAGACCGCTGACGTACCCGATACGGACCTCGCCCGCGTCCCCCGAGGCTATCCGGCGGGCGCGGGCGAGTGCGGCCTGCTGGGCGTCCAGCAGATCACGGGCGTCCGTGGCGAACGCCGCGCCCGCCGCGGTCAGTTCGACACCGCTGCTGCTCCGGTCGAGCAGCCGGGCGCCGACGATCCGCTCCAGGCGCTGGATGGCCTGGCTGAGCGGAGGCTGACTCATCATCAGCCTTTCGGCCGCCCGGCCGTAGTGCTTCTCCTCGGCGAGTACCGTGAACTGCTCCAACAGGCGTGGCGTGAGGTCCATGCCAAGATCCTAGAGATTCACCGTGACTTCGTGCCGGTGAGAAGGGGCCAGAGGTCCTCCGCCCGCTGCGCGAGCGCCGTACGGCCGAGGCGGGCCGACCAGTGGGCTTCGTCCCCGTCCTCGTCGCGCCAGGACCACAACCGGGTGGTGGCGAAGCGCAGTTCGCTGAGTTCGGTGAAACCGATGGCGCCGTGCAGCTGGTGGGCGATCCTGGCGATCTCCGCGACCGAGGCGGAGGCCTGGGTCTTGGCGGCGGCGATGGCGAACGCGTCCCCGAAGCCGTGGAGTTCGACCTCCTCTCCGGCGGCCTCCACCGCGGCGCCGACCAGCGCGGACTCCTCGATGAGCCGGGCCTCTTCCTGCTTGACGGCCTGGAAGTGGCTGAGCGGCCGGCCGAACTGGATGCGACTTGAGGTGTGAGCAACCGTCAGTTCGACGCAGCGCTCGGCCGCCCCGGCGATCAGTGCTGCGCGGGCCAGGGCGGCGCGCAGTTCGAACTCGGCCAAAAGGTCCGGGGTGATGGGGCGTACGAGCTCGGCAGGGACCCGGTAGTCGGCCAGGTACAGGGTGTCGCGCGGCTCGCCGGCGAGGTTGGAGCCGGCTGCGACCGTCGTACGAGCGGGGTCGACGGGGAACAGGATGGGTCCGCCCGGGCCCTGCGCCGCGACCAGTACGGTGGCGCTGCCGCCCCAGGGCACCCGGGGCAGGGTGCCCGAGACGCGTAGGGCGAGGTCCTCGCCCATGGTCCCCGCCGGACCGACGTGGAAGGCCGAGGGGTGGGCCCAGGCGATCGCCAGGTCGGTGGCCAGGCAGTGGGTCACGGGGCCTGCGGGTAGGACGAGTCCGGTGCGCTCGGCGAGCGGCCGGGCGACGAGGATGCTTTCGGCAACCGGCCCGGACGCGGTTCCGGACCCGGTCCCCGCGGTGCGCCCTGCGGAACGGATGTCGGCAAGCTGCTGCGCGATGCTCATGACTGCTGCTCCTGCTGCTCAAGGGCTCGGGTGATGATGCCGCGAAGGATTTCGTTGGTGCCGCCGCGCAGGGTGTATGCGGGGGTGTGCAGGAGCGCGGTGGCGAGGAGTTCGGGGTAGGTGCCGGGCGTGGCTCCGGCGTCGGCGGCCACCGGCAGGATCCGCCGGGCCTCGTTCACGACCTCGCCCTCGAGTCGGGTGCCGAGGTCCTTCACCAGGGCTGCCCGGACGTCGGCGGGGCGTCCTTCGTCCAGCGCGGCGGCCACCCCGAGGGAGAGCCGGCGCACGGCGTACACCCGCGCGAGGAGCGCGCCGAGGCGGGCCTGCTGGTCGGCGGTGGTGGCGCGGCCCGACAGCTCACGCACCAGCGCGACGAGCAGCGGAAAGGTGCTCAAGTACCGCTCGGGGCCGCTGCGTTCGAAGGCGAGCTCACCGGTCACCTGCGCCCAGCCGTCGCCCTCGCTGCCGAGCAGCATGCCGTCGGGGACCTCGACGCCCTCCAGGTGGAAGTAGTTGAAGGTGTGCTCGCCGGTCAGCAGCCGGATCGGCTCCACGCGGACCCCGGGGGCGCGCAGGTCCACGATGAACTGGCTGAGCCCCTGGTGGCGGTCGGCGTGGTCGCTGGTGCGGGCCAGGACGATCGCGTAGTCGTTGACGTGCGCGCCACCGGTCCACATCTTGGTGCCGGTCAGCTTCCAGCCGCCGTCGATGCGCTCGGCGCGGGTCGCCACGTTCGCCAGGTCGGAACCGGCCTGCGCCTCGCTCATCCCGATGGAGAAGAAGCAACGGCCCTCGGCGATGGCGGGCAGGAAGCGCTTCTTCTGCTCCTCGCTGCCGTGGGCCAGGATCGAGGGCGCGGCCTGGCGGTCGGCGACCCAGTGCGCGGAGACCGGCGCCCCGGCGGCGAGCAGTTCCTCGATCACCACCACCCGGGCGGCGAAGCCCAGGCCGCCCCCGCCGTACTCCTCGGGCAGGGCCATGCCCACCCAGCCGCACTCGGCGAGCCGCTGGCTGAACTCCGGCAGCCAGCCGGTCAGCCAGGAATCGGGGCGCCCGAGCACGGTGCCGCGGGCGCGCTCCTCGTCGAGGAACCTGCGGACCTCCAGACGTAGTTCGAGGGCTCGGGCGGGCAGCAGTGCCGATGTGTCGGTCATGGCGGACTCCTGTTCAGGCGGTGTGCGCGGGGCGCAGCAGGTTGGTGTCGAAGCCGGCCTCGCGCAGCACCTCGTCGGTGTGCTCGCCGATGGCCGGGCAGGGGCGCAGCGGCGGGACGGGGTCGGCGGAGTAGCGCACCGGGCGGGCGATGGACCGGTAGACGCCCTCGGTGGGGTGCTCGACCTCGGTGAGCAGGCCGCCTTCGCGGGCGTACGAGCTGGCCGTGGCCGAGGCGATCGAGTGCACGGGAGCAGCGGGGATGCTCACGCGGTGGCAGAAGTCCTGCCAGGTCGCGGTGGTGTGCTGCCGGGCGAGCTCGTCCAGTACGGGGTAGAGCTCGTCGGCGTTGGCGGCGCGCGTGGCGCGGGTGGCGAACCGCGGGTCGTCGGCGAGTTCGGGGCGGCCGGCGAAGGTGGTGAAGTCGCGCCAGTTGCGGTCGCTGTGCGGCAGGATGCACATCCAGCCGTCGGCGGTGCGCTGGGCGCGGCGGGCGCGGCTCATCGAGCGGGGTGCGCCGAAGGAGCCGTCGGGCTCCAGCACGGCCTCGCCGAGGTGCTCGACGAGGTTGAAGGCCATCATCACGTCGGCCATCGGCACTTCGATGTGCTGGCCTGCGCCGCCGTTGGCGCGGTGGTGCAGGGCGGCGAGCACGGACTGGGTGATCTGCAGGCCGCAGATCTTGTCGGCGAGCAGGGTCGGCACGAAGTGCGGTTCCCCGCTGGCCTGTTGGTTGAGCCAGACCAGTCCGGAGACGGACTGGATGATGTCGTCGTACGCGGCGAGGGTGCCGAGCTCGCTGTCGCTGCGGAAGCCCTGGGCGTTGACCTGGATCAACTCCGGGTTGACGGCGGCCAGTTCCTCGGGGGTGAGCCGGAGCCTGGCCAGGGCCTGCGGGCGGATGTTCGTCAGGAACACATCGGCGGTGCGGAGCAGCGCGAGCAGCGCCTCCCGGCCGTGCGGGGCCTTCAGGTCGAGAGCGACGCTGCGCTTGTTGCGGTTGAGGTTGAGGGCCGCACCGCCCATTCCGGGGTGGCGGATCGGCGGGTAGCTGCGCGTCATGTCGCCGACGGGCGGCTCGACCTTGATCACGTCGGCGCCCAGGTCGCCGAGCTGCTGGGCCGCGTACGGCACCATGATCACGCTGCCGAGTTCGATGACGCGGACACCGGCGAGCATTCCTGGCTTCGGCATTTCGCCTCCGTTTCGAGTTCGTTCGGTGAATCCAGGAAAGCCCGAACAGGCGGCCCGTGGCCAATACCGATGCGCCTATGGCAATCCGGGGCCCGGCATATCGCTGCAGCTCAGCGGCCCTCTATATGACGGACCATATAACCACCGCCTGGAACTCGTATTGGACCGGACCGAAGGGGCGCGGCTTTCCTGAAGGCAGCAGAAGTCCTCCGGAAAGGATCCCGGTCATGCCACGCACTCCCCATGACGTACTCGACGGCCTCTACCGTGAACTCGGCGTCGGCGCCGCGGACGCGGGCGGCAAAATCACCATCACCGGCGCCGACCCGGTCACCCCCTCCGTGCACCGGATCGGCGACGCCGCCGCGGCCGCGCTCGCGGCGCTCGGGACGGAGGTCGCCGCGCTCTGGCGGGAGCGCGGCGGGGACGGGCAGGACGTCACCGTGTCGGTGGAGTCGGCCGTGCACCAGCTGATGGCCGCGTTCCTGACCAGCGTCAACGGCGTTGCCGTCACCGCACTCGCCGAGGACCCGAACCTACTCGGGAACAGCGACTTCTACCGTGCCGCCGACGGCCGCTACGTCTACGTGCTGCTGAGCTACCCGCATCTGCGCGACACGGCGTGCGAGGTCCTGGACTGCCCGCCCGATCGGGAACGGATCACGGACGCCGTCGCGCACTGGGACGCCTTCGCGCTGGAGGAGGCGATCTGCGCGCGGGGCGGCACCGCCATCGCCGTACGGACGCAGGCCGAGTGGCGCGAGCACCCGCAGGGCCGGCTGCTCGACCAGGGCCCGCTGATCCACATCGACAAACTGGGCGACAGCGCGCCCGAGCCCTTCCCCGGCGGGGCCGAACTCCCGCTCTCCGGCGTGCGCGTGCTGGACAACACGCATGTCATCGCCGGCCCGATCGCCGCCAGGATGACCGCCGAGCTGGGCGCGGACGTACTGCACCTGTCCTCCCCCGCACACCCCGACCCCAACGGGATGATCATCGAGACCGGGATCGGCAAGCGCGCCGCCTTCTGCGACCTGAACGCCCCCGGCCAGGCGAAGGCCTTCCGCCGGGTCCTGGCGGAGACGGACGTGTACGTGAGCAACTACCTGAACCTGGACACCAAGGGCTTCGGTCCGGCGGCCCTGGCCGAGGAGCGGCCCGGACTCGTCCTGTTGGACTTCCACGGCTGGGGCACGACCGGACCGTGGTCGCGGCGCGGCGGATTCGACCAACTCGCCTGTGCGGCGAGCGGGTTCTCCGCCGAGGAGGGCTCCTTCGACGGGCCCCGGCTGCCGCCCACCTATCTGCTCAACGACTACCTCGCGGCGATCCTGGGCGCGGCCGGGACGGTGGAGGCGCTGCGCCGCCGGGCCCGCGAGGGCGGGACCTGGCGGGTGCACGTGGATCTGGCCAAGGTCTCGATGTGGGTGCAGGACCTGGGGCTGCTCCCGCGCTCGCAGGTCCGCGACCTGCCCGCCCCCGACCCCACCGACGCCGCCGGCCGGCTCACCACTGTCGAGGGCCCGTTCGGCAGCACCAGCTATCTGCCGACACGCATCGCGTACTCCACGCTGCGCCCCCGTCTCACCCGCAGCGCCGAGCCCCTGGGCGCCTCCGCCCTGGCCTGGTGATCCCGATGCGCGCCGACGACATCCCCGACCTGCTGCTCACCACACCGGTGAACTCGCCCGCCTATCCGCTGCCCCCGTACCGCTTCACCGACCGTGAGTACCTGACCATCACCTACCGCACCGACCCCGACGCCCTTCGGCGCGTCGTCCCCGAGCCGCTGGTCGTGCCCGAGCCGCTGGTCCGCTTCGAGGTCATCCGGATGCCGGACGTCACCGGCCTCGGCGCCTACAGCGAGTCCGGCCAGCTTGTCCCGGTCGAACTCGACGGCGAGCAGGGCGAGTTCAGTCTGGCGATGTACGTGGACAGCGCACCGGCCATCGCCTCGGGGCGCGAACTGAGCGCGTACCCGAAGAAGGCGGGATCGCCCCGCCTGTACGTCGACGGCGACACCCTGATCGGTACCCTCGACCACGGCTCGCTGCGGGTGGCCACCGCGACCATGGGCTACAAGCACCAGCCGCTCGACCCCGCCCGGGCCCGCTCCGAACTCGCCACGCCCACCTACCTGCTGGGTATCGACCGCGGATTCGACGGCGCTCCCCTGCGCTGCGAACTCGTCCGCACCCGGATCACCGATCTCACCGTCAAGGGTGCCTGGTCCGGGCCCGCGCGGCTCCAGCTCTTCGAGCACGCGCTCGCACCGCTGGCCGATCTGCCCGTACGCGAGGTCGTGCGCGCCACCCATGTGCTGGCCGACCTCACCCTCGCCCCCGCCGAACCCGTGCATGACTACCTCAAGAAGGTGCCTTCCGCATGAGCCCCATCCGCGCAACCGTCGTCGGAGCCGGCCTGATCGGCGCCTCCTGGACCGCCCTGTTCCTGGCCTGCGGCCTGGAGGTCACCGTCTGCGACCCGCGCCCCGACCTGGACGCCTACCTGGACACCGAACTCGCCGCCGGTGAACCGGCCCTGCGCGAACTCGGCTTCGACACCGCGCACCTGACCGCGCGCCTGCGCCTGGAGCCCGACCTGGCCCGCGCTGTCGCGCAGGCCGATGTCGTACAGGAGAACGGCCCGGAGCGGCTGCCGCTCAAGCAGGAGCTGTGGCAGCGCATCGAGCAGTACGCCCCGGCGGACGCGCTGCTGGCCACCTCGACCTCCGGCATTCCGGCCACCGCCATCGCCGAGGCCCTGCGCAGCCCCGAGCGGCTGGTAGTGGGGCATCCCTTCAACCCGCCACACCTGATCCCGCTGGTCGAGATCGTCCCCGGCGCGCTCACCTCGGCCGAAACCGTCGAGAAAGCAAGGCAGTTCTACGCCTCGCTCGGCAAGCAGCCCCAGGTGCTGCGCAAGGAGGTCCCCGGGTTCGTCGCCAACCGGCTGCAGTCCGCGCTGTTCCGCGAGGCCGTGCACCTGGTGGCCACCGGTGTGGTGACCGAGCAGCAGCTGGACTCCATCGTCACCTCCTCGATCGGCCTGCGCTGGGCGGTGGACGGCCCCTTCCGCTCCTTCCACCTGGGCGGCGGTCAGGGCGGACTGCCCGACTTCCTGGCCCACCTCGGACCCCAGATGGAAGCCGCCTGGCCGGCCCTCGGTACTCCCTCCTTCGACGAGCCAACGCTCGCCCTGCTCATCGCCCAGGCCAAGGAGTTCCTGGCCGAGGGCAGCGTCACCGAACTGGCCGCCGAACGCGACCACCGCCAGATCGCGCTGATGCGCGTGCTCGACGAGAACTGCCCCCTCTCCCGCAGCTGACCCCCGTCTCCCGCAGCTGACCCCCGATTCCGGCAAGCACCCTGGAGCAGTCATGTCCCTGTCCGACAGCATCGCCAAGGCGGTCGCGAACCCCGCGACCGACGACGTCTTCGACATCCACACCGCGCTCGACGAGGTACTCGGCACCCTCGGGCTGAACCGCGCCGACACCGGCGGGAGCTTCACCTTCCGCGGCGCCGACCCGATCGTGCCCAGCACGCTGCGCCTGGGGGCGGCCACCTCGCTCGCCCTCGCCGCCAAGTCCGCCGCGGTGGCGGCCCTCTGGCGGCAGCGCGGCGGGCGCGGCCAGGACATCTCGATGGACCTGCGGGTCGCCCCGCACCGGCTGTGCCCCTTCTACGACCAGAAGTGGGAACTGCTCAACGGCTACCCGGGCGGCGCGCCGTCCGTCCCCACCCTCGCCTTCGTCAACGGCTTCTACCGCACCGCGGACGACCGCTGGGTGATGCCGCTCAACCCGTATCCCAACCTGCGCATCGCCGCCGAGCGCCTGCTCGGCGTGCCCGAGGACCCCGATGCGGTCGCCGCGGCGATCGGCGGGTGGCGGGCCGCCGAGCTGGAGGAGGCGGCCGAGCGGGCCGGGGTGGTGCTGCCGATGATCCGCACGCCCCAGGAGTTCCTGAAGGAGCGGCAGTTCACCGAGGTCCTCGCCGGCATGCCGCTGGTGGAGATCACCAGGATCGGCGACAGCGACCCCGAGCCGCTGCCCACCGTGGGCGCGGGCGCGACCGCCCCGCTGGCGGGCGTACGGGCGCTGGGCATGGGCCACATCATCGCGGGCGCGGGGGCCGGCCGCGCACTGGCCCTGCACGGCGCGGACGTACTGAACCTGTGGCGGCCGGGCGAGCTGGAACACCCGGTGACGTACAACACGACCCAGGTAGGAGTCCGCTCGGCCACCGTGGAGCCGCGTACCGCAGAAGGTGCGGCGGTGGTACGTGAACTGCTGGCCGGGGCCGACGTGTTCTACGCCAACCGCCGCCCGGGCCTGCTCGCCTCGATGGGACTGTCCGAGGAAGAGGCCATCGCCGTGCGCCCTGGCCTCGTCCACGCCACCGTCTCGCTGCACGGCACCACAGGCCCCTGGGCGAACCGGATCGGGTTCGACCAGACGGCCGGTTCAGTCGCGGGCCTGCTCCACCTGGAGGGTGACGGCGACCGTCCCGCACTCCCGCCGATCACCGTGGTCAACGACTACCTGGTGGCCTGGTTCCTGACCGCAGGCATCGTCGAGGCGATGCGGCGGCGTGCCGTGGACGGTGGCTCCTACCGCGTCCATGTCTCGCTCACACGCGTCGCGCTGTGGATCCTCTCGCTGGGCGTCTTCGACAAGGCGTACGCCACGGCCGTCGCCGGAACCGGCGACGAGCACGCCTACCTGGCCCCGGAGACCTTCACCGCCCGCACCCCGCTCGGCGACTACCAGGGCGTCACCGACCAGATCCGGATGTCCGAGACCCCTGGCGCGTACCGCCACGTACTGCTGCCGCGAGGATCCTCCCGCCCCGCGTGGGAATCCCCGGCCCGCGCCTGAGCCCGGCGCCGCCCGGACCGCATCGTGCCGAAGTGGCGGAAAGCATCCCGAGCCGAGAGCAGATCTATGCCAGCTCTCGACTGCAGCACTCCCCGGGCGTGGACGACGCCAAGCCCGGGTGGTTGCAGTCCTGGTTGCATTCACCCTCGGCCACCATCGTTCGCAACCCGGCAAGTGCGCCGCTCCACCGCAGCTCAGGACACCTGCGGCCATACCCGGGCGGCCGGACGAACAGTTGGAAAGCGTGTTGGGGGCAACCCCTCACGAGTTCGAATCTCGTATCCTCCGCACCCGCCCGCCGGGGCAGACGAAGGGCCCGACCGTACTGCGGTCGGGCCCTTCGTCGTCGTGTGGTTGCAGTTTTGCAGGCGAGCATCCCGATGAGCAGGATCACGACGGGGCCGACCACGGAACGCCCTCGGCGGGTTCAGCGGCACAGGGCGGTGTCCACGGCGCGTTCGAGATTCCTCCGGCCCGCCTCGTCGGTGACCTGCATCGTGACCGCGACGTTGGCGGCGCGGCCGTCGTCGGTGGCGCCGCCCCGGGTCTCATACCCAGGGAAGCTTCCGCCGTGGCCCCAGGAGAGGCCGCCGCACGGCAGCGGCCGGCTGACGAGTCCAAGTCCGTAGCGGGCGCCGGGGCCGAAGGTCGCTTCGGCGGGGACGGTGGAGCGCATCTGGGCGAGCTGGGCCGAGGGCAGGAGGCGGCCGGCCAGGAGTGCGCTGAAGAAACGGTTGAGGTCGGTGCCGGTGGAGACCAGCTGGCCTGCCGCCCAGCCCCAGGAGGGGTCGATCTCCGTGATGTCGCGCAGCGGCGTGTCCGCCGATTCCCGGTAGTAGCCATGGGGGTGGGGCTCCCGGATGCTCGCGTCACCGGGAGCGGGGAAGTAGGTGTGGCGCAGCCCGGCTGGTCGGACGACGCGCCGGTCGATCTCCTCGGCCAGGGGACGGCCGGTGACCTTCTGGACGATCAGTCCGGCCAGCACGTAGTTGGTGTTGCTGTACTTCCAACTCGTCCCGGGGGCGAAGTCGGCCGGGTGCCGGAGGGCTGTAGCGAGCAGTTCGCGGGGGGCGTAGTACCGGACGTCGTCCCCGAGGTAGTCGCTGTAGTTGGGGAGTCCGCTGGTCTGCTGGAGGAGATGGCGGACGGTGATGCGGCGCCCGTCGATCCCCTCCCCTCGGACGAGGCCGGGCAGGTAGGTGTCGACGCAGGCCTCCAGGTCCACCCTCCGCTCCGCGACGAGCTGGAGGACGACGACGGCGACGAACGTCTTGGTGTTGCTGCCGATCCGCACCTGCCCGTCGACGGGTACCGGTGCGCCGGTGGCCAGGTCTGCGACTCCTGCGGTGTAGGTCCGGGTGCGGCCGTTCCGGTCCTGGACGCTCGCCAGCGCGGCAGGCATCCCGTCGTCGCGCACCAGCGCGTTCAGGCTCCGCTGGACGGAATCCTGCCTGGCGGCCAAGGCCTGGGGCGCCGACAGGACGCCCGGCGTCATGACGCCGATGGCCAGCGCGGCGGCGGCCGACAGGGCCCGTCGCCGCCGAAGTCCTTGCCGTGCCTGTCCACGCATGAGTCAACTCCTGGGGAATTGCTGGATCGTCGTTCGGGTCGCCCGGGCCCGGCGAGCCAGGCCCGGGCAGGGGTCGTGCCTCAGCCGCACAAGGCCCTGTCCACGGCGTCCTTCACGTGCTGCGTGGCCGCCTCGTCCGTCGGGATGGTGGTGACCGCGACGTTGGCGGCGCGGCCGTCGTCGGTGACACCGCCCCGGGTCTCGTACCCCGCGATGTCGCCGCCGTGGCCCCAGTAGACGCCGCCACAGGACAGCGGCCTGCTCGTCAGCCCCAGCCCGTAGCGGAGGCCTGAGGCCCCGGCGGGGACGGTCGTGCGCATCTCGGCGAGCTGGGCCGCCGGGAGGAGGCGGCCGGCGAGGAGCGCGGTGAAGAAGCTGTTGAGGTCGGAGTTGGTGGAGATCAACTGGCCTGCGGCCCAGCCTGCGGAGGGGTCCAGCTCCGTGAAGTCGCGCAGCGGTCCGTCCGCCGGGTTGCGGTGGTAGCCCTGGGGGTGCGGCTCTCGGATGGTCGTCTCGCCGGGGGCGGGGAAGTAGGTGTGGCGCAGCCCGATCCGCTTGATGATGCGCCGGTCCATCTCCTCGGCGAGGGGGCGGCCGGTGACCTTCTGGACGATCAGGCCGGCCAGGACGTAGTTGGTGTTGCTGTACCCCCACTTCGCTCCCGGAGCCGCGTCGGCCTTGTAACGGAGGGCGATGTCGAGCAGCTCGCGGGGCTCGAAGTACCGGTTCCTGATCTCGTCGTCGTCGAGGTGGATGCCGTAGTCGGGGAGTCCGCTGGTGTGCTGGAGGAGCTGGCGGACGGTGATGCGGCGCCCGTCGATCCCCTCGCCGCGGACGAGGCCGGGCAGGTAGGTGTCGACGGTGGCGTCGAGGCCGATCTTTCCTTCGCCGACCAGTTGCAGGACCACGACCGCCGTGAACGCCTTGGTGTTGCTGCCGATCCGTACCTGGCCGTCACTGGGCACCTTCGAGCCGGTGGTCAGGTCGCCGACTCCTGCGGCGTAGGTCCGGGTGCGGCCGTTCCGGTCCTGGACGCTCGCCAGCGCGGCGGGCATCCCGTCGTCGCGCACCAGCGTGTTCAGGGCTTGCTGGACGGCATCAGGCCTGGCGGCGGCGGCAGCGGAGGCGGCTGCGGAACCGGAGGCCGAGGCGGCGGGCGGGGCGAGGGCGCCCAGCGTCATGACGCCGATGGCCAGCGCGGCGGCGGCCGACACGGTTCGTCGCCGCCTGCCGTCCTGCTGCCGGGTCGAGGAACGAAGGCCCTGCCGGGTCTGAGTACGCATCAGTCATCTCCTGGGGAATCGTTTGGTCTGGGCACGATCCTGGTTTCCAGGGCCCTCTGCCCGCATCGCGGGAAGGCGGGAGAAATCGCTCCCCCGATCGGGGGAGGCTGCCGGTGGGCTGCCCGACGATACTGGCGACCATGATCAGGGGAATCCGGCCGCTGCTGCGCGGCTCCACGTATTCGGGTGTGCTGTTCGCCTATTGCGGCGCGCTGGCGAGCCTTCCGCTGCTCCCTTTCGCCCTGTTGCCGGCACTGTCGTGGCGATCCGCTCCCGAGAGCATGCAGATCGTCCTGGTGCTGCTGGTCTGGGCGGTGCTGGTCGGCATGGTCGGACTGGCGGGCCCCGTACGGCGGGCGCTGGTCGTGTCCGCCCGCCGGCTACTGCGGGTGTCGCTGCCGAATCCGGTGGCCGGTCGCCGGACCTCTGGTTCACACGGCCTCGACCGCTGGCGGACCCCGATCTGGCTGGTGCTGCACGTGGCCGTCGGGTGGACGGGGGCACTGGCGAGCGGGGTGCTGTTCATCATGGGCCTCTCCCTGCCGGGGAACTGGCTCGGCGGCGAAGCTCGGGTGAGTCTGTTCGGCACGTCGGTCCGGGTGTCGGGCGGGTGGAGCTGGGTGGTGGCGGCCGTGTGCATCCTGTTGGCGGTGGCCGTCTGCGTACTGGTGACGAAGGCCCTGCGGTGGTCGGCGCCGCGGTTGTTGGGCCCGTCGGCGGCCGAGCGGCTCGCGCTGGCTGCCGAGCGGGAGCTGCTGCTGGCCGAACGCAACCGGATCGCTCACGAGTTGCACGACTCGATCGGGCACACGCTGACGGCGGCCACCATCCAGGCGGCGGTGGCGGGCGAGGTGCTCTCCGCCGACCCGGCGGC
This sequence comes from Streptomyces sp. SP17BM10, assembly GCF_036322405.1. NCBI lineage: Bacteria > Bacillati > Actinomycetota > Actinomycetes > Kitasatosporales > Streptomycetaceae > Streptomyces > Streptomyces sp. SP17BM10. The sequence goes on along the minus strand of NZ_JAQYXB010000544.1, from coordinate 101,599 downwards.
GGCGCGGGCTGCCATGCGCAGCATCGAGGAATCGACCCGGGCCGCACTGGAGGACCTGGACTACGTGCTCGGCGTGCTGCGTGAGGAACAGTCAGGAACAGCGCCGACCCGGACCCTGGCCGACCTCCCCGAGCTGCTGGACCGTCTGCGGCACGCGGGGGCGGTGGTGGAACCGGCCCTGTCGGGCGAGCTGGCGCAGGTGCAGGGGACGCTCTCCCGGGCGGCGTACCGGATCCTCCAGGAGGGGCTGACGAACGCGCTGCGCCACGGGGCGGGCGGCCCGATCGAAGTCCGGGTGGCGGCCGGGCCGGACGGACTGGATCTCACGGTGGTCAACCGGACCGGGGCACGGACGGGCCCGGGCCCGGGTGCCTTCCCGACCTCCGGCCACGGTCTGCCCGGACTGGCCGAGCGCGTCCGGCTGCTGCACGGTGAGTTCCGGGCCGGCCCGGACGGGACGCAGCACTGGCGGCTGGCCGTCCGGCTGCCGGTACGGGTCTCGGCGTGAGTGGATCCGAGGCGGGCGAAGGCATGGCCCTCCCCGCCGCCACCAGCCCCACCGTCACCCTCCTGATCGCGGACGACGACGAAGTGACCCGCAGCGGCCTGCGCATGCTGCTCGCCGCACAGCCGGGGATCACGGTGGTCGGCGTGGCCGCCGACGGCGTCGAGGCGGTCGAACGGGCACGGAGCCTGCGGCCGGACGTGGTCCTGATGGACGTCCGGATGCCGCGTCGCAACGGGATCGAGGCCACCCGCCACCTGCTGGCCGAAGCGGCCGACCCGCCGAAGGTCGTGGTGATCACCACCTTCGAGAACGACGGCTACGTCACCGCCGCCCTCAGCGCGGGCGCCAGCGGCTTCGTCCTCAAGCGGCTTCCGGTCCGCCAGATCGCCGAGGCGGTCCGGGTGGTGGCGGCGGGCGAAGCGGTCCTCTTCCCGGCCGCACTGGGCCGCATGGTCGCCGCCCGCCCGCTGGGCTCCGCCGAGGCCCTGCCGCAGGCCGCCCTGACCGGCCGAGAGGAGGAGGTGCTGCGGTTGATGGCCACCGGCCTCTCCAATCCGGAGATCGCGGAGTCCCTCACGGTGAGCCTGGAGACGGTCAAGACCCACGTCGGAAACGTGCTGACCAAGCTCGGCGCGCAGAACCGGACCCACGCGGTGGTGATCGCGTACGAATCCGGCCTGGTGGTTCCGGGCTTCGCCGGCTGACCAATCCGAACGGCACCCAACCGAGACAGCTCAACGCGATCCCGGCTACGCATCGGTTGCAGTTCTGGTCGCGTTCACCCCCGTCCAGCACCGTTCGGAGCCGATCCAGCCAGCCGCTCCGCCGCAGGTGAGGACGCTCACGACCGCCGCCGAACGGCCGGACGGACAGGTGGAAAGCGTGTTGGGGGCAACCCCTCACGAGTTCGAATCTCGCATCCTCCGCCTCCGCCCACCTGGGCAGACGAAGGACCCGACCGTTATGCGGTCGGGTCCTTCCTCGTTTGTGGTTGCAGTTTTGGTTGCAGTTCTCGCCTCAGCCGGCTTCTCGCCCAGGCTGCAGCACGCAGCCCCTACCTCGCTGCGGCACCGGCCTGTCAACGCCGGCTCGACAGAGCGATCCGGCCCTATACGGTTGCCCGGTGGCGTTGCCCACGACGAGCGCGGACCGGACCGAAATCCCCTTCTGGCCCCTGCTGTTCAACAACGTCATCCTGCGCTCGATCGCAGCGACGACGTCCCCGAAGAGGCGAAACGCGCCCGGGCCGACGACGGTCGGCGCCTGGCCGTGAGGCCCGGGGCTGGTCTCGGTTTTCGTCTCGTTCACCCCCGTCCGGTCGGGTTCACCCTCCACCAAGCGGTCCGCTCCGCTGCAAGTCAGGACGGGACGGGTGTGAACCCCAGCGGACACCGTTCGGGAGGACTGGAAAGCGTGTTGGGCACAACCCATCACGATTTCATCTCATATCCCCTGCCTCGCCCACCAGGGCAAAGTATGGCCCCGTCTTCTGCCATTCAACTGAAGTCCACGGGGTGGATCGCGTCCTAACGTTCAACGCCGGGATCCTGCGGTCCACTCTCTTGCTAGGCGATCGCCGAACAGGGCCTCAGGACCTACGGGATCCTACCGATGTCTCCGGATCAGAAGCCTGTCTGCGCGATCGCGTAGGGCACCAGTGCCCGTCACGTGTTTCAACGAGAGATTGGGCTCAGATGAGACTGAACTTCTCCAGTTCGCCGTACTGGCGGATGTTGTCCGGATGGATCGCGGCGGTGGCGCTGGTCGCCGGCGCCGCCGTGGCGTTGACGCCCGCACGGGCACTCGCCGTCGCTTCACCCATTTCCCTCGGCACGGCGAGCAGTTTCGCGGTCCTGGGCGGTCAGTCGGTCAGCAACACCGGTCCTTCCGTGATCACCGGAGACCTCGGGGTGAGTCCCGGGACGGCCATCAGCGGGTTTCCGCCCGGCATGGTGAACGGAACCATCCACTCGGCGGATGCGGTCGCCCTGCAGGCCCAGAGCGACCTGACCGTGGCCTACAACAACGCCGCCAGCCAGCCCAAGGACGCCAGCCTCACCTCGCCGGGAGACCTCGGCGGCCTGACGCTGGTCCCGGGCGTCTACAACGCCTCCTCCTCCATCGGGCTCACCGGAACGCTCACCCTGGACGCGGGTGGGGACCCGAACGCCGTCTGGGTGTTCCAGGTCGGATCGACCCTGACGACCGCTTCCGCCAGCCGGGTGAACCTGATCAATGGTGCTGCACCCTGCAATGTGTTCTGGCAGATCGGAAGCTCCGCCACGCTCGGCACCAACTCCACCTTCGTGGGCAACATCCTGGCCCTCACGTCGATCACCGTGACCACGGGGACGACCATCGACGGTCGGGCCCTGGCCCGGAACGGGTCGGTGACGCTGGACACCAACACGATCACCCGTGAGACGTGTGCCGGCGGGACGACCGGTGGTACCACGGGCGGGACCACCGGCGGCACGACCGGCGGGACCACCGGCGGGACCACCGGCGGCACGACCGGCGGGACCACCGGCGGCACGACCGGCGGGACCACCGGCGGGACCACCGGCGGCACGACCGGCGGGACCACCGGCGGCACGACCGGCGGCACGACCGGCGGCACGACCGGCGGCACGACCGGCGGCACGACCGGCGGGACCACCGGCGGCACGACCGGCGGGGAATGCCCGCCCGAGCCGTGCCCGCCCGAGCCGTGCCCGCCGGAGCCGTGCCCGTGACGGTGACTGCGAGGCGGTCGTCCGCTCGGTGAAGGGTGGCCTCCAGCGGCACACGACGAATCTCGTGCAGATCGTCGCGTGCCGCTTGGGGGCGGCACCGGGCAGGCATTCAGAAGATCACAGCGGCCACTGTGCGAGGGGAGCAACGACGATGGAAACGACTGGGCGCGACACCTTGGCCGGCGCCGTCTGCCCGCAGGATGTGGAGGTCCCGTTCTCGGGACCGGTCCACGACCCGGTCACCGCCGACAGGGTGCCGCACGTGCCGCCTTCGGCCGGGGAATTCGGCGGGCCCCCCGGCTTTGCAGATCTGCCGCGCCCACTGCGGGCGTCCGTGGGCATCGCTGCGGCCCTGTGTATGGCGGTCGCTCTTGTCCACGTGGTCATGGTGTTTCTGTACGTCGCCCCTCCGAACGAAGTGTCGCAGCGCTACCGCAAGCAGATCAACGCCTGGATCCACCCGCTGTTCGAGCAGAACTGGCGACTCTTCGCCCCGGACCCGCAATCGGTCACCCAGCAGATTTCCGCGAGGACCCTCCACACCTCTCCCGAGGGCAGCCGCGAGGTCAGCGACTGGTTCGACCTGACCGCCGTCGACGACGCCGCCATCAACCACAACGCTTTCCCGAGCCACACCTCCCAGAACATGCTGCGCCGCGCCTGGGACGCCTACGCCGCATCACACGGGAACGACGACCAATCGAAGTCAGAACGAGCCCTGATGCTGCAGAAGTACCTGCGCAACATCGCAGTGAACCGTGTATCCGCCGACCGGCACAACGCATTCGAGGACATCCAGTTGCGGGTGATCACACGGCCGATCGCCGCCGGCACATCAGCCGGCCGCCGTCCGAACACACCGGCCCAGACCAGGTACCTGCCCTGGTGGAAGGTGGCATCCGATGGAAACTGAGCAGGCACCCCGCGTGGCCCCCGCACCGCACCAGCCGGCCGCACAAGCCGCGGCCGCGCACGCGCAGCGGCTGCTCGATGGCCTCGGAGCGCCGCGCACCGTCCTGACCAGGCCGCCGGTCTCCCTCTACGCAGCGGCGGTGCTGCGCATCGGGTACGGGCTGCTCTACCTCGCCCTCCTGCTGAGGGAGTTCCCGCACCGCAACGAGATCTGGGGTCCTGGCTCACCGTGGACGCCCGCGCTGGCCTCCGAGCTGTTCCACCAGACGGACTGGTCCAGCATCCTGACCCTGTCCGACAGCCAGGCGTACTTCGAGGCCTGCTACGCACTGGCTCTGATCGCCTCCGTGCTGTTCGTGCTCGGCTGGCACACCCGGGCCGTGTCCGTCCTGTTCGCGTTCGTGGTCGCCTCCTTCCACGCCAAGGCCATCTTCATGACGGACGGAGGCGACAACCTCATCCTGCTGATGGCCCTGTACCTGCCTTTCACCGCGTGCGGCCGTCGGTGGTCCCTCGATGCGCGCAGAGCCCGGATCCGATCATCCGCGGGCAAGGCCGAACGACCGGCAGGAAGCCGCGGTCCGCGCGACCCGGTGGGACACCTCGGGTACGCACGCCAGCTCTTGACGACGGTGCTGCACAACTGCGGCATGTTCGTCATCGCGGCTCAGGTCTGCTTCCTCTACGGATCCGCAGGGCTGTACAAGGTGCAGGGCGGCTCCTGGGGAAGTGGAACCGCCCTGCACTACGTCCTGAACCTCGACCTGTTCCGGCCGTGGCCCGCTCTGTCGCTCCTGGTGGACAGCCGTCCGATGCTGGTCGCCGTCGCGAGCTATGCGACCGTGCTCCTGCAAGTGGCATTTCCGTTCGTCCTGTTCGGCAGGTACAAGTACCTCGTGCTCGCCCTGCTCCTCGGCATGCACGTGGGCATCGCGGTTCTCCTGGGACTCCCGGTCTTCTCCGGAGCAATGATCATTGCGGATGCCGTGTTCCTGCCGGACCGATTCTGGACGTTCGTGGGACACGCGTGCCGGCGCACCGGCGAACAAACCGGAGGCAGGGTGGGGACGTTGTCGACGGCAGAAGCTTCGCCCGCACCGCCACAGACCGGATCGGCCGGCTGAAAGGCCAGCCCCTCAAGACAAGGACGGCGGAGCATGCCCGTCACCGTGTCGCCAGTGATCGTCTACGACGGGAGCTGCGGCTTCTGTCGCGCGGTCATCCGCTTCCTCGTGCCGCGCCTGGCCCTGGCCGGCGTGGTCCAACCCTGGCAAGGCGCCGATCTGACGACCTACGGGCTGACCGAGGACCAGGCCAGGACCCGGATGTGGTTCGTCCAGGGCGACCAATGCCACGGCGGCGCCGCCGCCTTCGCAGCCTGGGCCCGGACCGGCAACGCCGGCGCCCGTGCCGCCGGGCGCCTGCTGTCGCTGCCCGGAGTCACCCGGATGGCAGCTGGAGCCTACTGGCTCGTCGCCAGGAACCGGCATCGGATCCCGGGGCCCTGGGAGCGCACATGCACGCTCTGAGCAGCCAGTGTGCTGGACCCGACAAGGGCGCCTGGGCCTGAGATGGGCATCGGGGCCACGGGCCGGCGCTCCCCGAGTGGGCCCAGGTCGACATCGACAGCCCACCCGGGCACCCCCGGCCACGGGTGGCTGCTCGTCCGACGCAACCGGTGCCCCGGTGAACCCGTCTTCCGGCACTGCTACTCGCCCCGCCCGCTCCCGCTCACCAAGCTGTCAGGGTGACCGGACGCCGCCGGACCGTCGAGGAGACCTTCCGAGCTGCCAAGGGGGGGAGCAACGGCCGCAGCGCCGACCGGCGGCAGAAGGCGGCCACCGTGCGGGGATCACCACCGAGCCCGGCCGCAGCGCACCCCGCCCGTCGCGCTACGTTCAAGGGCGACGGAAGTTGCGGCACGAACTGGCCGTCGCCCTACGGAGCGGACGCGCCCCCCGCAAGCACTCGACCTGTCCGTCCAAACCCCCGCCACCTGGCCACCGTCGCCGACCAGCGCAACCGCCGCCCCACGCAAGACGCTCGGCTGGTAAGCCCTGCCGAGTCCCTGGCCGAACTCCTCACGGCCCGCACAACCGACCACGCGTGGCAACGACTCCGGCGAGACCGCCACCGGGCCTTCGTCGTCTCGTGGTTGCGGTTTCGGTTGCGCGGCCCCTGTCCGAAGGCCGGACCGCGAAAGCTGCCGCTGCGAACATGGCGGGTCCGGGCCGGACCGAGAGTAGCCTGGGTATCACCGAAGGCACTTCGCATGCCGGCAGCGGATACTGGCGTCGTCTCCGGCGAATGGCAATGCCGGACCCGACCTCTCTGGCCGAGCCCGGAGACAGGTCTCGATCATGACCACGACGCTCGATCGTGCGACGACGCTCACCGCCCCGGAACCCGCCACACGGCTCTCCCTCACTCCCAGCGATGTGCGGCGCGGCCGTCTGGACGGAGCCTGGTGGCCCCGCTCGCGTGATCTCCTTCTCGAAGTCCCCTCTTTGGCCGCCGCACTCGACGGGCCGTGGGGCAGGGTCACCCGGATCACCGTGAACCCCGCGCAGTGGCCGGTCATCCCCCGCCGCATCCCGGTCACCGGGCACATCGTCCACGCCGGCTGGTTCACCACCGAGCAGGACGAGCACACGATCGCGGTGTTCTCGTACGCACCGCGCAGACTGACCCTGCTGGTCGTCCCGCCGGAGACGGATGCCACCGATGCCGCCCGGCTGATGGCCGCGGCAGCCGACCCGGCGAACACCGGGCCCGCGAGCGCCCTGCTCGCCGCGCAGACGAGTGGTGGTGCGGCAGGGCCGACGTCCCGTTCCGACTTCCTGCCGTCTGCCGTCGCCCCCTCCGACGAGGCCGGTGAGGCCGGACGACGGGCGGATGTCGCCCGCGACCGGGCAGCCTCCTGGCCGGTACCCGCGTAGTAGTGAGGACGGCGGCCCCCGGCCCGCGCCCGCCGCGGGCCGGGGGCGTCACTCGCGTGACCACTCGGCCTCGGCCTGGGGTGGGCCGGCGGCGCTCTCCCCTTCCCAGAGGCGGATCCTGACCGCCCGGGGGCCGGGAGCAGGTTGCGCGAGCGTGCGCACGAACACCTCCCGCAGGTGATTGGCCGCTCGCTGGGGCGGCCCGTCGTACTCCAGCGGATTCCTCATCGGAGCGCCGCCCTGCCGGGACCAGTGGCCGTCATCGTCCTGGGTCTCCAAGACCCATCGGTAGTGCCGCATCCTGGCCTCCCGCGCCGCCGATCCCGTCCCCGGGAATGACGGTAGGGGCGGGGCGGACCAACCGCGACCGGGAGACGTCGCCTGCTGCGACCGGCCCGCCGGACACACCGGCCCGGCCGGGGGTCGGACCGGCGGAAGATCACCCCAACAGGCTGCGGCCACGAGGTTTGCCCCCGCCGCACCCGCCAATACGCAGGAGGGGTCCTGTTGGGCCGCACACCCGTCAGCGGCCCCGAGCGACACCAAGGAGACCGAAATGGCACTCGTGTTCTTCCTGATCATCGTGGCCATCGTGCTCGGGCTGGTCGGCGTCGTCGCGAAGGACCTGCTCTTCCTGCTGTTCATCGGCATCGCTGTACTGATCGTCGCGGTGGTCCTCTCCGCCGTTCGGGTCCGGCACGGAGGCCGGTCCGCGCGCCGCTGAGCACCCCAACCCAGCGCCCGCCCGAGGCCTGCGGTCCGCCCGGAGCCGACTGCTGTCAGTACTCGGAGCCGCTTCGCAGATAGGTGCCCACGACCTGGAGCCACGCTCCGGGGCTGAAGCACGCCTCGATCCGGTGCGGGGCGTCCTCGAAGACCCGCAGGACACGAAGCGCCCCGCTGGGGTGCAGGTCGTACTCGAAGGTGACGCCGTCGTCCGTGCCGTCCTCGTACTGCAGGTCCAGCGGCCCACTCGACGGCTCCGCCGGCGCCCGGGCCTCGGCCGAGAGTTTCACGTAGACGGACATCCCACCGCCCCTGCCTCTTCCTGCTCCTTCCGAGGGGCCGGCCTGCGATGCCGGTCCTCTCAAACCGCTTCGATCGGCGGCGCGGAGCCGACGCCGGTCGAAACGAGGATCTGCCGTGCCGAGTCGGTTCCACCGGCCTCGACCGCACGTGCCATCGCGGCCAGGGCTGCCTCCTGAGCCGCCTGCGGGGGAACGACGAGCAGGCTGAAGTGATCGCGGTCACCCCGCGTGACGATCACCGTGTCGTCGCCGACCGGGTATCGGTCGATGTGCACCGGCCGCCCGTCGACGACCAGCCGGGCCGGCACGTCGTCCCAGGCGTCCGCGTCCAGCCCCACGCTCACCACGGGGCCCAGGTGTTCGGTCAACGCCCTGACCAGGCCGGGCAGTTCAGCGACGACATCCCGCGAACGCGGCCACCAGGCGCCGTCCAGCGCGCCCTCCCGCGACCGTGTGGTCGCCAGGCGCAGCAGGACCGTCCCCGGCTTCGCGGCCTGCCGCAGCCGCTCCGGAAGAAGGCCGTAGTGCGAGGTACCGGATTCATCCGACATGGCACGCCACCCATCCGCGGACACACGCCCCGTCCGCTACCGCGAAGGCGGTCCTCCGTCGCTGCCGACCGATCGAGCCGTTCCGACATTCCCACGGTACTCCGCCCGCTCGGCCCCGGGCCGGTCCGTCCACCGTGGCCCGTGCACCCGCGATGGGGGAAGGTCGGCACCCAGGAGTGATGCGAATGAGACGTCGTCCCCACCGCGCGGGGGAGGCCTGATGCGACCAGTTCTGGTTGCAGTTCTGGTCGCATTCACCTCCGTCCGCGCCGTTCAGAGCCCTGTCGGCGGATTACTCCACCGCAGGCCAGAACCGGTCCGGCCGTCCCTGGACAGTCGGACGAACAGTTGGAAAGCGTGTTGGGGGCGACCCCTCACGAGTTCGAATCTCGTATCCTCCGCGAAGGCCCGGACCACACGCGGCCCGGGCCTTCGTCGTCTCCTGGTTGCAATTGCCTTTCCACGAGCCGAGCTCGGCCTGGACCTCCCTCCCATGGCGCCCGAATCCGGGACTTCAGCAGGGCGTCGATCACCCGCCCGTGATCGCACTACCGCCTGCCCGGCCTGGGCGCCCGGTCCGGCAGGACAGCTCGATCTCGAGCCCGCTGCGGTCCGTCGTCCGACCGTTAACTGAGCCGCGTCCCGTTCGCCGGGTCCAACAGGCGGCGCAGGGCGGTCGGGGTATGACCGAGGTGCCGGCGGAGGGTCCGGGTGAGGTGGGCCTGATCGGCATAGCCGAGGTCGGCGGCGAGGACACTGAGGCTGGCCTCGCCGGCCTCCAGGCGGTCGAGGGCGCGGCCGATGCGGACGCGGTGGCGGTAGTGGGTCACCGAGACGCCGAGTTCGCGTGGGAAGGCGCGGCTCAGGCGGTAGGGCGAGACACCGAGCAGGCCGGCGAGGGAGAAGAGGGTGGCGGAGGCCGGGTGCTCGTCGGTGATCGCCTCGCGGGCGACGGCGACGAGCGCGCGGTCGCGGGCCGAGGACCCGGCCGCGCGCGTATGCCCGGGCACCGTACGGGCGACAGCGGCCGCGAGCAGGGCCAGCAGTTCCTCGGTGACGGCGTAGTCGACGTCCCCGGAGCGGGCGGCCGCGAGCATGCGCCGGTGGGCGAGATCGAGCGGAGGATCGACGTAGACCGTCCCCGCCGAGGGCCCGTTCCCGTCCCCGGCCAGGGAGCGCCAGAGCGTCGGCGTCACGCTGATCGACGTGCAGTGGTCGCCGCCCGCGGGATGGGCGAAGCTCTCCTCCTCCCCCGGGGTGCCGAGGTAGGCGAGGCTCGTGTCGAGGTCGACAGCCGCGCCGGCGGCCTGGCGTCGGAAGCGGCCGCGCCGCACCAGCACCACGCGGTAGTCGCCGCGGACTTCGGGAGGTGACCAGCGGGTGTGGTCGCTGCGGCAGGCGACCGCGCTGATCTCGAAGCCGGGCCGGGTGGCGATGGGTCGGGCGGAGAGCACGGTCCGCACGGTACGCGGCGGGTCCGACAACCTCACCCCGCAAGGATGTTCAAGACCCGGGCGGGGCGGCCGGGCGAGGCTCTTCCCCGAAGCCCTCGGGGCTTCCGGCCGTTCACGATTTCGCGATGTCAGGAGACCGCTCATGCCCGCTCTCGAACAGCTCACCACCGCGGTCGTCGACTGCGCCGGCCCGGCCGCGCTCGCCGGCCCCCAGGGCCACCCCTTCTGCCTGATTCCCACCGCCACGGCCGCCAACTGACCGCCCGAGACCTACGGAGAACCCCCATGGCAACCATTCACCGAGACGTCCCGATCGACGCCGCCCCCGAAGAGATCTGGGCAGCGATCCGCGACTGGGGTGAGGTCCACCGGCGACTCGCCCCCGGCTTCGTCACCGACACCCGCGTCGAAGGCGACGTCCGAGTGGTGACGTTCGCGGACGGCACGGTGGTGCACGAGCTCATCGTCTCGCTGGATGACGACGCCCGGCGTATCGCCTACGCGCTGGTGGGCGGCTCCCTGGACGTCGTCCACCACCACGCCTCCATGCAGGTGTTCGCCGAAGCCGGCCGCCGCAGCCGGTTCGTCTGGATCACCGACCTGCAGCCGCACGGCTTGGCGGAGCCCATCGCCGCAATGATCGACCAGGGAATCCGGGTGATCCGGCGAACCCTGGAGGCCACTGCCACCCCCGCTTCCTGATGACTTCGGAGTCCCACGCCGTGCCGGTGGAGGGGAGGTGCGCGGCGTAGAGCCGGCTGGAGCAGGCGGTTGAGGTGCTCGCGCTCGGCCTCGGTCCGGGCGGCGAGGAATCGGTCTGCTCGGCCGCGCCGCGGCGGCGATCGCCCCGACGAGGGCATCGGCGAACCCGAGCCCCTGCGGCACGAGCTCGCCGGTGCCTGGTCCCGCCGGATCGACCGGGAGCACCGCCTCGTCGACGTCCTCGACGGGCAGGCCGACACCCTGTGCGTCATCGCCTGCCGTGACCACTGCGGCAAGCTGAGCACGCCCAGGAGAGACACGGCTCAGACCAGCCCGGTGGCGAGTAGACCAGCGACCCGGTCCGTGGTGAGCACGCCGAGGATGTAGCCGTCCTCGTCGACGACGGGCCAGACCGCCAGGTGCTTGATCCGCATCGCGAGCGCGGCCAGCGCCAGCCCCATGGTCGGCCACGTGAACGGGCCGCGCTGGTGCGCGGTGGCGCTGATCGCGGTCCGCTCGGCATCCCAGGAACGGGTCAGGAACGGGTGGAGCCCGGCGCGGGTGACCAGTCCTTCGCACCGGCCGTTGTGGTCACGCACGAGCAGGTACTCGACGTGGGCGCTGTGGAAGATGTCGTTGGCCTGGTCGACGGTGCGGTCGTCGGCTATCTGGTAGTCGCAAGGGGCCATGGCGTCGGCGACCGTGAGGCCGTGGCCCGGGCGTGGCGACTGCGGGGAATGAGTGGTCACGGTGGACACCGTTCCCGTCTCCGGGCTCACGCGAGGCTGTCCGGAACGTCCTTCACCCAGAACGAAGCCGGAACGGGTACCGGGATGCGGAATGCCCTGGATGTCTTCGAGCCTACTCCTGCGGTCGGACGGCCCCTGGGAGGTCGCCGCGGAGTACCGTGGAAGACAGCCGAGGACATTCCGGATATCGGCATCCGCGCTGGTGTCGCCCTGGGTCATGATGGGTCCTTCGCGGACCGGACGGGCGGCCCCGCATGATGCCGATCCCCCTCCCCACCCCTTCCTCCTCCGGGCCGTGGTCCGTGCCCGCGGTTCCGCTGCTGCCGCGCCTGGTACTGGAGCCGACGATGACTCGGGAGGGGATCTTCGACGGCGCATGGTGGCCCCGCTCGAACCACGTCCTCGCCGAACTGCCGGACCTGATCACCGCGCTCGGCGCCCACCTCGGGCGCATCGTCCGGGTCGGCCTGGACACCCCGGCTTGGGACGAGGTTCCCCGCTCCCTCGTGGTGAACGGCCTCATGGTCAAGATCAACTGGTTCGCCGGCAGTAACGCGACGGTCAGCGTCACCCGGGGTTTCCAGGACCACTTCCTCCTCCTGGTGGTCCCGCCCGGCACCACCACGGAGAACGCTTCCTCGGCGATGGCGGGAGCCTCAGCGACCGGGAACCACACCCCGGCGGCAGAACTCCTGCTCGATGAGCAGTCCGGCATCTGACGGTGCCGGAGCGCTGAGCGGCGCGCCGGTCTCCGACGTGAAGACGTAGCCCTGGTCCGTCCAGAGGTCACGGACGAGGGCCCGCTCACGAGGTCACGGACGAGGGCCCGCTCACGCGACGCCACAGGCGATGCCGACGCCCTTCCACCGGGGCCCGAGCACCTCGCCCTGACGCAGACCGAGGCCGAGCGCGAAGATCCAACGGGCGGACTCGCGGCGCTTGCGCCGTTTCCATGCGCGCCTGAACCTCCTCACGTTCGCCGTTCTCGTGTCCTGTGTGCCGTTCCGGGGCGGTTGGGTGTGGCGGATGATGAGGGCATGGACGGTAGGGGCGGCGCTGTGGACGAGGGTGAATCCGTCGAGGCGGAGGTTCGGGTGGGGCGTGCGGGTCGGAGGTGGCGGCGGGTCGGGGTGCTCCTCGGGGTGCTCGTCGTCCTGTGTCTGCCGCCCTGGTGGACGTTGTTCGGGGCCGGGGCCGACTGGCCGTTGCCGGTCTTCCTGACCGGCACGGGGGTGTTCGTCGCCTGGCTGGTCTCGTTCCCCTTCCTGATGGTCGCGGGGCACGGGTCCCGGCGGAACGACCGGGCCGCGCGGGTCGCGGACACCAGCCTCGGCGTCGTCTGGGTGCTGTGGACCTGGTCGGTGCTGGGCGGTCTGGTGGACCTCGTGCTGGGCGGGTTCGACGTCGGTGGGGCCGGGCGGGCCAGGATCGTGGCCCTGACCGTGGCCGCGGTGTCGGCCGGGCTGCTCGGGTGGGGGCACTACGAGGCGATGCGCGTGCCCCGGGTGAAGCGGCTGGACGTCCGCGTCCCGCGGCTCGGCGCGGGGCTGGACGGGACCCGGGTCGTGGTGCTGGCCGACACCCACTACGGGCCGATCGACCGGGCGGGGTGGTCGGCGCGGGTGGCCGACGCGGTCAACGCGCTGGACGCGGACGTCGTGGTCCACGCCGGGGACATCGCCGACGGCACCCCGGCCCAGCGCCGGGAGCAGTCCGCGCCGCTCGGGACGATCCGCTCGAAGCTGGCCAGGGTCTACGTCACGGGCAACCACGAGTACGGCGGCGAGGCCCAGGGCTGGCTGGACCGCATGGCGGACCTGGGCTGGGAGGCGCTGCACAACCGGCACGTCGTGGTGAAGCGCGGCGGGGACGCCCTCGTGCTCGCCGGCGTGGACGACGTCACCGCGGGGTCCTCCGGCCTGGCCGGGCACAGCGCGGACCTGACCGGCGCCCTGGAGGGGGCCGACCCCGCCCTGCCCGTGCTGCTCGTCGCCCACCAGCCCAAGTACGTCCCGCAGGCGGCGGCCGCCGGCATCGACCTGCAGATCTCCGGGCACACCCACGGCGGACAGATCTGGCCGTTCAACTTCCTCGTCCGGATCGACCAGCCGGTGGTCCACGGCCTGAGCCGGCACGGGGAGCGCACCCAGCTCTACACCAGCCGGGGCACCGGTTTCTGGGGACCGCCCTTCCGGGTCTTCGCCCCCAGCGAGATCACCGTGCTCACGCTGCGCTCGGGCGCCGCGTAGCCCGGTACGGAGGCGAGCGAAGGCCCGGACCACCCCATCACCTTAGGTTCTAGGAGTCGTTGCAACACCCCAGCTCAGGGGATGCAATGGACTTTGAGATCCGCAACGGCGAATCCCGTCCGGGCCGCGGTGTCCGCGAAGGGGACGCCGGAACGGGCCAGAGCGAGGGCCCGTTGCAGACGGAGGATGCGGGCGAGGGTCTTCGGGCCGTAGCCGAAGGCGGTCAACGAACGGCGGTGCAGCCGGCGTTCGCCGAGGGCGACGCGCTCGCACGCGGCACGGCCGCGCGCGTCCACACCACCGCACCGGGGAGGCGGGACGCGCGCTCGGCGTACTCGGGGGCCACGCCTCGAAGGCTACGCCCGGAAGCCCGGCCCCCGGAGGCCCGAAGCCCGGAAGCCCGAAGGCGCAGATCCCCGGAAGCCCGGAAGCCCCAAAACCCGGAAGGCTACGCCCCCAGGTGCCGCAGGACCGAGGCCGCGGCCCGGGCGATCGCCTCCCGGACCTCGTCGGTGTGGTCGGCGACCTCGAAGCCGTGGTGCCCCTTCGGGACGTCGATCACCTCCAGCCGCGCCCCGTGCTCCCCCGCCGCCGCGACGAACCCGGTGACCGTCGCCGCGATCGCGTCCGCCTCCAGCCCGGCCCGGGTGAGCACGACCGGGAGCCGGCCCGCCCCGGCCACCGCCTCCGCGGGGCGGAAGCGCCGGTCGACGGCGTCCCAACCGGGCAACGGCGCGAGGACGGGGTAGTTCGCGGCGAGGCAGCGCAGCCAGGACGGCGGAGCGGCGAGCCAGTCGGTGGTCAGCAGGGCGCCGCCGGAGAAGAACCAGAGCGCGATCCGGTCGCCGTCCACACGCGGGTGGCCGCGCAGCGCCTGGACGGCCGCGGCGATCTCGTCGGCGGCCCGCGGGTACCCGTGGAGTTCGTGCAGTCCGTGCTCGACCGTCGCGCCGACGACGCCGAGGCTCGCCGCGTACCGGCCGTAGCCGACGTACACCGGCCAGTCGCGCGGGGTCGGCCGGGTGCCGGCGGGGACGGGGCCGCCGTGGACGAACAGGACGGCGGGCCGGGGTCCCTCGGCCTCCGGCAGGTAGACGTCGAGGTTCCCGGCGCGCTCGTGCGGACAGTCCGGCAGTGGGTGCTCCGGGGTGTCCAGGACGTGGGGGCGTGAGAACGCCGGTGCTTCGGCGTCGGCCGGCGGGGCGATCCGGTGGCCCTCGCCGGCGGCGGCCCTGAGCAGGAGGTCGGCGAGCTCGTCGGGTCGGGACAGCATCGGCCAGTGGCCGGTGTCGAGGTCGAAGAAGCCCACCCGGGGGTCGGCCAGGAACCGGAACTGCGGCATGCCCGTGCGCACGATGGCCTCGACGGTGGCGATGTTGGTGCCGCCCGAGGTGCAGAGGATCCCGGTGGTCGGCACCGAGGCGACGGCGCCGGACAGCCGCAGGGGCTCGACGAGGCTGGCGACGGGCTGCGCGGTGGCCAGCGCGGTGAGCCGGTCCAGCGCCTCGGCGGTGAGGCCGTCGATGCTGCCCCAGCGGTGCCACTCGCCCCGGCCGGGCGCCGGGAGGAGGCCGCCGGCGGGCCGGCGGGCCGGGTCGATCAGCAGCTCGCGGGCGAGCTGGTCGGGGACGAGCTGGACGGCCCGGTCGCCGTCCACCGGCAGGCCGGCGTCCAGGTAGACGATGCGGGTGAGGCGCTCCGCCCGCCGGTCGGCGGCGCCGAGGACGGGGTGGATGCCGTACTCGTGGCCGACCAGGACGAGTTCGGGGTCGGCGGCGGCGTCGATCAGGCGCAGGACGTCCTCGACGTGCGCCTCCAGTCCGGCGCCGCCCCCGCCGGCGAGCGTCGCCTCGTGCACCTCGGCGCCGGCCGCGCGGAGCCGGGCGCTCACCTCCCGCCAGATCCAGCCGCCGGTGAAGTGGCCGGGTACGAGCACGAATGCGGTCATGTCGGTTCTCCTCGTCGCTGGTGGTCCGCCCGACCGACCCCCGTCCGGCCGGGCGATGCGGGTACCGTAGGAACTCCCCCTGAGGGAGGTTCAAGCCTTGCCACCGGCCGTCCTGTGGAGCATCGGTGAGCTCGCGGAGCACGCGGGCGTCACCGTCAAGACCGTCCGTTTCTACTCCGACCGCGGCCTGCTGCCCGAAGCCGGGCGCAGCTCCGGCGGCCACCGGCGGTACGGGCCGGAGGCGTTGGAGCGGCTGCGGCTGATCCGCTCGCTGCGCGCGCTCGACGTGCCCGTCCCCGAGGTCGGCCGGCTGCTGGAGCAGGACGAGGCGCTGGGCGACGCCCTGGAGGACGCGGTGGCCCGGCAGTTGCGCGAGCTCGGCTCCCAACTGACCGCCTTGCGCTGGCGGGAGGCCGCCCTGCGGCTGCTGCACGAGTGCCCGCCCGAGGAGCGCGCCGACCGCCTGACGCTCATCGGCAGGCTGTCCACCCCGCCGGACACCACCCCGCTGGCCCGCTTCTGGCGGCGCGCGCTGCCGCTCCGGATGCCCGCCCGGCTGACCGCCGCGATCGTCGACACGGTCGTCCCGCAGCCCCCGGCGGATCCGGCGCCCGCCCAGGTGCTGGCGTTCGCCCGGCTGAACGCGCTCGTCTCCCGGGGCTGTTCGGGTCCGGGCCACTCCGCCGGCGGCAAGGGCGGCTGCCCGAACGAGCTCGCCCGCACGGACCCCGAGTACCGGCCCGCCGTGCTCTACGCGGGGCTCGCCGAGGCCTACGACCTGGCCTCGGTGGAGCTGCGCGCCGGCCGGGACCCGTACGACGGCGGGGCGCTCGACAACTTCGTCGCCGCGCACGCCGCCTCCCGCTCCGTCCGCGACACGCCGGACTTCCGGCGCCGGCTGCGGGTCATGCTCGACGCCACCGACGACCCGGTGATCGCGCGCTACTGGGAGCTCGCCGGCGAACTCACCACGCCCGACGAGCCCACCCTCGGCCGGGCGCACGCGTGGCTGCGGGCGGCGCTGGCGGGGCAGCCGGCGGCAGCGGTCTGAAAGGGCCGGGCGCCCGTTTCGGCCCCGGCCGAAACGACTCCGCGCGACCATGGAGGCATGTCCCTCGCCCAGCTGGCCGCCCTGCTCGCCGACCCCACCCGCGCCGCGTTCTGCGGCGCGCTGCTCGACGGCCGCGCCTGGACGGCCGGCGAGCTGGCCCGCCACGCGGGCGTCGCGCCGTCCACCGCGAGCGAGCACCTGTCGCGCCTGATCGCGGGCGGCCTGCTCGCCGAGGAGCGGCAGGGGCGGCACCGGTACGTGCGGCTGGCCGGGCCCGCCGTCGCCACGCTGATCGAGGACCTCACCGCCTTCGCCGGGACGGCGGCGGGGGCCGCCGTCAGCGGCCCGGCCCCGGGCAACCTCCGCGAGGCCACCCGCCGCAGCGCCGAGGCCCGCGCCCGCACCTGCTACGACCACCTGGCCGGGCGCCTCGGCGTGGCCGTCGCCGACGCCATGCTCGACCGCGGCCTGGTCAGCGCCGACGCCGGGCTCGTCCTCACCGGGGACGGCCGCGGCTGGCTCGCCGCGCAGGCCATCGACCTGCCGCCCCGGGCGGGCGGCAAGGGCGCCCGCCCGGTGCTCCGCGCCTGCCTGGACTGGACGGAACGCCGCAGCCACCTCGGCGGGGCGCTGGGCGCGGCGCTCTGCCGGACGGCGCTGGAGCGCGCGTGGGTGCAGCGGATCGGCTCCGGCCGGGCCCTGCGCGTCACGCCCGACGGGGACCGCGCGCTGCGCGAACTCTTCGGCGTACGCATGGAGCCGTGCGCCTAGGGCGGTGGCACTAGCCCATCGTCTTCGCTCCGTCCAGGGACTCCCGCAGGATGTCCGCGTGCCCGGCGTGCTGCGCCGTCTCGGCGAGGACGTGCAGCAGGACGCGCCGCACCGACCACGTCGCCCCCGGCTCGAACCAGGGCGCCTTCGGCAGCTCGTGCGCGAGGTCGAGGTCCGGCAGCGTCCGGACCAGCTCGTCGGTCTCCCCGGCCACCTCGTCGTAGCGGGCGAGCAGCCCGGCGAGGGTCTCGCCGTCGAGCATCCGGAACTGGGCGGCCCAGTCGTCCTGCGAGCCGCCGCCGCGCCGCATCTCCTCGGCGCCGCCGAGCGCGAACCGCATCCAGCGCGCCTCCACCCCGGCGACGTGCTTGATCAAACCGCCCAGGGACAGTTCGCTGACCGTGGTGCGCCGGGCGGCCTGCTCGTCGGTGAGGTCGCGGACGGTGTACCGCAGGAAGCCGCGGTGCTTGTCGAGCATCGCGACGAGGTCCTCGCGCTCGCCCATCAGGCGTCCGTCAGGTCGGGCACGGGGCCGGCGGTCGTCCCGGTGTCGATGATCCCGAAGGCGGCGCCCTGCGGGTCGCCGACCGCCGCGAAGCGGCCGAACGGGCTGTCCATCGGCTCCATGTGCACGACGCCGCCGCCCGCGCGCAGGCGGGCGATCGCCGCGTCGACGTCGTCCACGGCGAAGTACACGCTCACGTACGAGGGCACCTCGGGCGGCAGGTCCGCCGGGCCCATCCCCATCCGGCCGAGCACCGGCTGCTCGCCGATCCGGAAGATCTTGTAGTCGACCTGCTCGGTGTCCATCCTCTGCACGCCGTACGGGAAGACCGCCGGGAAGAAGGCGTCCGCCTTCGCCGGGTCGCGGGTCAGCACCTCGGCCCAGCAGAAGGCGCCGGGCTCGCCCTGCTTCTCGAAGCCCTCGTGCGTGCCGGCCTGCCAGACGCCGAACACGACGCCGCCCGGGTCCTTCGCGATCGCCATCGTGCCGAACTCGCCGACCTGCATCGGGCCCATCAGCACCTCGCCGCCGTTGCCGCGGATCTTCTCGGCGGTGGCGGCGGCGTCCGGCGAGGCGAGGTACAGGCACCAGGCGGACGGGGCCTGCGTGCCGTCCGGGCCGGGCATCGGCGGCACGATGGCGGCGACGGCCTTGCCGTCCGAGTAGGCCTGTGTGTAGTTGCCGAACTCCGACGAGCCCTCGCCGAAGGTCCAGCCGAGGACGTCGCCGTAGAAGGTCTTGGCGCCTTCCAGGTCGGTGAACATCGCGTCGGCCCAGCAGGGTGTGCCTTCAGGTAGCGCGGCCATGTGTCTGCCCTCTCGTACGGCATTGCGCCAGGTTTGCCCCCATTTCGCCACCCTAGCCAGTCCCCCGTTCGCCCGCGCGCCCGCGGCCGGCCCGGCCACACCCGGACCGGCCGCGGCACGTCTCTCTCCCGGCTAGCCGACCAGCGCCGATGCCACGCGGGCCGCCGACGTGCCCAGTCCCGTCGGCCCGCCGGGCACCGCTCCCGGTCGCGGCACCCCGCCCCGGGGCGCGTCCACCTGCGGCACCTGCGGCACCGCGCGCCCGAAGTGCCGCTTCAGGTCCTCCTCGGCGTACCGCCGGCACTCCCGGTGCCAGTTCAGGATGCCCGCGATCCAGTTCTCCAGCTCCCCGACGTACCCGACGAGCAGCCCGCGCGCCGCGTCGTCGAGCCCGAAGTCGTCGAACATGACCGGGAGTTCCCGCTCGACGACGTGCCGGAACTGGTCGAGCCGCGAGTGCATCAGGTCGTCGACGATCCGGACGGCCGACGGGTAGTCGCAGCCGAAGAAGTTCTGGACCACCAGGACCATGTTGTGCACCTCGCCCTCGTACTCGATCTCCTTCTGGTACGAGAACAGGTCGTTGATCATGCAGGCGTAGTCGGCCGCCGAGTTCTCCAGTGACCGCATCACGCCGTGCTCGTACACCTCGGGCGGCACGGTCCGCCCGTGACCGATCCGGCTGAGGCTCATGGTGAGGTCGGACCCGAACGTGGCCCGCCGCATCTCCAGGTAGTCGACCGGGTCCGGGATGCGGTGCTGCACCTGGTTGGAGATCTCCCAGGTCCAGCTGTGGAGCATGGTCTCGACGGCACGGCGGAACGTCCGCCGGGCGTCGGCGGTCATCGGCCCGGCGGTCCGCTCCCAGATGTCGGCCAGGCCGCGTTCCAGCGCGTTGGCCGGTTCCGCCGCCGGACCGCTGCCGTCGACCGGCATGAACAGCGACAGCCGCTCGACGGCGAGCTTGGCACCGGCCAGGTCACGGGCGCGTCCGTAGACCTGCGGGAAGTAGTCGTCCGCCCAGGTGCCCCACAGCAACCAGGCCGACTCGATGTCGAGTTGGCCGGCGGTGGCGTCCGGGTGGATACCGGCCGCACAGAGCGGGAGGTCGTAGTCCCGGGTGGACTCGGCCGTCCAGAGCGCGGAGCCGGGAGCGCCCGGCAGGTCGTCCAACATGCCCATCCGCCGGGCCCATTCGACGGCCCGGTCGCGCGCGCCCGCCAGGTGCGGGCTCAGCGCCAGGGGGAACGGCACCTTGAACTCGGGCAGTCGGGACGGCCCGACATGCTGGAACGGCACGTGGCTGTGCGAACGCGCCCGCCGCACCGCCGGATCCGCCCCGCCCGGCCCGGCATGCGTCGCCGACGCCTCCGGCGCGGGCCCGCCACCGCGCACCAGGTCCAGCGCCGACGTGCCGATCCCGCCGATCGCGAACGGGTCCCACCCGGTCTCGGACACGACGGCGGCACGCGAATCCGCCGCCGCACCGCCACCGTTCATGCCCCCGCCGTTCATGCCCCCGCCGTTCATATACCGGCTCGACCGCATGTGCCACTCGTGCCCGCCCGACTGCCAGTCCTGCAGGCCCTTGACGTACGTCAGCACCTTGGCGCGGCCGATCGGTTCGAGCCCGGTCTCGGCGAACAGCACGGGAAGTTCGGTGAACACGGTGTTCTCGAACTGCTGGAGCCGCGAGGTGAGCAGGTCGTTGACCGCCTCGGCGGCCTCCTGGGTGGAGCACTCCAGGAACCGCTCCAGCACCAGGATGCCGTTGCTCAGCTCGCCCTCGTCCTCCACCTCCCGCTGGTAGGAGAAGATGTCGTTGCGCAGGTGCACGGCGTCGGCGAAGGCGTCCATCAGCACCCGCAGCGCGCGCGAACCCGAGACCTCCTTCGGCACCTCGGCCCCGGCGGCCACCTCGACCAGCTGCGCGGACCACGGCGCGCCGCCGACCTTGCGGCGCATCTCGATGTACTCGACCGGGTTGGCGACCCGGCCGGCGTTGATGTTGGAGAGCTCCCACAGCGACTCGTTGAGCAGGTTCCGGGTGCTCTCGGCGAAGCGGAGCCGCCAGTCCTCGCCCATCGTCGGCACGGTGCGCCGCCAGAGGTCGGCCAGGCCCGCCTCGACCGGGTTCTCCGGCTCGGGGACCGGGGCGGTCGGGTCGGCGGGCATGAACAGCGGCAGCCGGTCGAGGTGGGCCTTGCCGCCCTCGCGGTCGTTGGTCCGCTTGTACATGTCGAGGAAGTGGTCGTCGAAGAAGAAGACCCACACGTACCAGTCGGTGACCAGCGACAGCACCTCGGCGGACGCGTCGGGGTGGGTGTAGGCGCAGAGCAGGCCGTAGTCGTGGGCGTCGAGGTCCGCCTGGTCCCAGATGCCGGACCCCTCCAGCATGCCCATCTCCCGTGCCCAGTCGGAGGAGTGGGAGCGGGCCTTGTCGAGATGGGGGTTGAGCCGTGCCGGGTGCGGCACGTAGAAGGACGGCAGTTCGAACGGCTGGGTCACGGCGGGCGAGCCTTTCTTGACGCGTCGACTTGGACCAAGGATGACGCGCGCCCCCTTCCCGGCACCGGCACAACAAGAACAGTCATATGAGATGACCCACTTGATCGAACCCCCGGTCGAACTTCCGCCCGAGCGACCGGCCAACGGTGGCTCACCCGTACGGGATCAGGAGCCCCACCCGCACCATCCGCCACAACCACCCGCCCAGCGGAGCGCACGCCCACCCGGCGCGCGCCACCAGCGCAGCGCCCTCACCGCGCACGCACCACCCACGAGCCCCAGCACCCCGAACAGCCGGAAGGACGGGCCGGGTTCGGCCCGTCCTTCCCGGGAGGCGCACTGCGGGACCGGCCGCTCAGGCCGCCAGGCCGAGGACCAGCGAAGCCGCCGCCGGCGCGAGGTAGATCAGCGGGAACGGGACGTGCGCGTAGTGGTGGGCGCGGACGACGGTGAGCGCGGCACCGGCGAAGTAGAGGATCAGGCCGACGGCGGCGAGGCGGCCGATCCCCGGGACGAGGAGGCCCACCAGGAGGCCGGCCGCACCCGCGGCCTTGGCGATCCCGAGCCAGACCCACCAGCTGCGCGGGACGCCGTACTGGGCGAGCGGCTCGACGACGTACTTGGCTCCGGCGAAGACCGATCCGGCCGAGAAACCGGCCATGACGGCGCCGAGGACGGTGACGATGACGTAGGCCACGGACATTGAAGTGCTCCCCACTCGGTGGCTGGTTGGTCCGACACTCCTTCGACCCGCCGGGAGCGGAGAGTGTGACCGCCGCGGGGGAAAAAATGTTCCGCCCAGCGGTGGGGTGTTGGCACCGGACGCCCCCAACAACCGCTACGCCAACGAACAAACCAGCTCCGCCAAGGCCCCGATCCCCAAGACTTCCCCTCCTACGGGCGTGTTGACCACCGCCCCTCCCGCCCCGTCGACCAGACTGGGCGCCTACCCGACCGATCCACTCCGAGGAGGGCCCATGAACGTCACCGTTCGGCTCGCACAGCAGCCCGAGGCCGACGAACTGCTCGGACGCAGTGCGCTCGCCGCGCTCGTCGGCATGCTGCTGGACCAACAGGTGCCCATGGAGTGGGCGTTCACCGGCCCGCTGACCATCGCCCAGCGGCTCGGACGGGGCGACCTGGACGCCCACGAGATCGCCACGTACAACCCCGAGGAGTTCGTGGCCCTGCTCTCCGCCAAGCCGGCCGTGCACCGCTACCCGGCCGCGATGGCCAAGCGGGTGCAGCAGCTCTGCCAGTTCCTCGTGGCGCAGTACGACGGCGACGCCGCCGCGCTGTGGAAGGACGTGCGGACGGGCAAGGAGCTGCTGAGCCGGCTCAACGCGCTCCCCGGTTTCGGCAAGCAGAAGTCCCAGATCTTCCTGGCGCTGCTCGGCAAGCAGTACGGCGTGCGGCCGGACGGCTGGCGCGAGGCGGCCGGCGCGTACGGCGAGGAGGGCGCGCACCGCTCGGTCGCCGACATCACCGGGCCCGAATCCCTCGTCCTGGTGCGGGAGTTCAAGCAGGAGGCGAAGCGCGCCGCGAAGGAGGCCAAGGCCACCGCCAAGGCGCGCTGAGCCACCCGGAGCTCCGGGGGCGGCTCAGGCCGCGGCCCGGCGCTCGTCGGCGTCCGCCAGCCAGAAGTACACCGGCGGCAGGCCGAGTTCGAGCGCGGCCAGCACCGCCTGGAACGCGCCCGGCCAGCCCGTCGCCGCGAGCGACAGAAGCCGTCCGGCGCCGCCGAGCAGGAACACGCCGGCGAGCCACCGGACGGAGCGCGCGGGGATCGTCGCCTGCCGGGCCAGCCGGATCCAGGCGGCGCCGTACCCGGCGAAGATCGCGCCCATGAAGCGGCCCCAGCTGTCGATCGTCGCCCCGGCGTGCTCCTCGCCGGGGAACACGGCGTTCCCCACCAGCACGTGTGCGAGGCCGATCGCCACGCACGTGATCCCCATCGTCCACACGAGCGCCCGCAGTGCCCTGGCCATGACGCCACCCACCCCACACTCGGTCGGCGCGCGCCGCTTGGTTGACACGCGTCTACTTCCATGAGGCACCCGCTAGTGGACACGTGTCAAGTAGCCTTCACCCCGTGCCACCACGCCAGCGCCTCTCCCCCGCCGACCGCCGCGCCCAGCTCCTCTCCGTCGGCGCCGGACTCTTCGCCGCCCGACCGTACGAGGAGGTGCTGATGGAGGAGGTCGCCGCGCAGGCGGGCGTCTCCCGCGCCCTGCTCTACCGGCACTTCCCGAGCAAGCGCGACCTCTTCGCCGCCGTCTACCAGCAGGCCGCCGACCAGTTGCTCGGCAAGTCCCGCTTCGACCCGGCCGACACCCTCGTCGAGCAGCTGGTCGAGGGCATGGACGCGCACCTCGACCACTTCGTCGCGAACCGGCACGCCGTCCTCGCCGCGAACCGCGTGCTGGCCGGCGACCCGGTGATCCAGACGATCATGACCAGCGAGCTCGACGCCCTGCGCGCCCGCCTCCTCGGCGTGCTCCCGCTCGCCGACGACGACACGCGCGCGGCCGTGTCCCAAGTCCTGCGCAGCTGGCTGGTGTTCGTCCAGGTGCTGGTCGTCGACTGGCTCACCGAGGAGACCTGCACCCGCACCGAGCTGCGCGACGCCTGCATCGGCGGCTGCATCGGCGCCCTGCGCCCGCTGCTGCCCGTCGACCCGGCCCCCGACTGGCCGCGCCCCGCCGGCGGGATCAGCTGAGCCGCCGGTAGGCGTACCGCCCCCGGATCCTGCGGACGAAGTAGCGCCCGTGGCTGTCCGCCGCCATCAGCTCGCAGTGCACCCGCGCCGGCACGGCCGCGTACTCGTACACGCGCCCGCCGAGGAACTCCAACTCCAGCAGCCGCGCCCGGCGGTCGTACCCGACCGAGCGCAGCACCGAGGACTCCACCGCCACACGGTCCATGACCCCTCCAGTGTGCGCGCGAGGGGCCCCGGCCGCGCATCGCGACCGGGGCCCCTCGGCAGTGCGGAACCGTCAGACCAGCTCGGGCTCCCGGGCGGCCCCGACCGCCTCCGTACCCGACTCGGCGCCCGCGGCGACGGCCTTCCGGCGCGGCAGCGCGAACATCAGCAGGAACACCACCACCAGCACCCCCGCGACCCACCACATCGCGTGCTCGAAAGCCCCGCTGAACGCGTTCCCCACCTCCGCCGGCGCGACGACGTCGTCCATCGCCCCGAAGAAGGCCACCGAGACCAGGCCGAGCCCGAGCGCGTTGCCCACCTGCTGCACGGTGTTGATCAGGCCCGACGCCGAACCGGCGTGCTCGCGCGGCACCTCCGCCAGGATCGCGTCGGTGATCGGCGCGACGATCAGCCCCATCCCGAGGCCCATCACGACCAGCGGCAGCGCCATCTGCCAGGGCGCGATCGCCGTCCCGTAGCGGTGCGCCTCCCCGATGTAGGTGAGCACGCCCGCCGCCATCACCAGCGCACCGGTCTGCAGCACCCGGCGCCCGAACCGCGGCACCAGCTTCTGCACCGAGAGCCCGGCCGCCGTCGAGACCGCGAGCGAGAACGGGATGCCGGTCGAACCGGCCTTCAGGGGGCTCCAGCCGAGGCCCATCTGCATGTAGAGGGTCCACACCAGGAAGAAGATCCCGCAGACCACGCCGAAGGTGAGCTGCACGCCGATCCCGGCCGCGAAGGACTTCACCCGGAACAGCGAGAGCTCCACCAGGGGCGAGCCGTCCCGCCGGGCCTTGGCCTTCTCGTACACCACGAACAGTGCGAACACCGCGAGGCTGCCGGCCATCGACAGGTAGCCCCAGAGCGGCCAGCCGGCCTCCCGCCCGTGCGTCAGCGGGTAGATCAGCATCAGCAGGCCGACGCTCGCGAGGGCCACGCCCACCAGGTCGAGCTTGAGCGCCTTCTGAGCCTTGGACTCGCTGATGAAGTGGCGCCCGGCCAGCAGACCGGCCAGGCCCACCGGCAGGTTGATCAGGAAGATCGGCCGCCAGGCCAGGCCGAAGAGGTCCCACTCGGTGAGCAGCGCGCCGATCAGCGGACCGGAGACGGCGCCCAGGCCGACCACCGCGCCGAACATGCCGAACACCTTGCCGCGCTCCTCCGCCGGGAAGGTCGCGTGGATGATCGAGAGCACCTGCGGCACCATGAGCGCCGCCGTGCCGCCCTGGAGCACCCGCATCGCGACCAGCATGTCCGGGCCGGTGGCCAGGCCGCACAGCGCGGACGCGAGCGTGAAGCCGCCGATGCCGACCAGGAACAGCCGCTTGCGGCCGTAGATGTCACCGAGGCGCCCACCGGTGATCAGGCCGATCGCGAAGGCCAGCGCGTAGCCGCCGGTCACCCACTGGATGGCGCTGAAGGAGGCGCCGGTGTCCTCCTGGATGCTGGGGACGGCGATGTTGACGATGGTCACGTCCACCAGGTCCATGAAGGAGGCGACCATCACGATCGCCAGCGCGATCCACCTCCGCCGGTCGGTGTCCACTGTGCTCATCACACGCTCCTCGTTCGTCTCGCTCGTCGGCACGTGGACGACGCTAGGGGGCATGTAGGCCAGATCCTGTCCCAGTTCTCCGGCATCCTGGTCGGCATGACCGACACCCCGGCCCGCCTGCTGGGCCTGCTCTCCCTGCTGCAGACCCCGCGCGAGTGGCCGGGCAGCGAGCTCGCCGAGCGGCTCGGCGTCAGCGCCCGGACGATCCGGCGCGACATCGATCGGCTGCGCGACCTCGGCTACCCCGTGCAGGCCACGATGGGCGCGGTCGGCGGCTACCGGCTGGTCGCCGGGACGGCGATGCCCCCGCTGCTCCTGGACGACGAGGAGGCGGTCGCGATCGCGGTCGGGCTGCGGGCCGCGGCCGGCCACGCGGTGGTGGGCATCGAGGAGGCGTCCGTCCGGGCGCTGGGCAAGCTGCTCCAGGTGCTGCCCGGACGGCTCCGCCACCGGGTGGGCACGCTCAACGCGGCCACCGTGCCGCTGATGACCGGGGACGGTCCGACCGTCGACCCGGACGACCTCACCCTGATCGCCGGCGCCGTCGCCAACCACGAGCGCCTGCGCTTCGGCTACCGGGCCCGCGACGGCGCCGAGACCCGCCGCAACGTCGAGCCCGAGCGCCTGGTCTCCACCGGCCGCCGCTGGTACCTGGTCGGCTTCGACCTGGACCGGGACGACTGGCGGCTCTTCCGCGTCGACCGCCTCCGCGAGCCCTTCCCCACCGGCGCGCGGTTCGCCCCGCGCCCGCTGCCCGCCGAGGACGCTGCCGCGTTCGTGGCCGACAAGCTGCGCCGTCGGAACACGGCGTACACCATGGTCGCCACCGTGCACCGCCCCGCCGACGAGGTCGACCGGTGGATGCCGTGGACCGGGGAGCACCGGATCGAGCCGATCGACGACCGCACCTGCCGGCTGCACTCCCGGGGCGACTCGCTCAAGTGGCTGGCGTCCGGGCTGCTGCTGCTCGACTGCGAGTTCGAGGTGCACGAGCCGCCGGAGCTGATCGCCCACCTGCGCGCCCTGGCCGGCCGCGCCTCCCGCGCGGCCGACCGGGCTGACGGCTCCTGAGGCGTCAGACCC
This sequence comes from Streptomyces sp. SP17BM10, assembly GCF_036322405.1. Taxonomy (NCBI): domain Bacteria; kingdom Bacillati; phylum Actinomycetota; class Actinomycetes; order Kitasatosporales; family Streptomycetaceae; genus Streptomyces; species Streptomyces sp. SP17BM10. Next base: position 74,616 of record NZ_JAQYXB010000544.1, on the reverse strand, counting down.
CGAACTCGGCGGTCAGCAGCGCCCGGCCGAGGGTGTGGAAGGTGAGGTGGAAGCCGACCTGGGCCGGCGGGGTGTCGGCGGAGACGTCCAGTTCCTCGACGTCGAGCGCGTGCACCGCGAAGACGTAGCGGTGCGGGGCACCGGGCGGCGGGGCGGCGCCGTCGTAGCGGTTGCCCGGGAAGTCGTTGCGCCCGTGGAAGGAGGCGGCGCCCGGCAGGGCGTCGTCCGATGAGCCCGCGCCGCGCGGCAGTCCGGTGGTCTCGGCGGGCAGGTTCAGCGCGAGCCAGTGCCACCAGCCGGAACCGGTCGGCGCGTCCGGGTCGTAGCAGGTGACGGCGATGCCGCGGGTGCCCTCCGGCAGGTCCGACCAGGACAGCTGCGGCGAGAGGTTGCCGCCGGCGTGGATGAACTCCTGCGCCAGCGTGCCGCCTTCGGTGATGTCCGCGCTGGTCAGCGGGAAGGACGGCACCTGCGGCAGGAACTCGTACGGAAGCGGCGGACGGACACTCATGGCGTGCACCTCTCACGGTCGGAATGACACCGGTCACTGTAACGGGGTGCACGTCCGATCCGGTCGCCCCTAAAGTCGACGCCATGGCCTCGAAATTCGCCCAGCTGCTCTCGGACTCCCGTCGCGCGCTGTTCACCATGCTCGGGATCCAGGCCGTCATCTGGTCCGTGCAGGTCGTGAACTGGCTGGACGACTACGACCTGTCCCGGGAGTTCGGCCTGCGCCCGGAGCGGGTCGACGACCTGCCCGAGATGTTCACCATGCCGTTCCTGCATTTCAGTTGGGACCACATCATCTCCAACTCCTGGCCGCTGTTCGTGCTCGGCTTCCTGGCCGCCTACCGGGGCATGCGCAAGTTCCTGCTGGCCAGCCTGGTGATCGCGGTCTCCGGCGGGCTCCTGGTCTGGCTGCTGGAGAACCCGAACAGCGTGACGGCCGGGGCGAGCGGCATGGTCTACGGCTACCTCGGCTACGTGGTGCTGCGCGGGGTCCTCGACCGCAACCTGCTGGACGCGGTGGTCGGCCTCGGCGTCGCCGCGGTCTACTGGACCACCCTGATCGGCGTGCTGCCCGTCGCCCACGGCGTCAGCTGGTTGGGCCACCTCGGCGGGCTGATCGGCGGACTGGCCGCCGCCGTCCTGCTCCGCGACCAGCCGGGCCGGCCGGCGCCGGAGCCCGCGCCGGCCCCCGCCGACTCCCGCTCCGCCCTGCTCAAGGAGCTGGACGACCTGGGCCTCTAGCCCGTCCGGCGCCGCGCCCGAGCGGCCAGGTATAGACCAATCCCACCCCTGCGGCTAGCGTGGGCGGCGCCCCCGCCCCCTGCTCCGGAGCCGCACCGTGGAGTCGTCCGTCCTCGCCTTCGCCACCGACCTGCTGGACGAGGGCCCCGACACCTTCTTCGGCAACCTCGCCGACCGCGCGGGGGTCGGCGGCGTCACCCTCGCCTCGGTCTACCACGAGGCGAGGGACGTCTTCCCGCACAACCCCCACCGGGTGATCCGCTACCTGGAGCCGGGCGTCGCCTACTTCCGCCCCGACCCGGCCCGCTGGCGGGGCCGCCGCCTCGCGCCCGTCCCGTCCAGCGCCATCGGCGACCGCGACCCCTTCGCCGAAGCCGCCGCCGAGTCCCGCCGACGCGGCCTCAAGCTGCACGCCTGGACGGTGTTCTGCCACAACGACCGGCTCGGCTTCGCCCACCCCGACTGCGCCCCGGCCAACGCCTTCGGCGACCGCCACCTCACCGAGCTGTGCCCGGCGAACCCGGAGGTCCGCGAGTACGCGCACACCCTCGTCGCCGACCTGGCGCGCTACGGCGTGGACGTGGTCCGGGCCGAGTCGCTGCACTTCCACGGCCTGCGCCACGGCTACCACCACGAGCGCTACTTCGAGGAGCTCGGCCCCGTCACCGAGGCGCTGCTCGGCGTCTGCTTCTGCCCGCACTGCCGTACGGCCGCCGCCGGGGCGGGCGTCCCGGCCGACGACGTCGCCACGGCCGTGCGCACCGAACTGCGCCGCCGCCTCGCCGACGAGACGGCCACCGCCGAGCCCGGCGCGCTGGACGAGCTCGCGGACGGCGCGTTCGCCGCCTACGTGGACGCCTCCGCCGCGACGGTCACCTCACTGGCCGCCGAACTGGCCGCGGAGGCCCGGCGGCACGGCATGCGGCTGAGCTTCATGGACGGCGGCGGCCCCGGCAAGGGCTGGCTGTCCGGCATCGACCTGCCCGCGCTCGCCGGGGCCGCGGACCAGATCGAGACGCTCGGCTACGCGAGGACCCCGGAGGCCGTCCGGGAGAAGATCGCCGCCTTCGCCCTGCACGGCGTCCGCCCGCGGGACCTGGCGGTGGTCCTGCGCCCGATGTCCTCGGACTGCGACGGCCCGGAGAACCTCGCCGCCAAGCTCGCCGTCCTGCGCGAACTCGGCGTGCCCGAGGTCGAGTTCTACAACTACGGGCTGATGCGCCTGTCCTCGCTCGACCGGATCGGCGCCGCGCTCGCCGGCTAGGCGCCGCCGCCGGGTCGTTCAGCAGCACCGCCCCGGGGTCGAGGGCGGGCCCGGAGAAGGCGTACCCGTCGGCGATCTCCCGGACGGCCGGCGGGGTGAGGCCGAGGACATCGGGGCACACTCCCGGGCAGAGCGGGACCGGGCCGCGCCAATGGGGCGGAACCCGGCCGGAAACCGGGGGCGAAGTTCGCGACATTTCCCATCAAACAGCCACAAAAGTCCACCTGCGGTTCACACCCGGGCGCGTGGCGGCGTCGCGGCTGCTGCGCCATCCGCCGTCCGAACGGTAGGCTTTCCGTGTGATCTTCAAGCGCATCGGCAATGGGCGGCCGTACCCGGATCACGGCCGGACCAGCACCCGCCAGTGGGCCGACGTCGCCCCGCGCCCGGTGCGACTCGACCAACTGGTGACCACCAAGGGCCAGCTCGACCTCGAAACCCTCCTGGCCGAGGATTCGACCTTCTACGGGGACCTCTTCGCCCACGTGGTGAAGTGGCGTGGCGACCTCTACCTGGAGGACGGGCTGCACCGGGCCGTACGGGCCGCGCTGCAGCAGCGCCAGGTGCTGCACGCCCGTGTCCTCGACATGGAGTGACGGGCGGGCCCGCCCGCTTCCGGACCGCCCCTCGCCACCGAGGCGGAGGGCGGTCCCGTCGTACCCGGACGCCTCCGTGCGCCCCTCCCGTACACCCTTTCGGGTAGCGGGATACTCCAGATGATGATCGTTTAGTACCTTCGCGGGCATCGGGCACTAATCTGCTGACTACGGCCGCGACCTGGGGAACCGTCCCCGTCGGCCGACTCGTCGTCATCCCGAGATCCCGAGTCATCCCGACCCCACCCCGGCACCGAGGGGGAGACAAACCGTGAGCATGTTGACTCCCCAAGGCCTCAAGGGGAAGCAGTACCGCGTCACCGGCAACGCCTATCCGCGTCTCGGCCGGCCGCCCAAGAGGAGCCGCAAGGTGATCGCCGGGCTCGCGGCGCTGCTCGCGCTGGCCCTGATCGGACTCGGCGGCGTGCAGGTCTACGACATCTTCACCGGCAAGAACAAGCACGCGAGCGCGCAGGCCTGCGCCACGCCCTCCGGCAAGGCGCTGGCCGCCCCCACGCCGGGGGCCACGCCGGGCGCACCCGCCGCCTCCGGCGCCCCGGCGGCCGCGCAGGGCGACCCGCACGCGATCCCGCAGCCGGCCACGGTCACCGTGAACGTCTACAACGCGACCACGAAGGCCGGCCTCGCCGGGCGGACCGCCGACGAGCTGAAGAAGCGCGGCTTCACCATCGGCAAGGTCGGCAACGCCCCGGCCGAGCTGGACAAGAAGGTGCCCGGCACCGCCCAGGTGATCGCCGGCCCGGCCGGCGCCGGCGCGTCCACCCTGCTCAGCTCGCAGATCGCGGGGGCGACCGCCACCGCCGACGCGCGGACCGATGCCAGCGTGGACTTCGTCATCGGCGACAGCTACAACGCCCTCCTGGACGAGACCCAGGCCGCGGCCGCGCTCGCGCTGGCCACCAAGCCCTCCCCCACCCCGACCGCCACCGGCAGCTGCTGAGCACGCGGCGCACGGCCCGCACGGCGCGCACGAACGACCGAGAGCCCCCCAGCGGTGGGGGGCTCTCGGTCGTTCGGAGGGGATCCCGCGTCAGCCGGCGGTGCCGTAGAGGCGGTCGCCCGCGTCGCCGAGGCCGGGGACGATGTAGCCGTTCTCGTTCAGGCGCTCGTCCAGGGCGGCGGTGACCACGGTGACCGGCAGGTCCGCCAGCTCCCGCTTCATCACCTCGACGCCCTCCGGCGCGGCCAGCAGGACCACGGCGGTGACGTCGGTGGCGCCGCGCTCGATCAGCATCTTGATCGCCGCGACCAGGGTGCCGCCGGTGGCCAGCATCGGGTCGAGCACGTAGACCTGGCGGCCGGAGAGGTCGTCCGGCATCCGGGTGGCGTAGGTGGAGGCCTCCAGGGTCTCCTCGTTGCGGACCATGCCGAGGAAGCCGACCTCGGCGGTCGGCAGCAGGCGGGTCATCCCGTCCAGCATGCCGAGGCCGGCGCGCAGGATCGGGACCACCAGCGGACGGGGGTAGCTGAGGCGGGTGCCGGTGGTGACCGCCACGGGCGTGGTGATCTCCACCTCGTCGGTGCGGACGTCCCGGGTGGCCTCGTACGCGAGGAGGGTCACCAGCTCGTCGGTCAGGCGACGGAAGGTCGGCGAGTCGGTGCGCTCGTCGCGCAGGGTGGAGAGCTTGTGGGCGACCAGGGGGTGGTCGACGACGTGGAGACGCATGTACCGAGGTTAGCCCGGCCCTGGACGCCTGTACGACACGCCGCGGGCCCCGCGGCGCGCGCCGGGGCTCACTCTGCCGTGACACGCCGTGACGTACGGCGAATGTCCGGACGGAACCGGTCGCCGTGGTATCAACCGGGCCGTTCTGGGAATGTCACGTCTTATGACGAGCAACCCGAAGGCCGGGGACGGCTCGACGGAGGAGCCCAGGGGGCCCTCGGGCGGCCGCGCGGGCCCGCCGGCGAGCCCCCAGGAGACCGAGGCGGAGCGCCGCAAACGGCGGGCCGTCTTCCTCCGCGAGCTCACCGAGGCGCGCGAGCTGCGGGAGCGGGTCCAGCCCAGGCGGACCAAGGAGCGCCGGATGCGCGAAGCGATGCGGATGCGAACCTTCCGGATCTGAGACGGTTCCGGACGGCCCGGGTCCGCCGTTCGGCCGTCCCCGGACGACCGAGGCGGCGCGCGGCCGGCCGGAGACCGACGCTTCCGACACGACCTGCAAAGACGCGCTGCCGAACACCCCCCGCGAGGGCGGGCTTTCTGTCACGATTCCGATGGGACGGTCCGAACAGCGGACCGCCTCTGGCGCGGGGGCGGCCAGATGTTCGCGTCGCCCGTGCGCGCCGACAGCCGAGACCGATGATCTTGGGAGTGTCCCTGGTGGCGTACTTCGCTGCAGTGCTTGCTCGCTCCGAGGACGGGTGGGACGTGAGCGAGACGGAGCTCGACGACGTCGAAACCCTGGCCGACCTGGCCGACCTGGCCCGCGACGCCGCGCAGGACGACGACAGCGTCCTGATCTTCATCGAACAGGAGGACGCCTGGTTCGCCATCGTCCGGGTGGACGGCGAGGAGGACCCGCGGATCTTCGTGTCGGACGGCGCCGCCGCCGCCCGCAGCTCGTACGGCTCCGTCCTCACCGACGAGCTGGTCGACCAGGCCGGCGAGAGCGAGTTCGGCGACCTCGACCACCTGGTCGTGGAGCTGGAGGACAGCGAGGAGGCGCAGGAGGCGGTGGACGACGCCGCTGACGACGCGGCGCCGCCCGGCGGCGTCCCGGTCGGCCCGCTCGGCGACTCCCACCTGCTGACCGAGTTCGGCCTGCCCTCCGACGAGCTGCTCGCCCTCAGCGGCGAGGGCGCCGTGCCGGGCGACGCCCTGGAGGAGATCGCCGAGGCCCTGGGCTGCGGCGAGGTCCTGGAAGCGGTCCGGTAGCGGCCGGCGGCCCGACCGGTGTCCGTCGCCGGATGCCCGACACTGGATGCCATGCAGTCCGCCACCCCCGCAGCCCTCCCGATCACCCCGCTGCCCGCCCCCGTCCGCCCCGACCCGGTCCGTGACCGCTGGGCGGCGCCGATGCGCCTCGCGATGGCCGAGGCCGCCCTGGCGCCGGCCACCGGCGACGTCCCGGTCGGGGCGCTCGTCCTGGGCCCGGACGGCGAGGTGATCGGGCGCGGCCACAACGAGCGCGAGGCGGTCGGCGACCCGACCGCGCACGCCGAGGTGGTCGCCATCCGCCAGGCGGCCGAGAAGGTCGGGCAGTGGCGGCTCGGCGGCTGCACGCTGGTCGTGACCCTGGAGCCGTGCACGATGTGCGCCGGCGCGATCGTGCTGTCCCGGATCGACCGGGTGGTCTACGGCGCGCTGGACGAGAAGGCGGGCGCGGCCGGATCGCTCTTCGACGTGATGCGCGACCGGCGGCTCAACCACCGCCCCGAGGTGATCTGGGGCGTCCTCGCCGACGAGTGCGGCGAGCAGCTCCGCGACTTCTTCGACGGCCACCGCGGAACCGCCCGCTGAACGTCCGCCGGGCACGGATTTCGTTCCCGCCGCACCGGTCCGGTAGAGTTCCTCTCGGTAGCGTGTCCGAGCGGCCAAAGGAGCACGCCTCGAAAGCGTGTGTGGGGGCAACTCCACCGTGGGTTCGAATCCCACCGCTACCGCCAGAAAGCCCGAGGGCCCGTCCGATCCGGACGGGCCCTCGGCGTTTCCGCGCACCCTCAGGCGCGGAAAGGGCTCCGCACCCGGGGCCGATGACCACCAACGCCCTTGTCGAGTACGGAGCCTGGAGGGGGGAGCGGTTCGGGGGGACTAACCGCTCCCCCGTCGGAGTCCCACAACCGGTGGCGCGGTCGGGGGAGGAGCCGCGGCACCCGGTCCCACAGCGGGGAGCTCCGGATCCACGCACCGGGAATTCCTGCCAGGTCCCCGGTACGCCATCCATCCTGCCGCCCGGTCCGCGCTCGGGCACCCGGAGAAAGGCCCCACTCGCGGGGACCTTCGTCCCGCCGGGCGAACGCGTCGCACACTTGATAGCCCGTCCGGTGGATAAGCTGCCCCTGCGGGGCCGCTCGGGGACCCGGATGACGGCGGCCCACAGCTGGGAGGAAGGTCACCCGATGGCGCAGGCGAAGAAGATCGGCATGGTCCTCCTGCTCATCTTCGTCCTCTACTCGATCATCACCTCGCCGGCCCGCTCGGCCGAGCTCGTCCAGCTGGGCTTCGAGGGCATCTCGAACGCCGCCAAGGCCGTCGGCACCTTCATGACCGGACTGATCAAGTAACCGCTCCGACCAGCGGGCGGACGGCCGCCGAGCCGCCGCGGCGCACCGGCTACGGTGGGCGGGACCCTCTGTACCCCCGTCCGCGAGGAGCGGCATCGTGATCCGGCACCTGGTCCTGTTCAAGCTCAACGAAGGCGTCAGCAAGGACGATGAGCGCGCGCTCGCCGGCGCCAAGGCGTTCGCCGAGCTCGGCTCGCTGATCCCCGAGCTGCGCGAGTGGGAGTGCGCCTGGAACACCACCGAGCGCGACATCGCCTACGACTACGCCATCAACAGCCTGGTCGAGGACCGCGAGGCGCTCCAGGCCTACCTGACCCACCCGGCCCACCAGGCGGCCGCCGGCCTGTGGCGCGAGTTCGCCACCTGGGTGATCGCGGACATCGAGGTCTGAGACCACCGTCCGCCCCGGGGCGCTTCCCCCGGACGGACCGCGGCGCCCCGCCCGGACCTCGGGCGGGGCGCCGTGGTCCGTCCGGGAACGATCCTTGCGGCGCCTCACCGGCGGGCCCGGTGAAGCACCGGCACCGCATCAACACACCTCCGCCGGTGCTTGCCCGACCTGCGCCCGCCTTGTGATGCTATGACCGGTTTTGCCGGACATGGCGACATAGGGAACCAGCCATGACACCCGCTCCGCAGGGCCCGCCGTAGTCGACTTTGGGAGGGGTGACGTGTCCGTGGACGAGGCGCTCGCGGGGATCATCAGCCCAGCCGGGGAGCTCCGACCGGACGGCCTGCGCGGCCCCGGCGGACGCCCGGCGGTCGACGTCCGGACGCTGACCCGGGTGCTGTTCGAGCGCCTGGCCGAGCTCCCCCCCGACGCGCCCGAGCGCGAGCGGGTGCGCGCCGCGCTGATCGAGGTGAACATCCCCCTCGTGCGCTACGCGGCCACCCGCTTCCGCAGCCGCAGCGAGCCCATGGAGGACGTCGTCCAGGTCGGCACGATCGGCCTGATCAACGCCATCGACCGCTTCGACCCCAGCCGGGGCGTCCAGTTCCCCACCTACGCGCTGCCCACCATCCTCGGCGAGATCAAGCGCTACTTCCGGGACAACGTCCGCACCATGCACGTCCCGCGCCGGCTCCAGGAGCTGTGGGTGCAGGTCAGCGGCGCCATGGAGGAGCTGACGGTGCTGCACGGACGGACCCCCAAGGTGCCCGAGATCGCCGCGAGCCTGCGCATCCCCGAGGAGGACGTCCGGGCCTGCCTGGACGCCGGACGGGCCTACAACGCGGCCTCCCTGGAGGCGGCCCAGGAGCACGAGGGCGGGCTCGCCCTGCTGGACCGCCTCGGCTACGAGGACTCCGCGCTCGCCGAGGTCGAGCACCGGGACATGGTCCGCCACCTGCTGGTCCAGCTGCCCGAGCGGGAGCGGCGGATCGTCATGCTGCGCTTCTTCGCCAACCTGACCCAGTCGCAGATCAGCACCGAGCTCGGGATGTCCCAGATGCACGTCTCCCGGCTGCTCTCGCGGATCCTGACGAGGCTTCGCACCGGCAACTCCTGGGAAGACTGAGATCGCTCCGCGTTACCGCCGTGTGACATCTTGCGACGATCGGGTTTGCCGGGGATCGTGTGCCGGTATGGAGGGGGAGGGCCGTCGCCGGGAACACCCGCGCGTCGGCACCCGTTCAACCGTCAGTCACAAGGGGGTGGGCGCATGTCCGGAGAGCTGGGCACTGCGGAGATCCACGCTGGTCAGGCCAACGGCACCGTGGTCGCCGAGGAGCGCATCCCGCTGCAGCGGGGGCCCTCCACCACGCCGCCCGTCCCCGACGCGCCCGAGGCGGCGCCCGGCACCGGGCTGGACACCCGCACGCTCTCCCGCTCGCTCTTCCTGCGGCTGGCCGCCGTGGAGCCCGGCAGCGCCGAGCACGCCTACGTGCGCGACACCCTGATCGAGCTCAACCTGCCGCTGGTCCGGTACGCCTCGGCGCGCTTCCGCAGCCGCAACGAGCCGATGGAGGACATCGTCCAGGTCGGCACGATCGGGCTGATCAAGGCGATCGACCGGTTCGACCCGGAGCGCGGGGTGGAGTTCCCCACCTTCGCGATGCCCACGGTGGTCGGCGAGATCAAGCGCTTCTTCCGGGACACCAGCTGGTCCGTCCGGGTGCCGCGGCGGCTCCAGGAGCTGCGGCTCGCCCTCACCAAGGCCGGCGACGAGCTGGCCCAGCGGCTGGACCGCTCCCCCACCGTGCCCGAGTTGGCCGCCTGCCTCGGCGTCAGCGAGGAGGACGTGGTCGAGGGCCTCGCGGTCGGCAACGCCTACACCGCCAGCTCGCTCGACTCCAGCCCCGGCGAGGAGGACGGCGACGGGCCGCTGGCCGAGCGGCTCGGCTACGAGGACCTGGCCCTGGAGGGCGTCGAGTACCGGGAGTCGCTCAAGCCGCTGCTCGCCAAGCTGCCGCCGCGCGAGCGCCGGATCATCATGCTGCGCTTCTTCGGGAACCTGACCCAGTCGCAGATCGGCGAGGAGATCGGGATCTCCCAGATGCACGTCTCCCGACTGCTCACCAAGACCCTCACCCAGCTCCGGGAGGGGCTCATCAGCGAGGGCTGACGGGCCCGGCGGGCCTCAGCCCGCCGCTCCGTCCAGCAGGTTGTCGCGGAGGCCGGCCAGCACCTCGTCGTCCAGGCCGAGTCCGTCGCGCCAGAACGCCCCGAAACCGGACCAACCCGCCTCGATCTCCTCGAAGGCCGCCGCCAGGTAGGCGGCGTCGGCCCGGAACACCGGCAGCAGCAGCCGCGGCTCGTGCATCAGGCCCCGGGTGCCGAAGTCGTCCATCACCCGGGCCACGACCGGCGCCGCGCGCTCGTTGGTCAGCAGGTAGTCCGCGACGACGGCCTCGCGGTCGACGCCCAGGGCGGTCAGCAGCAGCGCCGAGACCCAGCCGGTGCGGTCCTTGCCGGCCGTGCAGTGGAACAGCAGCGGCGGGCCGTCCGGGGCGGCCAGCAGGCGCAGCACGTCCGCGAACCGTTCGCGCGCGAGCCCGTCGGTGACGAACCAGCGGTAGAGCCCGGTCATCATCGCGGCGGCGCGGCCGTCGCCGAGCAGCGCGCGCTGCTTCTCCGGGCTGCGGTCTGCCAGGGCGTCGCGCAGCGTCACGTAGATGTCGAAGTCCGCTGCGAAGACCGGGAGATGGTGCAGGGTGACGCCGTCCTCGGCGTCCGGCTCCACGGTCACCGCGGTGCCCGGGGGGAGGTCGCGGGCGAGCACCGGGACGGGGAGCCCGGGGACGCGGTCGGGGCCGGCCTCGCGGACCTCGTCGAGGCTGCGGAGGTCGACCACGCGGCGCAGACCGAGCGCCCGGAGCGCGTTCAGGTCATCCGCGGTGACGTGGTTCAGGCCATCGCTGCGCAGGACCGTCCCGGGGCGAAGGACCCTTCCGTCGGCCGTCCGGCAGCCACCCAGATCGCGGGCGTTGACCGCGCCGCGCAGCCCGAGACTGCGCCCGACCTGGGTCATTCCGTTCCGCTTGGGCTCCGCATTCCGGACGCCGCCGAAACCGCCGGCCCCGGTCTGCTGATCGGCCATGCGGGCGCCTCCATTGCATATTCGGACTGTCACATGGCACAGCGGTGCCCGATATTGCATGAACCTGCCCAATGGCACGATGAGATGTGCAAGAGTGTCATGCGCAACGACCCCAGTGTAGGTGTCCACCGGGCCCCACCACGTCGCCCGGCCGGTAACAACGCTTGGTAACGGCGCGTAGCAGTCAGGTTCCGGTTTTTCATTTTCAATTCATCATTTGCATGGCCGATGCTGTTCCGGTCACAATCAGCGCCTTCATGGCTTCGCCATGAACGTTGGTAACAGGTTTGCTGCACTCTCGCCCAATTGGTCCCTCGCGGAGCCGACCCTCGACCAGGATGGGCGCCGGGCAGCCCTGCTGCCCGCGAACAGCTACAGGACAGGCGACCGCCGAGCAGCGATGCGCCTGTCCCAAGGGGAGGATCACCATGGGTCGAGCGACCCGAAGAGTTGCCGCCTGCGCGGCGGCAGTTCTGCTGGCCAGCGGCCTGCAGATCACCCTGGCCCACGGCGACACCACGACGCCGAGGATCGACCTCACCGTCCTCGTGATCGACGACGGCGGTCCCTCCGTCGCGGCCATCACGGCCGAACTGAAGAGTCAGGGCACCCCGTACAAGGTCGTCACCCTCAGCGACCCCAACCGCCCCGTCATCAACGCCGCTTTCCTGAGCGACACGATCAACGGGCTGCCGCGGGGCAAGTACCAGGGCATCGTGATGCCCAACGAAAACCCCTTCGCCAACTCGCCGGCCGAGATGACGGCGATCGCGACGTACGAGGCGGCATTCAACGTCCGCCAGATCGACGCGTACACGTTCGCCAGCCCGTCCGTCGGCCTGAACTGGGCTCAAAATCCCGGTTACATTGGCACCTTGGACGGTTTCCAGGCCGCCACCACCACCGCCGGCACTTCGGGCCCGTTCGGCTACCTGAAGGGCTCCGTGCCCTTCGAGGACAACGACCCGAACGTCAGCGAGAGCTACGGGTACCTCGCCACCCCCCTGGCGAGCCTGCCGGCCGGCGCCTCGTTCACCCCCCTCGTCGACGCCCCGATCCCGGGCGCCTCGTCGCGCGGCTCGCTCGTCGGCGAGTACACCCACGACGGCCGCAAGGAACTGGTCGTCACGTTCGTCTACAACCAGTACCAGCAGCAGTACCGCCTGCTGGCGCGCGGCATGGTCGACTGGATCACCCAGGGCGTCCACCTCGGCTACGACCGCAACTACTTCGCGGCCCACGTCGACGACGTCTTCCTGGCGGACGACCGCTGGTCCACCACCCTGAAGTGCACCCCCGGTGACGTGACCTGCCCGCCCGGCACCCCGGACACCGGCACCCCGATCCGGATGACCCCCGCCGACGCGCAGTACGCCAAGCAGTGGATGACCACGAACAACTTCACCCTGGACATGGTGTTCAACGGTGGAGGCAGCGAGGACTGGAAGGCCGACAACAACACGACGGTCGACCCCACGGCGAACCAGATGATCGCCGACCAGAACAGCTACCGCTGGGTCAACCACACCTACACCCACCCGTACCTGGGCTGCGTCCAGGACGTCACCGTGGTGCCGTGGCGCTGCACCAAGGACGCCTCCGGCAACACGGTCTGGGTCGACCAGAACACCGTCCAGACCCAGATCAAGAACAACTTCGACTGGGCCACCAAGAACGGGCTCAAGGTCGACCCGCAGGTCCTGGTCACCGGCGAGCACTCCGGTCTGCTGACCGCTCCGCAGGAGACCAGCGACAACCCGTACCTGGCGCCGGCGCTCGCCGCCAACGGCATCAAGTTCACCGGCAGCGACGCCTCCCGCGAGCCCGCCCAGCGGGCCGTCGGCTCCTCGACGCTGACCGTGCCGCGCTACCCGATGAACGTCTTCTACAACGCCGGTTCGGCGGTGGAGGAGACCGACGAGTACAACTGGATCTACACCAGCAAGGCCGACGGCGGCAGCGGGATCTGCGAGAACAACCCCAGCTCCACCTGTCTGCCCAAGCCGCTGGACGTCAACACCGGCTACCAGTCGTACATCGTGCCGCTGGAGGCGCGGATCGACCTCGGCCACGTGATGAACAACGACCCGCGTCCGCACTTCATCCACCAGTCGAACCTCTCCGAGGGCCGGATCCTGTACCCGGTGCTGGAGAAGGTCCTCGGCACCTACCGCTCGCTCTACGCCGACAGCGCGCCCGTCGTGAACCTCGGTGAGCGCGAGATCGGCCAGGAGTTCCAGAAGCGCGGTGCGTGGAACGCGGCCGTCGCCGCCGGTCAGGTGACCGCCTACAAGATCGGCAACACCGTCACCGTCTCCGCGCCGGCCGGCGTTCAGGTCCAGGCCACCATGCCGACGGGAACTACTCAGAAGCTGGCCATCGGTTCGACCGCCTTCGGTTCCGCCTACGCCGGTACGCTTTCCGGCTGGGTGGCGCCGGGCGCGCTGCAGAGCTCCGTCACGCTGCAGCTGTCCTCGGGTGCCGCTCCGGCGGCCCCGGCCGCCGTCGCGCCGAGCGTCGCGGCCAAGTCCGTCCCGGCCCCGGCCCCGGCCGACAAGAAGGTGGTTCCCCAGGGCGTCGCCACTCCGGTCCCCGCCGGTCCCAGCGACACCACCCGCACCAAGGCTCCGGTCCTGGTCCCGGGTAGCGGAACCCCGGTGCCCGGCAAGGGCGTCCAGCAGAACCGCAACGGCAGCACCGCCGGTGTCGTGAAGAGCGCCATGGCCTCCGGGGGGACGGCCGAGCTCGACAGGAAGCACGCCGGCAAGCCCGGCTCCCGGTAACACGTAAGACCCGATGGCGGGGCCGGTGCCGGGACAATCCGGCCCGGCCCTGCCACGGCTCACGTTCCGGCCACCCAGGCCGGACACCCGACGCAAGAACAGGAGGGGGGACAGGAGATGCGCGTCACCCTGCTCACCGAGGGGACGTATCCGCACCAGCACGGCGGCGTGAGCGTCTGGTGCGACCAGCTCGTTCAGGGCATGCCCGACGTGGACTTCGACATCATCGCCGTCACCGGAACCGGTCACGAGCCGCTCGCCTGGGAGCTGCCCGCCAACGTCCGGTCCGTCACCACCGCGCCGCTGTGGGGCCCGGCCGCCGAGGCCAGGGCGCCGCGCGGCAGCGAGATGCGGCGCTTCCTCAACGCGTACGAGCGCTTCCTGCACTCCATCCTCGACCCGGTCTACACCACGCACTTCGGCACCGAGCTGTACGGCTTCGCCGACCTCGCCCGGCGCGGGCTGCTCAGCCCCGCGCTGCGCAGCGAGCGAGCCCTGCGCACCCTCCAGCACGTCTGGACCCGCGACTACCTCCCCACGGCCGCCTCCCGGCCCACCCTCCACGACGCCCTGAACGCCACCGACCTCCTGGAGCACGCGCTGCGCCCGCTGGCGGTCGAGCCGCCGACGGACGGCGTCGCCCACGCGGCCAGCGGCGGCCTGGCCACCCTCCCCGGGCTGATCGCCGCCCAGCAGTACGGCGTACCGTTCCTGCTCACCGAGCACGGCATCTACCTGCGCGAGCGCTACCTCGGCTACCGCACCGGCCCGTACCGCTGGCCGGTCAAGGCGCTGCTGCTCGGCTTCTACCGGATGCTCGCCGAGGAGAGCTACCGGCAGGCCGCCCTCGTCACCCCCGGCAACCGGTACAACCGGCGCTGGGAGGAGCGCGGCGGCACCCCGTCGGCGAACATCCGGACCGTCTACAACGGCGTGGACCCGGCGGCCTTCCCGCCCGCGGGCCCCGAGCCGCAGACCCCGACCCTCAGCTGGGCCGGCCGGGTCGACCCGATCAAGGACCTGGAGACGCTGATCCGCGCCTTCGCCATCGTCCGGCGGGAGATCCCCGAGGCGCGACTGCGGCTCTTCGGCGGCACCCCCAAGGGCGGCGAGGCGTACCGGGACGGCTGCATAGCCCTGGCCGCCGAGCTCGGCATCGCCGACTCGGTGGCCTTCGAAGGCCGCGTCGCCGACATCACCGACGCGTACGCGGCGGGCAACGTGGTCATGCTCTCCAGCATCAGCGAGGGCTTCCCGTTCACCCTCATCGAGGCGATGTCCTGCGGCCGCGCGACCGTCTCGACGGACGTCGGCGGCGTGCGCGAGGCCGTCGGCGACACCGGGCTGGTCGTCCCGCCGCGCGAGCCCGAGCCGATGGCCGCCGCCGCGATCGAGCTGCTGCGCGACGCCGAGCGGCGCGGGCGGCTCGGCGAGCAGGCCCGGCTGCGGGTCATCGAGCAGTTCACGCTGCGCCAGAACATCGACGGCTTCCGGGGCATCTACACCGAGCTCCTCGGCACCGCCCGCTGGATGCCCGAGGGCGTGGTGGCCGTCGGCGACGACGTCCCGACCGGCTGGGACCAGCAGCTCACCGTCGCCCAGCCCCAGCCGAGCGAGGTGGGCGCGTGAACGAGCGAAGCGAGCGAGCCGTCAAGAGGTGCGCGTTCCGCGAAGCGTCCGCCGAGCGCAGCGAGGTGGGCGGCGCATGAGCGGTCCCATCCGTCTCGTTCCCGACGAGGCCGGCGCCGACCACACGGTGCAGCTGCGCACGCTGCCGATCAAGCGCCGTCGCCCCGCGCTGCCGGCCCAGCCGGCGCCCGCTGAGGACCTCGGCCTCTCCGCGGACCCGCTGGACGAGCTCGCCGATCGGCTGCGCGAGGTCTGTGCCGACGCCGTCCACCCCTTCGAGATCGCGGCCTTCCTGGAGTCCGACGGCCTCTCCGACGAGCAGGCCGCCCTCCTGTACGGCCGCCCCGACGCGTTCACCGTCGCCGAGGAGCTGTTCGAGAAGGTCGAGCGCCGCTACCCCGGCCCGAGCTCCGAGTTCGCCAACCCCTGGCGGGCCGACCCCTGGCGCTGCGTCGTGCGCGGCCTGGTGTTCGCCCTGCCCGGGCTCGGCTACCTGCTCGGCGCCAACCTGTTCGCGGCCACCCGGATGCGCTTCGGCCTGCCCTCCGGCATGCTCGCGCTGACCGTCGCCACCGTCGCCAGCTGGGCCTTCAACCAGGCGCTCGCGCACCGCGCGTACCGCTGGCTGAGCCGGCTGCGGCGCCGGGACTCCGCGATCTGCCTGAGCATCGGCGCACCGGTCGGCGCGCTGATCGCCGCGAGCGCGGCGTACGTCGTCGGCGGGCCGCTCGCCGCACTGCTGTTCGCCGCCGGGCAGTCCGCCTACCTGGGCGCGGCGACCGTGCTGCTGGTGCTCGGACGCGAGAAGTTCCTGCTGCTGGCGCTGGCCCCGGCCTCGGTCGGCGCGGGCGTGGTGCTCGCGGTGGACGTCCCGCAGGTCGTCCGGACGGTGGTCCTGCTGACCTCGCTGCTGCTGGCCGTCGGCCTGGCCGCCCGCGAGCTGGTCCTCTGCATCCGCGGCGACAAGGAGGGCAAGGACGCCGCCGAGGTCAGGCTGCAGCTGCGTCAGGAGATCCCGCACCTTCTGTTCGGCCTGGCCTGCGGCACCCTCACCCTGATCGCCGGCCTCGGCGTGACCATCCACGAGGCGGTCGAGACCGGCGCCGCGCGGGGCGCCCACACCGCCCCCACCGGGCCGGCCATGATCGCCCTGACGCTCAGCCTCGGCCTGGCCGAGTGGCTGCTCTTCCGCTACCGGGCGATGGCCGTCGCCGCGCTGCGGGTCAGCCACACCTCCGGCGAGTTCGTACGCCGCACCGGCGGCGTGCTGCTCGGCTGCCTCTTCATCTACCTCACCACCGTGGCCGCGCTGGACGCCGCCGCGACCGTGCTGTGGCCCGGCGCCCCCGCGCTCGGCGTCCCGCAGCTCGGCGCGCTGCTGCTCCTCGGCGGCTCGCTCTGGCTGGCGCTGCTGTTGAACGCCTTCGGGCTCAGCTGGAGCACCGCCCTCATCTGTCTGGCCGCCGCGGGTGCCGAGAGCGCCGGGCTGCTGACCGGTGCGGATCCGACCCTCCTGCAGCTGATCGGCTGCGGGGCGGCCGCCTTCGTCCTCACCGCCATCGCCGGGCCCGTGCTCGGCCGCACCACCCAGCACCGCTGAGCACAACGGAACACCCGCACGCCCGAACCACCTGCACGGCCGGACGAACACCACGACACCGGCCGGACCCAGCACCGGCCGGCCCCGCCACGGGGCCCGGTCGAACCCCCGAGAAGCAGAAAGCGAATCACGCATGAGCAGCGTCGCCGTCACCGGAGCCGAGGGCTTCATCGGCTCCCACCTCGTGGAGACCCTGGTCGCCGACGGGCACCAGGTCCGCGCGATGGTCCAGTACAACTCCTTCTCCTCCTTCGGCTGGCTGGAGACCCTGCCGAAGGACGTGCTGGACTCGGTCGAGATCATCCTCGGCGACGTCCGGGACCCGGGCTCGGTCATCGACCTCGTCAAGAACACCGAGACCGTGTACCACCTGGCCGCCCTGATCGCGATCCCGTACTCCTACCGGGCCCCGCACTCGTACGTCGACACCAACGTCACCGGCACCCTGAACGTGCTGGAGGCGGTGCGCCACCTGGGCATCCAGCGCCTGGTGCACACCTCGACCAGCGAGACCTACGGCACCGCGCAGACCGTGCCGATCACCGAGGAGCACCCGATCAACACCCAGTCCCCCTACGCCGCCTCCAAGGCGGGCGGGGACCGGCTGGCCGACAGCTACTACGCCAGCTTCGAGACCCCGGTCGTCACCCTGCGCCCGTTCAACACCTTCGGCCCGCGCCAGTCGATGCGCGCCGTCATCCCGACCGTGATCGCCCAGGTCGCCGCCGGCCAGACCGAGATCACCCTCGGCGACCTGCGCCCGACCCGCGACTTCATGTTCGTCAAGGACACCGCGAACGCCTTCCGCACCGTCGGCACCGCCCCCGCCGAGGCCGTGGTCGGCCGGACCTTCAACGCCGGCACCGGCGGCGAGATCTCGGTGGGCGACCTGGTCACCCTGGTCGGCAAGCTGATGGGCGTCGACCTCGTCGTCAAGGAGGACGAGCAGCGCATCCGCCCGACCAACTCCGAGGTCATGCGCCTGGTCGCGGATGCCACCAAGCTGCGCGAGGCCACCGGCTGGGCGCCGAACTTCAGCCTGGAGCAGGGCCTGGAGCAGACCATCGAGTTCTTCCGGGACCCGGCCAACCTGGCCCGCTACAAGACCGACATCTACAACGTCTGACCTGCCGCACCGATCCAGCCATCTCTGGTTCTCAAGGCTCGTGTCCTGCACATACCTTCCGTGGGGGAAACACCATGCATGCAGTGATCCTGGCCGGCGGTAAGGGCGTCCGTCTCCGCCCGTACACCACCGCGCTCCCCAAACCTCTCGTCCCGATCGGCGACCAGCACGCGATCCTGGAGATCGTGATGCGTCAGCTCGCCGCCTCGGGCTTCAAGACCGTCACCCTGGCCATCGGCCACCTCGGCCACATCATCCGCGCCTACGTCGGCAACGGCTCCCAGTGGGGCCTGCGCGTCGGCTACGCCGTCGAGGACAGCCCGCTCGGCACCATGGGCCCGCTGCTCACCATGCAGGACCGCCTGCCCGAGCACTTCCTGGTGATGAACGGCGACATCCTCACCGACCTGGACTTCGCCGGGGTGCTCAAGCACCACGAGGCGTCCGGCGCCCCGCTGACCATCGCCACCTACGCCCGCCAGGTGAAGATCGACTTCGGTGTCCTGACCACCGAGTCCGGCAGCATCACCGGCTTCCAGGAGAAGCCGAGCATCGACTACCGCGTCTCGATGGGCGTGTACGGCGTGTCCCGCTCCGCGCTCGCCAAGTACACCCCCGGCCTGCCCCTGGGCTTCGACGAGCTGGTGCTCGACCTGCTGGCCGCCCGGACCCCGCCGTCCTCCTACGACTTCGGCGGCTACTGGCTCGACATCGGCCGCCCGGACGACTACGACCGCGCGAACGCCGAGTTCGCGAGCATCCGCCCGATGCTGATGCCGTTCGAGGCGGGCGGCGTCACGCCGTCGGTCACGGAGCTGTCGGTCCCCGACGCCCGCACTGCGGCGGACACCGACCAGACGCCCGCCACCGCGGGCGCCGAGAGCGACGGACGGGCCGCGTGAGGATCCTGCTTCTCGGCGGGGACGGCTTCCTCGGCCGCCACGCCACCGCCGTCCTGCGGTCGCTGCCCGGTGCCACCGTGCTGACCGCGGGCCGACGGCCCGCCCACGACCTCCGGCTGGACCTGGCCTGCGCCCAGCCCGGCCCGCTCGGCGAGGAACTCGCCGCGCTGGCCCCCGACGCGGTGGTCAACTTCGCCGGCGCGGTGGCGGGCAGCGCGGTCAAGCTGGCCGAGGTGAACGCCCGCGGTCCGGCGGTGCTCTGCGAGGCGCTGCAGCTCGGCGCCCCCAAGACCCGGCTGGTGCACATCGGTTCGGCCGGGGAGTACGGCGTCTGCGAGGCGGGCGGCTCGCTGTCCGAGGAGGCGGACGCCCGTCCCGTCGGCGTGTACGGCGCGACCAAGCTGGCCGGCTCCCTCGCGGTGGCCGGCTCGCCGCTGGACGCGGTGGTGCTGCGGGTGTTCAACCCGGTCGGCCCCGGGGCACCGGCGGGCTCGCTGCCCGGCCGGCTCGCCGCCGAGCTGCGCCGGGTGGCGCCCGAGGGCGCCGACGGCGTCGTGCGGGTCGGGGACCTCTCCGCCCACCGCGACTTCGTCGACGCCCGCGACATCGCGCGCGCGGTCGGCCTGGCCGTCGCCGCGGACCGTCCGCTCCCCCGGGTGCTCAACCTCGCCTCCGGGCGGGCGAAGCCGGTCCGGGCGATCGCCGACGGCCTGGTCGCGGCGGCCGGTTTCACCGGCCGGATCGACGAGAGCGGGGCGGGCTCCGAGCGCTCGGCCGCGGTCTCCTGGCAGCAGGCCGACGTGTCGGCCGCCGCCCGGGAACTCGGCTGGCACCCGGAGACCGAGCTCACCGACACCCTGCGTGACCTGTGGCTCAGCACCGAGCCCGGCCCGACCCCGGTCGTCGGATGACCGGGACCACCCCCGACGGCCGCCTGCTGGTGCCGCTGTACGTCCACCCCGCGGTGGACCCGGCGGCCTGGCGGGCGGTCGCCGCCGCCGACCCCACCAAGATCGCCGCCATCGTGCTCAACCTGGCCGACGGTCCCGGCGAGGTCCCGGACGGCGTCTTCGCCGAGGCCGCCGAGGAACTGCGGGCCGCCGGCCTGCCGCTGCTCGGCTACGCCGACACCGACTACGGCCGCCGCTCCCACGCCGCCGTGGTGGCCGACATCCTGACGTACCGGCAGCGCCACGGCATCACCGGCGTCTACCTCGACCAGGTCGCCTGCCACCCGGGCGCGCTGGCGCACTACCGGCGGCTGGCCACGGCGGCCCGCGCGGCCGGCTGCGGCACCGTCGTGTTCGGCCACGGCGAGCACCCGGACCCCGGCTACGCCGAGGTCGGCCTCGCCGACCTGCTGGTCACCTTCGAGGGCACCTGGGACGCCTACCGTGAGATGACCCTGCCCCTGTGGACAGGCCGCCATGCGGCCTCCCGCTTCTGCCACCTGGTGTACGACGTCCCCGCCGACCAGGCAGGGGACGTCACCGCGCTGATCGCCGCCCGACGGGCCGGCGTCGGCGCCGCCGTTCCGGGCTCCGGGGACAACCCCTGGTGCACGCTCCCCCACGGTCTGACCGCCGCTGAACTGACCTGACCAGATCCGGAGTTCGACAACCGTGAACCGCCGCACCCGGCCCTTACCGGCCGCCATCGCCCTCGCCGCCGCCGTCGCCCTGCTGGCCACCGCGTGCAGCTCCGGTTCCGAGGACGACCACAGGCCGTCGGCCGGCGACTCCCCGAGCGCGCCGCCCGCGGCGACCGCTCCGGGCACCCCCGGCACCCCGAGCGACACCGCGACCCCGAGCGCCCCGGGCACGCCCAGCGCTCCCGCCACGCCGACGCCGACGCCGACCGGCACGCCGGGCACCCCGTCGGCGTCCGGCAGGCCGTCCGCCCCCGGCACCCCGGGCGGCGGCGCCACGGCCCCGCCGCCGTCCGGCGCACGCTGGCAGCCCACCCCGGGCCTCGCCTGGCAGTGGCAGCTCGGCGGCAGCGTCGACCAGTCGGTGGACGTGCCGGTCTACGACATCGACGGCTTCGAGAACGACGCCTCGGTGGTCGCCTCGCTGCACGCCAAGGGCCGCAAGGTGATCTGCTACGTCAACGCCGGTTCCTGGGAGGGCTTCCGCCCCGACGCGGCCGCCTTCGCCAAGTCCCTCGAGGGCTCGGACACCGGCTGGAAGGGCGAGAAGTGGTTCGACATCCGGCAGGTCGACCAGCTCAGGCCGCTGATGGCGGCCCGCTTCGACATGTGCAGGAGCAAGGGCTTCGACGCCATCGAGCCGGACACCATCGAGGCCTACAACCAGGACAGCGGCTTCCCGCTCACCGGTGACGACCAGATCCGGTACAACCGCATGCTGGCGCAGCTCGCCCACGAGCGCGGGTTGGCGATCGGTCTGAAGAACGACCTGGACCAGATCCCGGCGCTGCTGAACGACTTCGACTTCGCGGTCAACGAGGAGTGCTCGCAGTACGACGAGTGCGACCGGGTCGAACCGTTCGTGAAGCAGGGCAAGGCGGTGTTCCACGTCGAGTACAAGGTCGGCACGGACCAGTTCTGCGCCAAGGCCAAGGCGCTCGGCTTCAGCTCGATGCAGAAGCAGCTCGACCTGAACGCGTGGCGCAAGCCCTGCTGAGCCGCACCCGACGGACTCCCGTCGCGCGGGTGACCCGGACGGGGGTCACCCGCGCGAAGGTCACTTGACCGCGAGCCAGATGACTCCGCCCAGCACGACCAGGCCGATGACCGCGATCAGCGCGATCGTGCCGGTGCGGTTGCCGTTGCTGCGGCCGTAGGTGGAGACGGAGCCGGGGCTCTGCGGCGCGGGGGTCTCGTCGACGAACGCCCGGAACATCTGGGTGCTGCCGGCGGGGTCGTAGTCGTTGTCAGCCATGGCACGGACTCTAACGAATCCGGCCCCCGGCCCGACACCCCGGACCCTCCCCCCGGTCCCGGACCACCCGCACGTGCAACGGCGGTACGACGAACCCGTGAAGACCCCCGGAGCCCGGAATGCCGTACGGCGTGATCCGGTTGACTGCATCCATGACCGGAAACCACACCGCACCCACGCCGACGGGCGCCCCGCACCGGGTCCGGCTCGGCGGCTCCGACCTCAGCGTCCACCCGCTCTCCCTGGGCGGCAACGTCTTCGGCTGGACGGCCGACGAGGAGCAGTCCTTCGCCGTCCTGGACGCCTACACTGCGGCCGGCGGCAACTTCGTCGACACCGCCGACGTCTACTCCGCCTGGGCCCCGGGCAACACCGGCGGCGAGTCCGAGACGATCATCGGCAACTGGCTGCGCAGCCGCGGCAACCGTGACGACGTCGTGATCGCCACCAAGGTCGGCATGCACCCCGGGGCGGGCGGCCTGGGCGCGGCCAACATCAAGGCCTCGGCCGAGGGTTCGCTGCGGCGACTCGGCGTCGAGCGGATCGACCTCTACTACACCCACCGGGACGACGACACCCCGGTCGAGGAGTTCGTCACCGCGCTGGACGAACTGGTCCGCGAGGGCAAGGTCCGCGCGGTCGCCGCGTCCAACATCGGTGCCGAGCGGCTCGCGGAGGCGCTGGCCTTCGCCGAGCGCGAGGGCCTGGCCAAGTACGTGGCCGTCCAGCCGCACTACAACCTGGTCTCGCGCGGCACCTTCGAGGGCCCGCTGGCCGACGTGGTCGCCGACCACGGCCTGGCCACCGTGCCGTACTACGCGCTGGCCTCCGGCTTCCTCACCGGCAAGTACCGCCCGGGCGGCCCCGGCGTGGCCAGCGCCCGCTCCGAGGGCGCCGCGCGCTACCTGGACGACCCGCGCGGCCCCAGGGTGCTGGAGGCGCTGGACAAGGTCGCCGCCGAGCACGGCGTCGAGCTCGCCACGGTCGCCCTGGCCTGGCTGGCCGCCCGCCCGACGGTTGCCGCCCCGATCGCCAGCGCCCGCACGATCGAACAGCTCCCGCCGCTGCTGGCCGCCGCCACGCTGCGGCTCACCCCCGAGGAGACGGCGCTGCTCGACCGGGCGTCCGCCTGACCTCACCACCGTGCGCCCCCGCGGGCCGCGTGCACGCCGCCCGTCCGGGTGGTGGCGCGCGGCCCGCGGCCGTTTCCGGGCCACCATGGTCCGTGCCCGACCGACCCACCGCAGCCCGGGGGCCCGATGTGCCCGACCAGCCCGCCCGGAGCGGCTTCGCCGTCTCCCCGTCCGACCTGTGCGCCCACGCCGGGACGGTCGACGAACTCCACGCCGGCCTCACCGCCGCCGACGACCCCGCCCGCGACCGCACCGCCGGCGCCCACACCGCCCTGGCCGGCTGGCGCACCGGCGCCGAACTGCGCGCCCGCGCCGACCGCTGGGACGACCAGGTGGCCGCCCTGGGCGGCATCCTCCACGACCTCGCCCACCGTCTGCGCGCCACCGGCACCGCGTACGCCTCCACCGACCGCGACCCGGCCGCCGAGGAGTAGCGCGGTGGCGTCCCGCGGCTGCCGGGCCTCGGCCCCCCTCCCGGCGGGGAGCGGCCCGTGCTGAGCTACGAGACCGTCCGCTCCGCCCGCCTGGACGCCCTGCTCTCCGCCGCCGAGGAGTGGATCGCCCTGCGCGGCCGCTACCTCGGCCTGCGCGACCGGCTCGACGGCGAGATCGCCGGCCCGCTGGCCGAGGGCTGGAACGGCGAGGCGGCCACCGCCGCCCGCACGCTGATCGCCGGGGTGGCCGGCCAGTTCACCGCCGCGAGCCAGGAGTCCGCCGACCTCGGCACCCTCCTGGCCGACGCCGCCGGCCAGTTCACCGAGGCCCAACGGCAGCTCGTCCGCCTGGCCGACGAGGACGCCCCCGCCGCCCACCTCCGGGTCTCCCCCACCGGCGCCGTGACGGACGTCCACCCGCTGCACGACGACGAGTCGGCCCGCCACCAGCCCGAGTACCGGTCCCTCTTCCTCCCCGAACGCCACCGAGCGGTCGCCGAGTTGGCCGGCCGCATCGAGGCCGCCCGGCGCGCCGCCACCGAGGCGGACGAAGCCGCCGCCTGGGCCCTGCGCTCGGCGCCGCCCGTCCCGGAGGACCGCCCGTTCGGCCCGGACGGCTGCCACTCCCTCGCCCAGGCCCGGCAGGCCCGCGCGGACCTCGGCGCCGCCCTCGCCCTGGCCGCGAAGCGCGCCGCGCTCACCCCGGACGAACTGACCCGCCTCGACGCCCTGCTCTCCGCCCACGCCGACGATCCGGCCTTCGCCGCCGGGTTCGCCACCACGCTCGGCCCGCGCCCCGCGCTCGAACTCTGGCGCGACCTCAACGACCCGGTGCTGTCGCCCGCTTCGGCACCCGGACGGGCCGACGCCCTGCGCCGCCTCCAGTCCTCCCTCGGTACCGTCCTCGGCACCGCCACCCACTGCACCGACCCGGCCGTGCGCGCCTGGGAGCAGGAGGTCCTGCGCCTCGGCCCGAAGCAGCTGGCCCGCCCCGGCGGCGGTCCGATGCCGACGGGCTACCACCTGATGAGCGCCCTGCTGCACTCCGGCCGGTACGCCCCGGGCTTCCTCGCCTCCTACGGCGAGGGCCTGCTGGCCACCGAACGCGCCGCCAAGGTGCCCCCGCAGCTCCTGTGGTGCCCCGACGGCACCGAGCCCGCCTGGGACCACCTCGGCGAGGGCCGCGGCGGTGACCCGGTCACCGGTTTCCTGGCCGCCCTGGCCCACCACCCGGCCGCCGCCACCGCGTTCCTGGACCCGGGCGACCCCCGCCGCGGCGACCACCTCGCCTACCTCCTGCGCGAGCGCCGCTGGCCCGAGGAGTTGGTGGCCGGCGCCCACGTCCGGGGCCACCCCGCGCTCGGCCTCGCCGTCCAGGCCGCCGCGACCGGCGGCCACCCGGACGGGTTCCACGCCCACACCGCCGCCCAGGCCCGGGTGATGCGGGACACGGTGACCCTGCTGGACGCCGGCATCGGCCGCGAGCACCTCCCGTCCGGCCTGCACGCCCCCGTCGCCGCGGCCCTCGCCGACTACGCCGCCGACACCCACGCCGTCCTCTCCGGCACCAGCCGCGCCGTCAAGGACCACGCCGCCGCCGCGGCCTCCGGCGTGTGGACCGACGAGCGCACCGGCGAGGTCCGGATGGCCGTCGAGAAGGGCCCGCTGATCCGCGCCCTGCGCGGCCTCGCCGACCTCCCGGAGGCCCACCACTTCGTCCAGCAGGCCGAGTTGACGCACATCGCGGAACGGATCGGCGGCCTTCCCGCCGACACCTCCGAGCCGGAGTGGAAGGGGCTGCTCGCCAACTCGGCGGTCGCCCTCGGCGTGCTCGACGCCGTCCAGGCCGACGCGGTGCTCGACCAGCGCGACGACGCCGCCAAGGTCGCCGCCTGGAAGGCCAAGGGCCTGTACACCGGCCTCGACGCCCCGCTGAAGCTCGTCCCCGGCCCCGGGCTCGGCGAACTGACCCGGCGGATCCTCGCGGCCGGCATCGCCGACTGGCAGAGCGGCGCCCTCGACGCCATCGACGCCGCCGCGGCCGGCCGGATCGAGCGCAACACCCTCACCGGCCCGGACGGCCGGACCGGCCACGAGGGCGTGATCGCGATGGTCGAGCAGTGGCGGCGCGAGCACGGCCACCCGGACCCGGACGGTCTCGCCGCCGACTGGGACAAGCAGCAGCTGCGCGCCGTCTACGGCACCGGCCGCACCGACGCCGCCGCGGCCCTCGGCCGCGCCGGGGGCTGAACCCCACCGGAAGCGCCGCGGGCCCCCGGCGGTCGTGACCACCGGGGGCCCGCGGCCCGAGAGCTACGGCCGCCCGAAGTGGGTCGGGTAGTAGCCCGCGTTCAGCGACGAGACCCGCACCGTCTTGCCCGGCCGCGGCGCCTCCACGAACGTGCCGTCGCCCAAGTAGATCCCCACGTGGTGGATCCCCGAGGCGCGCCCGCTGTCCGACCAGAACACCAGGTCGCCGCGGCGCAGCTGTCCCGCGCCGATCGGCGTGGTGGCGGCGTACTGGTCGTCGGCCACCCGCGGCAGGCTTATCCCGCTGCGCCGGTACGCCTGCTGGACGAGCCCCGAGCAGTCGTAGCCGGACGGCCCGTCACCGCCCCAGACGTACGGCTTGCCCAGCTGGGCGAGCGCGTAGTCGATGGCCGACTCGGTGCTCCCGGAGGACGTGCTCCCGTCGGCACCGTCGTCGGAGGACGGTCTCGACGGCGCCGCGTCAAAGCCGCCGGACCGGCCGACCCGGTTCAGGTAGACGTCGTAGTGGCTGGTCCAGCGCCAGTCTCCGTTGACGCCCTTGAACCAGTACCGCGACCCGTCCCAGCCCTGCCGCAGTCCCTCGGGCGAGGCCTGGCCGTCGGACCCGGCCGACTGCCCGCCCTTGCTGCCGGAGCCACCGGAAGCGCCGGACTCGCCGGACTTCGCGGACCTGCCGGTGCGGCTCGCGTAGACGTCGGAGTGGCTCGTCCAGCGCCAGTCTCCCTTGACGCCCTTGAACCAGTACCGCGACCCGTCCCAGCCCTGCTTGCCGGCCTCGGCGTGCGCGGACCCGGCGCCGGCCGTCAGGCCGACGACGCCGGCGCCCGCCAGCACCGTGGTGGCCAGGCAGGTACTTCGCACGGCGCGGTGTATTCGGCTCCCCCCGGCCTCCGCCCCGGAGCGGGCGGTGCGGGGGCGGGGGCGGGGCGCGCAGTTCGGGCAGCCGCAGCCCGCGATCGCGGGGATGCCGCCGGAACTCTCCTCGAAGCCGATCGTCCCGAAGTCGCCGTCGACGTCGGCGACGACGTCGGCGGCGGCGCTCCCGGGGCCGGCGTACGCGCCGGTGGCTATCCTCATGCGGGTCGTCCTTCCTTCCGCCCGGCCCGGGCGGCCGGGGACGGTACCGAAGCGGCCACTCCGGCCGGCGCGACGAAGGCCACCAGCAGCTGCTCCATCAGGGCGCTGCGGGCGGCCTCGTCGAGTTCGTGCGCCGTCGCGCGCTCCAGCCGGCGGACGGCGAGCGCCGCCGCCTCGACCGCGTCGTCCACCAGGACCGTGCGCAGACCCGCGTCCAGGTCGGCCAGCCGGCGGCGGCGCATCGACTCGGCGACCTCGGGCGCGTAGTCCAGCGCCAGCGGCTGCACCGAGTACACCTCCAGGCCTGCCGGGGCCGCCTCGGCGGCCAGCGCCCGGGTCAGCTCGTCGGCGAACCACTGTCCGTCGCGCAGCGCCGGGCCGGGCGCCGCGTTGCTGTCGCACGGCAGCGTGGACGCGGTGCGGGTGAGCACCGCCTGGATCTGCTCGCGCAGGTAGCTCTCGTGGTCGTCGATGGCCAGCAGCGCCCGTGCAGTGTCCTTGACCCGCCAGACGATCAGCAGCCGGACGACGATCGGGGTGCCGGTGCGGTCGACCGCCTTGGCCGGCTCGCTGCGCCAGTGCCGCAGCCGCACGTCCACCCGGCGGCGGCGCAGCAGCGGGTTGACCCACACGAGGCCGGTGCGGCGGACGGTGCCCCGGTAGCGGCCCCAGCGGGTGAGCACCCGGGTCTCGCCCCCGGCGTTGGCCAGCAGCCCGGCGACGGCGAGGACGACGAGCAGCCCGGCGGCGCTCACCGCGGCGACCGACAGCAGGTCCACCTCCGCCCGGCCACGCTCGCGCGCGGCGGTGCCGCGCAGGTCGGGCAGGGCGTCCCAATGGGGGATGACGCCATCGTGCAGCAGCACCGCGAGGACGCCGGCCACGCCGACGAGTACCGCGAACAGCGCCACCCAGCCCGGCAGGCCGGTGGCGACGTGCTCGCGCAGCGCCTGGTCGGCGCGCGGCGGGCGGCGGGAGGTCACGGCCACGATGCCGCCGGCCGGGGTGGCGTCCGGGAGCTCGACGCTCTCCGCCGCGACCGACTCCAGCGGGTCACGCAGGTCGGCCCTGCCGAGGGCAGGCCCGGGGACGACGGCGACGGGGGTGGTGACCTCCCCGCCGTCGGCCGGAGCCGCCGTCCTGGCGGTCTTGGCCAGCGGACTCGCGCCGCTGGCGGAACGTTCCGGCAGTGGCGGCGGGAACGTCGTGGGCAGGTGGTCGGGTCGCTGTGAAGAATCGCGGGTGACGTCCATGCACGGATCCTCGGGGTCGGTGTGTCGCGCAACGGGCGGCCCGGATCTGACGGGCAGTGCCAGAGTCAGGCTAAGTTCATACGTCATCAAATGCGACATTTAAGCCGCTGTGTGTCGCCATTTGCTGACGTATCGTCCGAAGCCGACCTGACGCGCAGGCACATGATCGGTTGGTCGGTTGTGCGAGTGGCCGACGGAAGGGCCCTCGGCGGTTCCGGCGCAGGTCAGCGCCGTCGGGCACCCGGTCCCCGGGCGAACACCCGGCGGGTGATCAGCCCGATCGCGGCGAGCAGCAGGAGACCGCCGGCGAGGCCGGCGCGCCACCGGCCGGGCCCGGCCTCGTGGGCCGCCACCTGAGCCCCGCCCGCCCCCTCGGGCGAAGCGGTGGGCGGCGCCGGCAGCGGCCGGGCACTCACGGCGGGGGGCTTCGCGGCGTCCGCCGACAGCGGCACGGCGGTGCCGACCAGGCTCGGCCTGGCCGACGCGGACGCGGATACGGACGCGGATGATGACGGAACACCAGAAGGTGACGGGACGGCGGCCGGGGAGGGTGGGACGGGGAGGTCGGAGGCCGGCACGAACCGCGGAGCGACCACCGGGACGAAGACCGGCAGCAAGCCTGCGGGCGGCGGTGCAAACACCTCCTCGGCGGGCACGGACGCGCTCGACGAGACTGACGAGACCGCCGGAACCGTCGGCACCGCCGGTCTGGACGACGTGGCCGAAGCCGAGGCCAACGCCGATGGCTTCGGCGAACTCGGCTGCGCAGGAGCAGGCACCGCCGAAGGCGACGGCGACGGCACGACCGGACTCGACACGGCGGCACTCGGCACTGCAGAGCCGGGCGCCGCCGGGCCGGCCACCGGCGCCGGTGCCACCGCGACGCGGACCCGCACCGGGTCCCCCGCCGCCGCGTTCCCCGCCAGGTCGGTCGCCGTGACGGTCAGCGCCTGCTCACCGTTGGTCAGGTCCCGGTTGGCGGTGCAGGTCCAGCTCCCGTCGACGGCCGTCGCCGCCCCGCACAGGACCACCCGCTCGTCCGAGGCGGCCCCGCCCGCCTGGGCGGTGACGAGCACCCGGGTGCCCGTCCCGGCCCGGCCGGCGAGCTTCGGCCGCGCCGTGCGGACTGTCTCGCCGGCGGCCGGCGCGGTGAGCACCGGCTTGTCCGGCGGCACGGTGGTGACGACGAGCGACACGGCCTTGCCCGCCGTCCGGTTGCCCGCCGCGTCCACGGCGACGGGGGTCAGCTGGTGGCGCCCGTCCGTCAGGTTCTCCACCGGCAGGCAGGACCACTCGCCGTCCGTGCGCACCGTCGTGCTGCACACGTCCCCGGCGGACCCGCCGCGCACCCCGGCCGGCTGGTCGGCGACCGAGACGGTGGCGCCCGCCTCGCCGGTGCCGGTGAGCTGGATCCCGGGGTCGTTGGTGTACTCGGGGAGGGTGAGCACGGGCGCGGTGGGCGGGGTGGTCTTGACGGTGAGCCGCACGGGCTCGCCGCGCAGCACCACCCCACCGCTGGTGGTCTCGACCGGGGTGAGGCCGTGCCGGCCCGGGGCGAGCGCGTCGCCCGGGCGGCAGTTCCAGTCGCCGCCGCGCTCGACGCGCGCCCGGCAGAGCGCCGCGTCGCCCTCGCGGACCTCGACCGAGGCCCCCGCGACGGCGCCCTCACCGCGGATCCGCGGCCGGACGTCGGCGGTCGCGGTGCCGTCCACCGGTTCGGCGATCTCGGGCCGGGCGGCCCCGACGGTCAGCTTGATCCGCTGGTCGGAGACCTCCCCGGAGTCGGCGAAGCCGCCGGAGGCGATCAACTGGGCCGGGTCCCGGGCGATCCGCAGCCGGGCCCAGGTCTCGCCGGAGGCGGCGCCGGAGGGGACGGTCCACTCCAGGGTCGCGGTGTCCGTGCCGGGCTGGACCTCGGCCTGCACCCGGTCGGCCGGGTCGAAGCGCCCGCTGTGGTCCCAGTCGATCCAGCCGGCCAGCACCGCCGGCTGGTCGCCGACGGCCACCGGGACGGTGAGCCGGTAGTAGCGGCCGATCGCGGCCTCGACCGGGAAGCCGAGCGACGGGTCGGCGCCCTGGTACTCGCCGCGGCCCGGCTGGAGCTTGGGCGGCACGGGGTTGGCCCAGACGTTGTGCCGGTCGGCCGTGCCCCGCACCGCGACGGCGGTCCGCCCGCCACGGCGCGCCGACGGGTTGGCCTCCGCGCCGAGGAAGAGGTCGGAGACGACGTGCGAGGCGTTGCCGTAGGCCTGGGGCGCGGTGCCGAGCTCCTCGTCGACGGTGACGGTGTAGGCCTGGCGCAGGACGGGCGGAGCGGTGGTGCTGCCGGCCCGGGCGGTGCTGCGCTGCTCGACCCGGAAGACGGCGGTGCGGAACGTGCCGGCCAGCTCCAGGCTGCCCTCGGCGGCCGCGCCGCCCGAGCCGTCGGTGCTGCCGTCGGAGCCGGCCGGGGCGAGGGTGTTGGCGTCCACCGTCCAGCCGGGCCAGTCGGTGCGGTTGACGAGGGCCGGGGCGCTCGGGCTGCCGCCGGTGAGGGTGAGCCGGGCGGCGGTGCTGGTGGTCCCGGACGCGCCGGTGGCGAGGGCGGCCAGCCCGCTCGCGTGCAGCCGGGGGTTGCGCACGGAGCGCGAGAAGGTCAGCCGGAGCGTGCCGACCGTGCGCCAGGAGCCGTCGGTCTGCGGCCGCGCGTCGCCGATCCGGAAGGTCTGGGCCGGGTCGCCCGGGCGCGTTCCGTCCGCGTACAGCCCGGCCGGGCGACCCCCGCCGGCGCGGTCGGCCAATTCGCCCGGCTCGGCGGTGACCTCGAAACCCGGCGAGGTGGTGAGGTCGAACCGGACGCCGAGGCCGGAGGGCAGTACCGCGCGCTGCTCCGTATTCCAGGCGTCCGGGGACTGCTGGGCTGCCGAGGGCTGGTTCCAGGCGATGAGGAGCCCTGCCGTGAAGACGGCCAGGGCGGCGGCCGTGCGGGGGAACTGTCGGCTCATCCGGCTCTCCTTCGCGGTCGGCTGCCGGGTGGCGGGCAGTCTGGGCACAAGATGTGACAAAACGGAATCACGATCCTGAACCGGTCATACTGCGACACCTGCGCTTTTGGCCGTGTCCCACCCGTTTGGAGGCCATCCGGGCGGTAGGACGGGATGTACCCGAAACAGCCCGATTCATCCCCTACGCGAACGAAAGAAGCCCCCGGCCGATGGCCGGGGGCTTCTTGCTGGTGCGCTCAGCAGGATTCGAACCTGCAACCTCTTGATCCGTAGTCAAGTGCTCTATCCGTTGAGCTATGAGCGCAAGGAACGGGCGAACCCGATCTTGCGGAGGTTGGTGCGCTCAGCAGGATTCGAACCTGCAACCTCTTGATCCGTAGTCAAGTGCTCTATCCGTTGAGCTATGAGCGCTCGCCCCGGTGAACGTGTCTCCGTGGCGTTGCGGGAACAACATTACATGACCTGCGACGCAGGACGAAATCGATTGCTCCGGGCCCGCCCGCACCCGCCCCGACGAGCCCGGACAACGCGAAGGGCCCCGCCGACGAGATCGTCGACGGGGCCCTTCGGCTGGCGGAGGCTGAGGGATTTGAACCCTCGATCAGGAATAACCCCGAAACCGCATTAGCAGTGCGGCGCCATAGACCGGACTAGGCGAAGCCTCCTCCACGTGGACCGCACCCGCTCGGCGGACGCGTTCCGTGTGCCTGTGATGATGCCACACCCGTGGGGCCCGGCACCAACCACCGCCAACGTTACTAGCCGGGTCGTCCCCACCGCAAAGAAGAATGAGATACTGCCGACTCCGGAGGAGCTGCCCCAAGCCGAGGAGACCTGTCGACGTGAGCAGCAGGCCGATCCGAGGCGCTGCTCGCCTCGCCGCCATACTCGATGCCCTGCCCGACGCGTTGTTGCTGGTGAACAGCAACGGCACCGTCGTCGATGCCAACAACGCGGCGGTCCACTCGCTGCAGGCCCCGGGCACCTCGCTCGTCGGCATGGGCGTGCTGGACCTCCTGCCCGAGTTCGACCCGAGCCGGATCCCCGGCTCGATGCGGCCGGCCCCGCGCGAGGACGACGCCATGGAGCGTCCGGTGCGGATGACCGCCCGTCGCACCGACGGCACGACCTTCCCGGTCGAGGTCTCCGGCAACGACTTCGCCGACGACGGCGCCGGCGAGGGCCGCGGCTACACGCTCTCCCCGCTCGTCCCGTACGACCCGTACCGCGAGGGCTCCCGCTCGCCGTCCGCGAGCGACCTCCTCCTGCTGCTGGTCCGCGACCTCTCCAGCCGGCTCGGCGTCGAGGCCGAGCTGCGCCGCCAGCACAAGCAGACCGAGATGATCCTCAGGGCCGCGGCCGAGGGCGTGCTCGGCGTCGACCTCGAAGGGCGCTGCGTGCTGGTCAACCCGGCCGCCGCGCACATCCTGGAGTACCGCGCGAGCGAACTGGGCGGGCGTGAGCTGCACCCGCTGATCCAGCACTCCCGGGCCGACGGCAGCCCGCTGGCGCTGGAGGAGTCCGCACTGATGGACACCCTCACCTCCGGCCGCAAGCACCGGGTGCGCGGCACCGTGCTGTGGCGCAAGGACGGCCGCCCGGTCACCGTCGACCTCACCACCGCACCGGTGCGGGACGGCGACCAGCTGGTGGGCGCGGTGATGACCTTCACCGACCGCAGCCGCGAACTCGCCCTGGTCGCCCGCAACGAGCACCTCACCGCCGTCCTGGAGAGCGAGCTCGGCGGCGCGCTCAGCGCGCTCAACCAGCGCCTGGAGACGCTCGCCGCCGACCCCGCCGGGCAGTTGTGGCCGGAGGCGAACTGGACGCTGCGCCGCCTCGCCGACGAGTGCCGCCGCTTCGGCCGGCTGATCGACGGCGTCCTCGCGCACCAGCGCTCCGAGGCCGGTGAGGCCGCGCAGCCCGACGGCAAGGACGCGAAGGGCGGCAAGGGCGAGCGCAAGGGCGCCGAGCAGCGGGTGCCGGTCGCGCTGGACAAGATCGTCCGGCGGGCCGTCGAGGACGCCGGCGAGCTGGTCGGCGCGGGACGGGTGCGCTTCTCGGTGCACGCCGCCGGCGTCGAGGTGATCGCCGACGAGGAGCGCCTCGCGCAGGCCGTCGCGCACCTGGTCGCCGACGTCAGCGGCGTCGGGCTCTCGTTGGACGCCCCGACCGTCCCCTCGCCCGGTCTGGCCGCCCCCGGGCTGAACAACGGCTCGGGGGCCGCCCTGCCCCCGTCCGTCGGCGAACCCCCGCTGGTCGTCCTCGCGGCGGCCCAGCGCGGCGACGTCGCCCGGGTCGAGATCCGCGGCCCGGGGCGCGGCGGCAGCCCCGTCCACCTGCCGATAGCCCGCGCGGTGGTCGAGCGCCACGGTGGCGTGCTCCAGCCGCACGAACTGCCCGGCAAGGCCGGCACCACGTACGTCGTCGAGCTGCCGCTGGACCCGGTCGCCGCGAAGGCCGCCGCCGAACGCGCCGCCGCCGAGGGCCGCTCCGACCGGCCCAAGGAGAGCGACAGCGCCGTCCTGCCCGACCTGCCGGGCATCCCGCAGCTGCCCGCGGCCCGCCGCTCCGAGGAGGACCGGCCCGCCGGGCGCCCCGCGGACGCCGAGCCGGACCGCGCACCCGCCGAGGAACCCGCCCCCGAACGGCGCGGACGCCGCGGCCGGCCCGCCGCCGAGACCCCGCCGTCCGTGGCCCCCGGGGCCACGGACGACCAGGCCCCGGCCGACCAGTGGCCGAACGCCCCCGCGCGCATCGAGCGGGCCGTCCCCGAGCAGTGGAACGGCACCGGCAACGACGCCGCCTACGGCCGCCAGGGCCCGGCGGGCCCGGACGACGCGCAGCGCGACCCGTGGGGCAAGGACGACGGCCGCTCCGGCCCGGCCTACGCCGTCCCGGTCGACGGCGAGGGCCCGCAGGAGCGCCCTGCCGCGCGCGGCCCGCTCGCGCTCGGCCCCGGCACCGGT
This sequence comes from Streptomyces sp. SP17BM10, assembly GCF_036322405.1. Taxonomy (NCBI): domain Bacteria; kingdom Bacillati; phylum Actinomycetota; class Actinomycetes; order Kitasatosporales; family Streptomycetaceae; genus Streptomyces; species Streptomyces sp. SP17BM10. The sequence continues at coordinate 40,654 of NZ_JAQYXB010000544.1, read as the reverse complement.
GACGCGCCGGCCACCGGCACTCCCGCCGACGGCACCCCGACGGGCGAGGCCAAGCCCCGTCGCCGCCGCGCCCGGGAGGCCGGCGAGGACTCCTCCGGCGGCCTCGCCCTGCCCGGCCTGCCCGAGACCCCCGTCTACCCCGGCCTGGAGCACGCCCTCCCGGCCGGTCCGGCGCCCGCCCCGCCCGAGCCGGCCGCCGCGCCGACCGGCCGCCGTCGGCGCCTGGCCGTGCCGCCCGGCCCCGCACCCGAGACGCCCGCCGTGCCGTCGCCCTCCGCCGCGCTGGAGCCCGCCCGCCCGGCGCTGCCGCCGGCGGACGCACCCGGGACCGTCGGGGGCGCGGACTCCGCCCCGCGACCGGTCGGCACCGGCCTCGGCGAGCTCGCCCCGCCCCGCCAGTTCGGCCCCCCGCCGGTGCCGTCCGCCGCGCCGCAGCTGCCCGCGCCCGCCGGTCCGGCCGAGGCCCGCACCGCACCGCGCGCCGCGATCGCCGAACTGCCCGCGGGCGGCGGCGTGACCCTGGACAAGCCCGCCGGCGAGGAGCACGGCACGCGCCGGCTGCTGGTGTGGCCCGAGCCCGACCCGGCCACCCGGCAGGCCCTCCAGGAGCGCGGCTACCGCCCGGTGATCGTCCGCTCCCGCGAGGAGGTGGACGCCCAGGTCGCCGGCTTCCCCGCCGCGCTCTTCGTCGACCCGCTGACCGGCCCGATCACCCGCACCGCCCTGCAGTCGCTGCGCACCGCTGCGCTCAACAGCCGGGTGCCGGTGCTCGTCACCGCCGGCCTGGGCCAGGCCACCCGGGACGCCGCGTACGGCGCCGACCCGGCCGTGCTGCTGCGCGCCCTCGCACCGCGCGACGGCGAGCACCACGCCCCGCGCGTCCTGCTGGTCGAGAGCGACCCGGACATCGCCTCGGCGATGATCAACAGCCTGGAGCGGCGCGGCATGCACGTCGAGCACGCGACCGACGAGAACGACGCCGTCTCCCGGGCCAGCAGCGTGCAGCCCAACCTGGTGGTGATGGACCTGCTCCAGATCCGCCGTCGCCGGGTCGGCCTGCTGGACTGGCTGCGCGCCAACGACCGGCTGCACCGGACCCCGCTGGTGGTCTACACCTCGGTCGACCTCGACCCGCGCGAACTGCCCCGGCTGCGCACCGGCGAGACGGTGCTGTTCCTCGCCGAGCGCTCGACCAGCGCGGACGTCCAGTCCCGGATCGTCGACCTGCTCGGGCGGATCGGCGCGATGGGCGACGCGGGCGTCGCCGCCGCGGGCTGAGCACGGCGCAGGGCCGGCCGCCCGGCTCGGGGTGGCCGGCCCTCGCCGTCCGTCCGGTCACTCCTTGCCGAGCACCGTGACGTCCAGTTCGTCCGCCGCGTAGCTGGCCCGGATCACCTTCTTGTCGAACTTGCCGACCGAGGTCTTCGGCACCGACTCGACGATCGACCAGCGCTCCGGCAGCTGCCAGGAGGCGATCCGCTCGGCCAGGAAGGCCCGCAGTTCGGGCAGCCCCGCCTTGGCACCCGGGCGCAGCACGACGGTGGCCAGCGGGCGCTCGCCCCACTTCTCGTCCGGGACGGCGACCACGGCGGCCTCGGCCACCTCGGGGTGGGCCATCAGCTGGTTCTCGAGGTCGACCGAGGAGATCCACTCGCCGCCCGACTTGATGACGTCCTTGGCACGGTCGGTGAGGGTCAGGTAGCCGTCGGCGGTGATGGTGCCGACGTCGCCGGTGCGCAGCCAGCCGTCCTCGGAGAACTTGTCGTCCGGGCGGAGCGGGTCCTGCCCGGCGCCGCCGTAGTACGCGCCGGCGATCCAGGGGCCGCGCACCTCCAACTCGCCCGCCGCGACGCCGTCGTGGGGCATCTTCTCGCCGCCCGGGCCGATCAGCCGGGCCTCGACGGAGGCCGGGAAGATGCCCTGGGTGATCCGGTAGGGCCACTCCTCCTCGGGGGTCAGGCCGCCGGGCGGCTGGGCGAAGCAGCCGAGCGGCGAGGTCTCGGTCATGCCCCAGGCGTGGATGACGTTGATGCCGTGGCGCTCCTCGAAGCCCTTCATCAGCGACGGCGGGCAGGCGCTGCCGCCGATGACGACCATGCGCAGGCTGGAGGTGTCGTAGTCGCCGGCGTCGAGCTCGTCCAGCAGGCCGCTCCAGATGGTGGGGACGGCGGCGCTGACGGTGGGCCGGACGGCGGCGATCATCTCGGCCATCGGCTTGGGCTGGAGGAAACGGTCCGGCATGAGCAGGTTGGCGCCGGACATGAAGGCGGCGTGCGGGATGCCCCACGCGTTGACGTGGAACATCGGGACCACCGGCAGCGCGGTGTCGCGCGGGGTGAAGGCGAAGTTGTCGCCGGTGTTCACCTGGAGGCAGTGCAGGTAGACCGAGCGGTGGCTGTAGAGCACGCCCTTCGGGTCGCCGGTGGTGCCGGAGGTGTAGCAGAGCACGGCGGCCTGCCGCTCGTCGATCTCGGTGCTCCACGGGTACGTGGTGGGCCGGTCGGCGATCAGGTCCTCGTAGTCGTGGACGGTGCCCGCGAAGCCGGCCAGCACCGAGCGGTCGCCGGGGCCGCTCACCACGATGTGCCGCAGCGTCGGGGCGAGCTCGGGCAGGACGGCGGCGAGCAGCGGCAGGACGGTCCCGTTGACGATGACCACGCGGTCGGCGGCGTGGTTGACGATGAACGCCAGCTGTCCGGCGGGCAGGCGCAGGTTCAGCGTGTGCAGCACGGCCCCCATCGCGGGGACGGCGAGGTAGGCCTCCAGGTGCTCCGCGTTGTTCCACATCAGCGTGCCGACGCGGTCGTCGCCGGTGACCCCGAGCTCGTCGCGCAGCGCGTGGGCGAGCTGGGCGGCCCGCGCCCCGACCTCGGCGTACGTCCGGACGACCGGGCCGGTGCCGTCCCACGTGGCGACGGTCGACCGGGCGTGGATCGTGGACCCGTGCTCCAGGATCCTCGCGACGGTGAGCGGTACGTCCTGCATCGTGCTGAACACGGGTCCTCCTTGACCTGGCGGCACTGGCGGGTGCGCCTGCGGCACCTACCGGGCGGTAATCGGCGCGGACGTGCCCGATTGTGCCGTTCCGTCCGGCCGCTGTCAGCATCCCGACCCCGTTGCACGGATCACGGACGGGGCACGGCGCGGCGGCTCGCGCGGCCGCTCGCGCGGGCCGCGCGGGATACTGGGCGTCATGGACGAGAGCCAGGACGGCGCGCACGTGCGGTGGGAGCCGGTGCGGTTCCGGGTGCCGTGCCCGAACTGCTCGGGCGGGGTGCGCATGCGGGCGCGGCTGGGCGTGCGGGCCGACCTGGCGGGGACCGGGTACATCACCGAGACCTGCGGGGACTGCCTCGGCCGGGGCTGGCTGCCGTTCGGCGGCTGACCCGCCGTCCCGGCGGTCGGCTCAGCCCGCCGTGGGGCCGTCGACGTAGTCGCGGTCGACGGTGAGGGTGACGCCGCCGTGGGTGGTCTGGACGTTGCCCTGGTACTGGTGGATCCGCTGGTGGTAGACCCACAGGTCGCCGCCGAGCGGCGCGGGCGCGTCGGTGTCGGCGTGGCCGTCCCACTTGGCGTACCAGACGGCGTCCGGCAGCGGGGAGCTGTGCGCCCAGGCCGCGGCGGCCAGGTCGGAGATGCCGGAATTGAGGCTGGAGTAGAAGCCCGAGGTGTAGCCGAGCTCGTGCAGCCGCTGGGTCCAGCCGATGGCGAAGTCGATCACGGCCTGGCCGCAGCCGGCGACGCGCGGCGGGTAGGACTCGATGTCCACGTAGACCGGGTTGCCGGGGCCGAAGCCGAGCGCCTGCAGTCCGCGGACCGCCTCGGAGGCCTCGGAGCGGCCCTGGTCGGCCGCGTGCGCCGGGTCGATCAGCTTGGGCTTGTGCTCGAGCTGGGTGCACGGCGCCTGGGGCCCGACGTGCACCGGCAGGAACCGCCAGCCGTTCGCGCGGGCCTGGCGGACCCAGTCGGCGGTCAGCCGGGGCTGGGAGCAGGCGCGCTGGGAGCCGCTCGTGTAGATCCCGAGCGCGCCGTACGGGGAGTCGCCGCGCCAGGCCTTGAGGGTGTCCAGCGACGGCGCGGCACAGATGTCGAAGGCGTAGCCGCTGAAGCCGTCCCGGACCTTGGGCGGGCCCGCGAGGTCGGGCAGCACGAGCGGCCGGATGCTGGGGAGGACGACGGCGACCGGGGCGGTGGCCTCGGCGCTCGCGCCCGTCCCGTCGGTGGCCAGGAGGAGCACGAGGGCAGCGGCGATGAGGGCCGTGGGGCGGAGATAGCGCATCAATCCTTATTACTGACGGACCATCGGATGAACGTGCCAACCACGCCGTGCGGCGCACCCGCGCCCACCCTTTCGGGCGCACCCGTCCGCTTCCGTCCCGATATTTGTAACGAGCTTGCCGGTTCTGCACTCCTTACGGCAAACTCGTCCCCATGCCCACCTCCATGCCCGGCGAAACCGCCGCCCCGACGCCGGCCACCGTAGCCGTCGCCGAGGCCCTTGCCATGCCGCCCGCCCCCAAGGGCGAGCCCGCCGGCGAGCGCGGCAGCTGGCGACGAGGCGAGGCGCCCGGCCCCGCGGCACCACCCGATCTCCGGCTCGACCGGCCCGCCGGCCGGTTCCCCAAGTTCCTGCGGCGCCCGGAGAGCATCCCGGCGCCGCTTCTGTGTCTGACCGCGATGTTCCTCGTGCAGACCGGGATCGCGCTCTCCAAGCCATTGTTCGGCCCACTCGGGGTCAGCGGCACGACCTTCCTCCGGTTGGGCTTCGCCGCGGTCATCCTGCTCGCCGTCACCCGGCCCAGACTGCGCGACAAGCGCCCGCGCGACCTCGCCGCCGCGGCCCTGCTCGGGATGGCCTCGGCCGGGATGACCTTCCTGTTCGCCGGCGCGGTCGACCGGCTGCCGATGGGCACCGCGGCGACCATCGAGTTCCTCGGCCCGCTCGCGGTCGCCCTGGTCTTCGCCCGGCGGGCGAGCCACCTGCTGTGGGCGCTGCTCGCGGCGGCCGGGGTCGCGCTGCTGACGCTGCTCGGCGGGGGCGACGGCGGCGGTTCGCTGGACCCGGTCGGTCTGCTCTTCGCGTTCGGCGCGGCCGCCTGCTACGCGCTGTACATCCTGTTCACCGACAAGGTCGGCGCCGCGTTCCAGGGCTTCCAGGGCCTCGCGGTGTCGATGACGGTCGGCGCGATCACGCTCGCGCCGTTCGGCCTCGGCGAGGCGTGGCACGGGCTGACCGCGCCGGACGCCTCACCGGTGGTGCTGCTCGCCTCGGTCGCCGGGGTGTCGCTGCTGCTGCCGGTGATCCCGTACGCGCTGGAGATGACCGCGCTGCGGCGGATGCCGCAGCGGGTGTTCAGCGTGCTGGTCAGCCTGGAGCCGGCGGTCAGCGCGCTGGTCGGCCTGGTGGTGCTGGGCCAGCTGCTGGGCGTGCCGCAACTGGCCGGGATCGGCTGCGTGGTGGCGGCCAGCGTCGGCGCGACGCTGACCGGGCGCAGGTGAAGCCCCGGTAGGGACACGGCGCCGGCTAGGGCCAGAGCAGGGTGCGGGACCACTCCGGGGTGCGCACCGGGCCGGTGCGGGTGTAACGCAGGCGGATGTGGCGGCGCTCGGCGTCGCCCTGCCAGTACTCCACCTCGTGCGCCCAGAGCGTGTAGACGGCGTGGCCGGCCGCGACGGCGTCCGGCGTGGCCTCCAGGCGGCGCCGGGCCACCGCGACGGCCTCGTCGTACTCCTCCAGCGAGGCCAGCGGCTCGCTCTGGCGCCCCACCAGCGCGCCCACCCGGGCGGCCGGGGAGCGGGTGGCGAACTCCGCGGCGGCCACCAGGTCGGCGGCCCGCTCGACGGTGCCGCGGACCCGGACCTGCCGGCCCAGCTGCGGCCAGTAGACGGTCAGCGCGGCGGCCGGGTGGTCGGCGAGCTGACGGCCCTTCGGGCTGTCGGCGGCGGCCGAGAACACCCAGCCGGTGCCGCTCGCGTCGACGTCGCGCAGCACGAGGACCCGGGCGTCCGGCAGGCCGTCGGCGTCGACCGTGGAGAGGGTGACCACCTGCGGATCGAGCACGCCGGCGTCGAGGGCGGTGGTGAGCCAGTCCGCGAACAGCGGGCCGGGCTCTGCGGGCGCGGCCTCGGCGTCGAAGGTCGGCAGCGGCCGGGCCATCGGCGGGCGGCCGAGCAGCAGCTCGGGCACGGACCTGGGCCCGGGCCGGGGCTCGTCCCGGTGTTCGTCTCGGTGTTCGTCTCGGTGCTCGTCCCGCGGCTCGGGCCGTGACTCGGACCTCGGGTCCGGGCCGGGTGCGGACCCGGCCTCGCCCGGGCCGGTCAGGCCCTCCTCCTCCGCTGCCATCGCGCCCTTCCTTCCGGTCGCCGCGTCCGCCGCCGCGGTCGGCCGGGCCTTCCTGGACCCGGGCGCGCGCGGTGTAGCTGTCGGGCGCAACCGTACCGCCGCCCCCGGACGGCTCCGGGCGCGGGCCCCGGCTGTACGCACCCGGACGGATGACGGCGGCGGCCCCTTCCGCCGCCGGACCGCAGCGGCCCCGGACGCACGCGTGGGCGGTGCCGGTGACGGCACCGCCCACGCAGCCGGTTCGCGGCGACCCTTTCCGCTGGCCGGTCATGCGCCGTCGCGTCGATCGCGACCGTTCCGAGCCCGCCGCGGGCGCTCAGCCCACCCGCGGCCATCCACCTCCGGCGCCCCCGCCGACGGTGGAGTGCGCCCGGATCAGTGAAGGATCGGGGCGAAGACGATGTTGACGTTCTTGTTGGACTGGTCGGCCAGGACGGTGCCCGCGTTGTCCTTCGCGGCGAGGGTGTTGCTCTGGTTCGAGGCACCGGAACCGGTGGCGGTCTGCTGGGTGGAGACGTAGTTGCCGTCGACACCGCCGAAGACGTTCCCGGTGCCGACGTTGGAGACGACGCCGGCGTTGGAACCGGCGCCCGCCATCGCACCGTTGTCGGCCGCCGCGGCACCGGCGCCGGCGAGCAGCAGGCCGGCCGCGAGCGGGGCGGCGACCAGGAAACCGGCCACCCGACGGGTGTGGATGCGAGCCATGAAAGCCTCCAAGAAAACGGTAAATCGTGCAATGTGTGCGGGAGTTCGCCGGCCAGACGAACACCTGCGGGCTGCGACGCCGAGAGACAGACTTCCGCAACAAATCGACAAAGCACCACCCGATGGAGCAGTTTTCGCCCGTTAGCGTGATATCCACCGAGGCTCCGCATAACGGCACGACAGCGGGACAGCGGCCGACCCATCCACCCTGAGCTGGGATTTCATCCGAACGGGCGCCTCGCATGACCCCGCGCGAAGCGGCGCTAAGGAGCGCACGGAAAAATCACCGCACCACCCTGGGCTCACGAACAGGCGAAACGCGCCCCCGAAAAGTTCGACGACCCATCCATGTCGACAATCGGCGAACCATGAAGACCATCATTCAGATCGCCATTCCGACCAGCATTCAGGAATGATGCTGCGACCGTCGGAAGATCAGACCATCTTGCCCGGATTGAGGATTCCCAGCGGATCGAAGACCGCCTTCAGCTGCCGCTGGAGGTCCAGCGCCACCGGCCCCAGCTCGCGCGCCAGCCAGTCCCGCTTGAGCAGCCCGACCCCGTGCTCGCCGGTGATCGTGCCGCCCAGCTCCAGCCCCAGCGCCATGATCTCGTCGAAGGAGCGCTGCGCCCGGGCCGCCTCCTCCTCGTCCGAGGCGTCGAAGATGACGATCGGGTGGGTGTTGCCGTCCCCCGCGTGGCTCACCACACCGATGGTCAGCGCGTGCCGCTCGGCGATCGCCGCGACGCCGTTCAGCATCTCGGCCAGCCGCGAACGCGGCACCGCCACGTCGTCGATCATCGTGGTCCCCAGCCGGTCCAGGGCCGGCAGCGCCAGCCGCCGGGCCGCCAGCAGCAGGTCGGACTCCGCCTCGTCCTCGGCGGGCACGACCTCCGTCGCCCCCGCCGCCCGGCACAGCCCGGCCACCCGCGCCAGCTCGGCGGCCCGGTCCGGCCCGTCGAAGGCCACCAGCAGCAGCGCCTGCGTGGACGCCGGCAGGCCCATCCGCCCCATCTCGTTGACCGCCCGCACGCTGACCGCGTCCATCAGCTCCATCAGCGACGGGGTCAGGCCGCCCGCCATCACCGCGCAGACCGCGGCCCCGGCGGCGTCCGCGCTCGGGAACTCCGCCGCCAGCGCCAGCTGCGGCGCCGGGGCGGGCCGCAGCGACAGCACCGCCCGGACCACCACGCCCAGCGTGCCCTCCGAACCGACCAGCAGCCGGGTCAGGTCGTACCCGGCCACGCCCTTGGCCGTCCGGCGGCCGGTGGACAGCAGGCGGCCGTCCGCGAGCACGACGTCCAGCCCGAGCACGTACTCACTGGTGACCCCGTACTTCACGCAGCACAGGCCGCCCGCGCCGGTGCCGATGTTGCCGCCGATCGTGCAGGACTCCCAGCTGGACGGGTCGGGCGGGTACGCCAGGCCCAAGTCGGCCACGGCACGGGAGAGTTCGGCGTTGACCACGCCCGGTTCGACGACCGCGATCCGGTTCACCGGGTCGATCTCCAGGATGCGGTTCAGCTTCACCAGGGACAGCAGGATGCAGCCGTCGACGGCGTTCGCGGCGCCGGAGAGCCCGGTCCGGGCGCCCTGCGGCACCACCGGGACACGGAGGTCGGTGGCGGTCCGCAGGACGTGCTGCACCTGCTCGACGGTCTCCGGGAACACCACGACGGCGGGCGACCCGGCGGCGCAGAACCCGGCCATGTCGTGGCGGTAGGCGTCCAGGACGTCCTCGTCCACGACGACCGCCCCGGGCGGGAGCCCCTGCGCCAGCCGATCCGTCAGATCACCCATCGCCGCCTCCGCGCACCGTCCGCAGTCGTCCCCCGCACTCTGCCCGCCGGGCGTAGCCCCGGCAAGTGGGCCTTGCGGGGCGGAGGGTGGGGGACCGCTCCGCCGGAGGGGGCGGGGCGCAGGGAGGAGAAGCAGAGGGCCGAGCAGGCCCCGGCGGGCGGGGCCTGCGTCGTGGGCTACTTCGGCTCGACGGGTTCCTGGAGTTCGGTCACCCAGTGGGCCCGGTCGTCCGGGCACTCCAGGTAGAGCTCGCGGGCGTAGCCGGTGGAGCGGTAGCCGTTGGCCTCGATGAAGTGCGCCAGCTCCTGGAAGGCACCCATCGCGTCGTCCATCGACCCGCGGTGGACGACCGTCGCCGCGTGGGCGAGCGCGGGCAGGTCGACGACGTCGAAGTCGTGCTCCTGCGCCTGGACGCCCGGCCCGACCGGGACCGCGGCGCGGACCAGCACCGCCCCGCCGCCCTCCGGGGCCTCCTCGTAGCGGGCGACGGCCGGGCCGGTCTCGGCCACCCCCGCCGCCGCCAGGCGGCGGCACAGCTCCTCGAACAGCGGGCCGATCACCGGCCCGATGTCCTCCGGCTGGTAGCTCGCCGCCACCGCGCTCAGTTCGGCCGCCCGGACGGACGGCACCGGCTTCACCACGACATCGTGCGTGGACATGGTCCCCTCGCTCTCGATCGTCCGGAGCCTCGCCCCCACCCGGGCCAGTCGCCGCGTGTCCGCCGCGATCGCCTCGGCCAGTTCGGCGCGCCGCAGCCGCAGCATCCCGCGCAGTTCGGCCGCGTCCACCTCCTCGTCGAGGACGGCCCGCACCTGCTGGAGCGTGAAGCCCAGCTCCTTGAGCGCGATCACCCGGTTGAGCCGGGCGAGTTGGGCCGCCTCGTAGAAGCGGTAGCCGCTGACCGGGTCCACCCGGGCGGGGTGCAGCAGTCCGATGGCGTCGTAGTGGCGCAGCATGCGCACCGACACCCGGCCGTGCCTGGCGAAGTCTCCGATGTTCAACATGGTGATCCCAGTCCACGGCCTTCCACGGTGTCAGGGTCAAGCCCCCGCGGCCCGGAAACGCGAAGGCGGGTGCCGACTCGATGTCGGCACCCGCCCTGAGCAGGTGATTTCCCCTACCGGCGGAGAGCGTGGGATTCGAACCCACGGTGACGGGTCACGCCACGACAGTTTTCAAGACTGTTCCCTTAGGCCGCTCGGGCAGCTCTCCAGGCGGAGGTCAGCCTAACGGGTCCGGCGGGGTTCGGTGCACACCGTTTCCGGGTGCCGGGTCAGCTGGGGTTGTCGCCCTCCCGCGAGCCGAGGGTGACCTTGGTGGTCATGGTCTGGCCGTTGCGCTGGTACTCGACGTCGACGGTCTCGCCGGGCTTGTGCGTCCAGATCCGGCTGACCAGGGCCGGGCCGTTCTCGATCGGGGCACCGTTGAGCTTGGTGATGACGTCGCCCGGCTTGAGGCCGGCCTTGTCGGCGGCGCCGCCGGGGGTGACGGCGGGCTGGCCCTGGATGTCGCGGGTCTGGATCTGCGCGCCGTCGCCCTTGTAGTCGTCGTTGCGCAGCACCTGGAGCTGGGCGTAGACCGGCTTGCCCGTCTTGATCAGGGTGTCGGCGACCCACTTGGCCTGGTTGATCGGGATGGCGAAGCCGAGGCCGATGCTGCCGGCCCGCCCGTTGGCGGAGGCGTTGGACTGGATCGCCGAGTTGATGCCGACCACGGCGCCGCTGGAGTCGAGCAGCGGGCCGCCGGAGTTGCCGGGGTTGATCGAGGCGTCGGTCTGCAGGGCGTTCATGTAGGAGGCCTGGGCGCCGGTCTCGTCGCCGGAGGCGACCGGGCGGTCCTTGGCGCTGATGATGCCGCTGGTGACGGTCGACTCCAGGCCGTACGGCGCGCCGATCGCGATGGTGGCGTCGCCGACGTTGACCTTGTCGGAATCGGCCAGGGTCAGCGGGGCCAGCTTCTCCTTCGGCGGGTTGTCGATCTTGACGACGGCCACGTCGTAGCCCTCGGCGCGGCCGAGCACCGAGGCGTTGTAGGAGGAGCCGTCGGCGAACTTGACGGTCAGTTTGCCGCCGCCGCCGGTGACGGCGGGCGCCACCACGTGGTTGTTGGTGAGGATGTGGCCCTCGGTGTCGAAGACGAAGCCGGTGCCGGTGCCCGACTCGCCGTTGCCCTGCGCCTTGATGGTGACGACGCTCGGCAGCGCCTTCTGCGCGATGGCGGCGATCGAGCCGGGGGCGGGCTCGTTCTTCTGGGTGTTGCCGGCCTGGACGGTGGTGCTGCGGTGGTCGTCCGCGGAGGCCACGGAGTTGTGGTCGCCCGAGACCGCCACGCCGACGGCACCGCCGGCGACGCCCGCCACGAGGGCGACGGCGGCGATCAGGGCGACCAGGCCGCCGCGCTTCTTGCGGGGACCGCCGGGACCGGCCGGGCCGCCGGGGTAGTCCGCCGGGTAGCCGAGCGGGCCGGCCGGGCCGCCGGGCGCACCGGGGGCGCCCGGGTAGCCGGGCATGCCGTGCGCGGCGGTGGTGTCGTGGCCCGTGCCCCAGCCGCCGAGCGGGCGGCCGGCGCCGAACGGGTGCTGGGCGCCGGTGGCGGCGTACGGGTCGTGCGCGCCGGCGGCGGGGACGCCGTGGGTCGGCGTCGCGTACGGGTTGGCGACCGGCGGCAGGACCGGGGCGGCCTCGCCGACGGGCGCGACGGGCGCGGCGGGAGCGGCCGGAGCGGCCGGGGCCGCAGGGGCCGCGGGCGCGGCCGGGGCGGGCGGCAGGACCGGCGGCGGGGCGTCGATGTAGCCGGTCTCGGCGACCGGGGCGACGGGCGCGGCAGGCGCCTCGACGGGCGCGGCGGGGGCGACGGGCGCCGCCTCCGGCGCGGGGACCTTCGTGAAGGCCACGGTGGGCTTGTGCCCACCCTGGGCCGGCGCGGCCTCCGCCGGCGCCTCCGGCTCGGGCACCCGGCCGAAGGCCATGGTCGGCTTGTGCCCGCTGTCGGCCGGCGCGGCCTCCGCCGGCGCCTCGGGCTCGGGGATCCTGCCGAAGGCCATGGTGGGCTTGTGCCCGTCCGGAGCCGGGGCCGCCGCCGCGGCCTCGGTGCCCGAGGGCTGCTCCCCCTGCGGCCCGGTGGGCCCAACCTCGCGCTCGGTGCTCACGGACGACCTCCATAGCTGACAGAACCAAGGACCATAGTTTTTCGCACTGCCGATTCGATTGCCGTAAGGACCCCTCTGAAGAAGTCATAAGAATCCTTAGGCGGGACCGACGGCTCCGCTCGACGACACGTTCCGGGTGGCGGCTCCCCCCACCCCACCGGACGTCCCGCGATGCGGACCGCACACTCCCCGGCCTTGGGCGTTCGCCCCGGTGCCGGTTAGCCTGTCGCTCCAAACTGACACGCGGGAGCTTGGACCTTCCAGGCTGAGAGTGCGCTGGTCGACCGTACGCCACGGGATCGTGGGCGGACCGTCGAGGGGGCGCTGACCGCCGGAACCTGTCCGGGTAATGCCGGCGTAGGGAGTATCGGCCATGCCGCCTGCTTCGCCATCCTCTTCTTCGGGCGCGCCCGAGTCCAAGGGTTTCCCCGAATCGTCCACGACCGGTCACGACGGTCCCGGCGCCGGCGGAGCCGCCGCCGCGACGACGCTGCTGGACCGGCCGCAGAAGGCCGAGGCGCCGCTCGTCCTCGACGCCGAGCCGCCGCGCACGCTGCGCCTGCGCGACCACTTCGCGCTGTGGATGAACCTCGGCGTCAGCCTGATCGGCTTCTCCACCGCCGCCACCGTGCTCGGCGCCCCGGGCAGCGAGCTGTCGCTGGCCGCCGCGGGCACCGCGATCGTGGCCGGCACCGCGGTGGGCACCGCGATGCTCGGCGTGGCCGCGCTGATCGGCGCCCGCACCGGCGCGCCGGCGATGGCGAGCCTGCGCGGGCTGTTCGGCACCCGGTTGTCGTACGTCCCGACGGTGCTGAACATCGTCCAGTGCATCGGCTGGGGCGTGTTCGAGCTCCTGACGATCGCGGCGGGCGCGCAGACCGTGGCCCACACCGAGGGCTACCGGTGGCTGTTCGTCCTGCTCGCGGGCGGGCTGACCACCGTGCTGACGATCTGGCCGCTCGGCTCGATCCGGGTGCTGCGGCGCTTCGTGGCCGGCGCCGTCGCCGTCGCGATGGTCTACCTGACCGTCCAGCTGGGCCGGCACGGCGTGCCCGACCCGGGCAAGGGCAACTGGCACGGCTTCCTGGGCGCCACCGACGCGATGATCGCGGTGTCGATCTCCTTCGTCCCGCTCGCCGCCGACTACACCCGGCACTCGCGCACGCCGCGCTCGGCCTTCTGGGGCAGCTTCTCCGGCTACACCGTCGCCCAGGTGTGGTGCTACGCGCTGGGCCTGATGGCGCTGCTGCAGTCCGACGGCGACCCGAACAAGATCTTCGACTCCTTCCTCGGCGTCTGGGCGGGCTGGCTGTTCCTGCTGGTGCTGGTGCTGCGCGAGACCGACCAGTCCTTCGCCAACGTGTACTCCACCGCGATGTCGGTGCAGAACCTGCTGCCGCGGGTGGACCGCCGGGTGCTGTCCGGCGCGATCGGCCTGCTGACCACCGTGCTGGCGCTGCGGATCGACAAGTTCACCGACACGTACACCAACTTCCTCGGACTGATCGGCTCGGTCTTCGTGCCGCTGCTGGCCGTGCTGGCGGTGGACTACTTCTTCGGCGCCGGCCGCAACGGCTGGAACCTCACCGCCGAGGCGCCCTCGCGCTGGCTGATGCTGCTGCCGTGGGCGCTCGGCTTCGCGGTCTACCAGTTCATCGCGCCGACCCCGGTGGCCGGCTGGTGGACCGACGTCTGGGCCTCGGCCCAGGAAGCGCTGCACTTCACCCCGCAGGAGTGGACGTCGGCCTCGCTGTTCGCCTTCGCGGTGCCGGCGCTGGTCACCTGGGCGCTCACCCCGCTGAGCCGGCGCACCGTCCGCGGCTGAGTGCGCGACCGGGCCCGCGGCCCGGCCCCGGACCGCGCGGGAGGCGGGGACGGCCCCTCAGGTTGGGACCGTCTTCGCCTCCGCGTCACCTGCGCCGCCTATCGTTGACGGCGTGACCAGCCCAGATCTGTCTTCGACGGCCCCGCGCACCGCGCCGTCCGTCCAGGTAGTCGCCCACCGCGGCTCCTCGGACGCCCTGCCCGAGCACACCCTCGCCGCCTACCGGCGGGCCCTCGAAGAGGGCGCGGACGCCGTCGAGTGCGACGTCCGGGTGACCGCCGACGGACACCTGGTCTGCGTGCACGACCGCCGCATCGGCCGGGTCTCCAACGGCCGCGGCACCGTCTCGGCGATGACGCTCGCCGAGCTGGAGGCCTACGACTTCGGCGCCTGGAAGACCGGCCGGCCCAGCACCGACCCCGAGCTGCGCGGCGTGCTGACCCTGGAGCGGCTGCTGGAGCTGGTCGTGGACTGCGGGAGGCCGGTGGACCTGGCGATCGAGACCAAGCACCCGGTGCGCTTCCGCGGCCGGGTCGAGGCCGAGCTGCTCCGGATGCTCGAACGGTTCAAGATCTCCGGCACCCGCGAGGGCGACCGCCCGTCCGCGCGGATCATGAGCTTCTCCTCGGTCGCGCTGAACCGGGTGGCCGTCACCGCGCCGGACCATCCGCGGGTGTTCCTGATCGAGCGGCTGCTGCCGTTGCTCGGCCGGCTGCGCGAGGGCCGGCCGCTGCCCGGCGGGGCGCGGATCGCCGGGCCCGGCATCGACCTGGTGCGGGCCAGGCCCGACCTGGTGCCGCGGCTGCGCGAGCTGGGCCACGAGGTGCACGTCTGGACGGTCGACGAGCCGGCCGACGTGGACCTGTGCCTGGAGCTCGGGGTGTCGGCGATCATCACCAACAAGCCCGCGCAGGTACTGGCTCAGCTCGGCCGCTGAGCGTCCCGGGAGCCCCGGTGGTCCCGGGGGTCCCTTCCGACGGCGACGGGTCCGTCGAAACCCGATGGCCGGACGCGACCGATCCGGTCGGCATTCAAACCTTCCGCGCACGTTCCTTGGCGGAAATCGTGCGCAGGCGCGACGGAGGGTGAGCGGGGAATGACCTCCCGCCCACCCTCGGTCGCGTTGCTCGAAATGGGCTCGCGGGATCGTCGCGCGGTCGTTTCCGACGCATTACCAAGGGGCATCCATCCCTCGGCACACGCTGAAGGAGGTCCGGGGGTGGCGTTGATGGTGGCGCGTACGGTGCCCACAGAAGTTGGGCCGACTTCGTCGACCATGGCAGTGCCGCACGGCCCAGCGAGTGTCGGGGTCGCACGGCGCCGACTGCGACGAGATCTGGGTGATCGGCAGATACCGGAACCGGTCATTGACGATGCCGTACTGATCCTTTCCGAACTCTTGAGCAATGCGTGCCGGTACGCCCGGCCGCTCGGCCCGCTGCCCGCGCTCGGGCGCGGCACCCGGGCCGAGGTCGTCGACCAGGTGCTGGTGAGCGTCCCGTCCGGGCCGCACGCCGACGCGTCCGCCGGCCGGGACGAACAGTCCGGCGACGACGACGGCGGCGTGCTCGTCCGCTGGCAGATGCACGCGGACGGCCTGCTGACGCTGGAGGTCACCGACGGCGGCGCGCCGACGCGGCCCGAGCCCGGCAGCCCCTCGCTGACCTCGCGCGGCGGCCGCGGCCTGGGCATCGTCGACCAGCTCGCCAGCGACTGGGGCGTGCGCGACGCGCCCGGCGAGGTGACGGTCTGGGCCGCGCTGCCGGCCCGCGCGCGGCACGCCAGGCGCACCGGCGGTGACGCCCGCAGCGCCTGAGCGGTCCGCCCGCCGCCACCGCGCGCCCCCGCGGCGGCGCTCCCGCCCCGGCGCGTTCCCGCACGCCGGGGGAACGTCAGTAGGCTTCCCGGAGCAAAGGACCACCGTCCCCGGGAGAGCCGCACCATGGGCAAGAAGGCCGCCAAGAAGGCGCCGCAGCGCAAGTCCACCACCGCCGTCACGGGTGAGGTACCCGTGGTCGGGGCCCGCGACGACTGCCCGTGCGGCTCGGGCCGCCGGTACAAGGCCTGCCACGGCCGGGAGGCCTCGCACGCGGTGCAGGAACTGGTGCACCGGCCGTTCGAGGGCCTGCCGGGCGAGGCCGACTGGGTCGCGCTGCGCGAACTGGTGCCCGCCGCCACGGTGCCCCTGACGCTGGCCGCCGGGGTCGCCGGGACCGCCGTCGGCGAGGTGCCGTCGGTCACCCTGGCCACCGTCCTGCCGCTCGCCTGGCCGGCCCTGCGCCGCCAGGACGGCTCGATCCTGCTCGGCCTGCAGACCCAGTCCTCCTCGGGCGACCTGAGCCGCGACCTCGCGGACGCGCTGGAGCTGGCCCTGGCCGCCGAGCCGGGCAGCCCGGTGCCGGCCCGCCGGACCGTGCCGGGCGGGCGCCGCCTGCAGGACCTGCTGGACGTCACCGCGGACTTCACGCCCGCCGTGCACACCGGCTTCGAGTTCTGGCTGGAGGATGCCGAGACCGCCACCGGTGAGGTCGCCGCCTCGCTGGAGCGCGCCAACGCCTCCGCCATCCCGACCGAGAAGCTCGCCGGCGTCGACGCCGCGTACTGGTGCGGCACCCCGGACAAGAACCACCTGCGCTGGGTGATGACCGTGCCCGAGGAGCAGCTCCTGGACGCGCTGGCCCGGCTGAACGCGGCCGGCGAGGCCTCGCTCGGCGCGGACACCCGCCTGGTCGGCTCGTTCCGCGCGCACGGCCTGACCGTCCCCGTGTGGGACCTGCCGCTCGCCATGACGGCGGCCGACTGCGAGAAGCCCGCCGCCGAGTTCGCCGAGCGCCTCGCGGCCGTCCTCGCGGACCCGGCGCCGCTCACCGCCGACGAGCGGCGCGCCCGCGCGAACCTGGTGAACCGTCAGGTCACCTTGAACTAAAGCGCGCAGGAACGAGGTGATACGCGTCACATTGTCGACCTGAACCGCAATTTCCGGGCGTGGAAGGCGTCTTGGAAATTGGCGCGGGCGCAGATCCTTGTTACTGTCTAAAGAGTCCGGTCGCTGGTGCATCCCCCGTCGCCAGCGGCCGGATCTTTCGTTTTTCCGGGCGGACGGCGCCGAGCAGCGCTCGAGCGGCCGCCGGACGGCCGGTCAGAAGGCCGAGCGCCCGCTGTCCAGCCGGACCGTCGCCTCCACCAACTCGCCCAGCAGCGGCCCGACCTGCGGCAGCCACACCCCGCCGTCGGCCGCCCGCCGCGGCGCCAGTACCCAGCGCACCGGGCCGGCCCCCGCCCCGGGCGGCAGCGCCAGGAAGCCGCCCGGCCCGTGGTAGTGCAACGAGCCCGGCACCCAGGGGAGTTGGGCGAGCATCTCGCCGAGCGCGTCCAGCGAGTACGGCGCCACCAGCAGCGCGTAGCGGCCCGGCATCGCCAGCACCGGCCCCAGCGGCAGCCGCAGCGCCCCCAGGTACGCGAGCGCCCGGGCCCCGGCCAGGGCCGGCAGGCTCACCGCCGACACCGCCCGGCCGGTCGCCGCCAGCACCGGCGCGTCCGGGCTCTGCCGCTCCCACCACCAGCGCACCATCCGGGCATCCGTGGTGGCCGCCAGCAGCGGCGGGTCGTGCGGGTGCGCTCCCGGCACCGGGCAGTCCGGGTCGCCGCACGAACAGCGCCCGCCGGACAGCACCGCGCCCGGCACCACCGGCCAGCAATGGTCGACGGCCGCCTCCAGGGCCGCGGTCAGCCGGGCGGACCGGGCCGCGGACCGGCCCCTCGGATCCTCACGCATGGCGCTCGTTCCTTTCCCTGACCGCTCGGTTCGCTCCGGGGCCGCGGACCGCCGCCGCGGCCCGTCCGCCGGATTCGCCGCACGGGCCGCCACGGCGCGGACCCGGGGGCACGCGGCGGGCGGGCGGTACGGCGGACGGCGCGGCGCGGACGTGGAGCACGGCGTGGAGCACGACATGAGAGGGGCCGCGCACGGGAACAGCCCTCGGAACGAGAATCGCGTATGCGCCCGGATGGACGCCGCCCGGGCGCGCTTGGTTCCACCGTACGAGTGAGTGACATCCGGCCAGCGCGGCATCCGGGCGGCGAAAGCATACGATCCGGACGGCCGCCGGGCCCGTCCCCACGGTTGTGCCCGCTCCCGGGCCGCTCCATTCCTCCCGGTCGGGACGGCGCGCGTACGAACCGGGCGCGCCGCCCGTCCGGGTCGCAGTGGAGGGGGAACCGGGCACCGGCTCGTCCTGGATCTGGACATGCCCCAAATGGCCTGTGTAGAAGTGGTGCCATTGCTGTCGATCAATGACGAGTAGTAGCGATTCGAGGCGAAACGCGCCCTTCGGCCGCGCTCCCGCCGCACATCGGCCGTCCCTGGGGGTTCCGCATGACACGTAGCACCGCGTCAGGAGTGCCGGCATGACCGAGACCCACCCGTCGTCGACGCCCTCCGAGCCGGCCGAGCCGGGCTTCACCGGCGGGCTCTCCGTCCTCGCCCCGCTCGTCGACCCGCCGGGCCTGCCCGGCCCCGCCGAGGACCGGGACGGTGCGGCGCAGGCCCGCACGGCGCCGTCCACCGGAGTGCAGGACCGTTTGGCCGGACGCCTGTCCGATGTCACCAGCCTCCACGAGCACACCGAACGGCTCGTCCGCGCCCGCGGCCTCCCCGCCACCCTCGCCGCCGTCCTCGCCTCCGGCGCCGACCTGCTCGGCGCCGACCGCGGCGTCCTGGTCACCCGGCAGCCCGGCGGCGGGCCCGGCCAGCCGCTCGGCCTCGGCCTCGACCGCGCCAGCCTCGGCGCCCTGGAGACCGTCCCCTTCGAGCAGAGCCTGCTCACCCGCCTGCTGCGCGACCGCGACCGGCCCGAGCGGCTGCACTCCCCCGACCTCGCCGGGGACCCGGCCACCGGCGCCCGGCTGCGCGAACTCGCCACCCACCTCGGCCTCGGCGGCTGCTACGGCCTGCCGCTCGCCACCGAGGAGGACGGCCCGCTCGCCGCCGCCGTCTGGTTCTACGACCGGCCCGCCGAACCCACCGAGCGCCAGCGCGAACTCGCCCACCACTACTGCCGGTTCGCCGCACCGCTGATCGCCAGGCAGCTGGAGGCCGACAAGGTCAGCCGCACCACCGAGGCGCTGCGCCGCGGCCTGCTGCCCGACCGCCTCCCCCAGCCCGCCGGGCTGCGGCTGGCCGCCCGGCTCGTCCCCGCCGCCCTCGACCGCTCCAACGGCAGCGACTGGTACGACGCCATCCCGCTGCCCGACGGCACCGTCGGCCTCACCGTCGGCTCCGTGTCCGGCGACGGCCCCGGCGCGGGCCCCTGCTCCGCGCCCGGCGCGGCGGCCGCGATGGGCCGCGTGCGGGCCGCGCTGCGGGCCTACGCGGTGCTGGAGGGCGAGGACCCGGTCTCCGTCCTCGGCGACCTCGAACTGCTCCTGAAGACCACCGAGCCCGCCCGCACCGCCACCGCCGTCTACGCCTGGGTCGAGCCCGACGAGCGCCGGGTCACCCTGGCCGGGGCCGGGCACTGCCCGCCGATCCTGGTCAACCGGCACGGCGCCGAGTTCGTCGAGACCTCGCTCTCCGCGCCCCTGGGCATGCTCGCCTGCTGGGAGGCCCCCGGCGTCGAGTTCACCGCCGAGCGCGGCGACACCCTGCTGCTGTACACCGAGGGCCTGGCCCGCCGCTGCGGCCCGACCCTGCACGCCGGGCAGGCCAACCTGCGCCGGGCCGCCGCCGACGCCCCCCGCGACGTGCGGATCGACCCCGACCGGCTCTGCGCCCACCTGCTCGCCGTCTGCCCCGACCGCGAGGGGGCCGGCACCGTCACCACCACCGCCGACGCCGCGGCCGACGACCTGATGCTGCTGGGCGCCCGCTTCGAGTAGACCTTCCGGCCCCGAACGAGTGGGCGACCGGGCGTCCGTACCATGGGACGCACGGCCGCCCACGTGTGTCGCGATCCGACATCCCCCACGGGCGGGCCGCACCACCCCAAGGAGGCGTTGTACGTGACCGAGGACCGCACCCCGGCGGTGGCCGAGAACCCCGAGGCCACCGGCGGCGAGGAGCCGAAGCAGTTCAAGGGCCGCAAGAACGGCCTGTACTCCGAGGTCTCGGACGAACTGGCCGCCTCGATGAAGTCCGGCTGGGCCGACACCGAGTTGCACGGCCTGGCCCCCGTCGCCCAGGCCCCGTACGCCGCCGAGCGGCGCGCCAGGCTCTCGGCCGCGTACCCCGGCGAGCGACTGGTGATCCCGGCCGGCAACCTGAAGGTCCGCGCCAACGACACCGACTACAACTTCCGGGCGGCCAGCGAGTACGTCCACCTCACCGGTGACCAGACCGAGGACGCCGTCCTCGTCGCCGAGCCGACCGGCGACCGCGGCCACGAGTTCGGCCTCTACCTGCTGCCCCGCTCCGACCGCGAGAACGGCGAGTTCTGGCTCGACGGCTACGGCGAGCTGTGGGTCGGCCGCCGGCACAGCCTCACCGAGCAGGAGCAGCTGCTCGGCCTGCCCGCCCGCGACGTCCGCAAGGCCGCCGACGAGCTCGCCGGGCGCGCCAAGGACTCCGCCGTCCCCACCCGGCTCGTCCGCGGCTACGACGACGGCCTGGAGGCCGCCCTCGGCGAGTTCCTCGACGCCGACAAGGACGCCGAGCTGAAGGAGTTCCTGAGCGGCCTGCGGCTGGTCAAGGACGACTGGGAGATCGGCGAGCTGCGCGCCGCCTGCGACGCCACCGTCAAGGGCTTCACCGACGTCGTCCGCGAGCTCGGCCAGGCCGTCGCCACCTCCGAGCGCTGGATCGAGGGCACCTTCTGGCGCCGCGCCCGCGTCGAGGGCAACGACGTCGGCTACGGCACCATCGCCGCCGCCGGCCCGCACGCCACCACCCTGCACTGGGTCCGCAACGACGGCGACGTCCGCCCGGGCGAGCTGCTGCTGCTCGACGCGGGCGTCGAGACGCACACGCTCTACACCGCCGACGTCACCCGCACACTGCCCATCGGCGGCCGGTTCGACGACCTGCAGCGCAAGATCTACGAGGCCGTCTACGACGCCCAGGAGGCCGGCATCGCCGCGGTGAAGCCCGGCGCCCGCTTCCGGGACTTCCACGCCGCCTCGCAGCGCGTCCTCGCCGAGCGCCTGCTCGCCTGGGGCCTGCTCGACGGCTCCGTGTACGACGTCGAGAAGGTCCTGGAGCTGGGCCTCCAGCGCCGCTGGACCCTGCACGGCACCGGCCACATGCTCGGCCTGGACGTCCACGACTGCGCCCACTCGCGCCGCGAGGAGCACGTCGACGCCCTGCTGGTGCCCGGCATGGTCCTCACCGTCGAGCCCGGCCTGTACTTCCAGCAGGACGACCTGACCGTCCCGGAGGAGTACCGCGGCATCGGCGTCCGCATCGAGGACGACATCCTCGTCACCGCCGACGGCAACGAGAACCTCTCCGCGGGCCTGCCGCGCCGCGCGGAGGACGTCGAGGCCTGGATGGCCTCGCTCGCCTGACCCGCACGCACGAGGGCCGGACTCCCCGCGCGGGGAGTCCGGCCCTCGTGCGTGCTACTTCGCGGTGACCTGGACCTGGACCTGGGTCTCACCGAGGCTGGAGAAGCTGTCCCCGGTGGGAACGGCGAGCCGCGCGGTCAGCGGCAGAGCCCCCGGACCGTCCTGAGCGGCCAGCTTGAGCCGGTAGTTGACCGTCACGCTCTGACCCGGATCCAGGTCGAGCGGAAGACCGGTCTCCAGCGCGGAGAAGCCGGAGTCGAGCCTGCGGAAGTCCAGCGACTTCCAGACGGCTCCCTCTTGGCGCTCCAGGGTGCCCGTCAGCGTCTGCCCGACCGGGACGCCGGGGTAGTGATCCCCGAAGACCAGGGCCTTGGCGCCGGTGGCCTTCGTGCTGCCGGTGTTCTTGAAGGTGACCGAGAACTCCAGCGGGGTACCGTCGTTCGGCAGTTGCTGTGCCGGCCCGACACCGCTCACCGAGACGCCTACGCGGTCCGAGTACGGCGCGCGGTGGCCGCTGACGTCGAGGCTGTTCACGATGGACATCAGGTCGGCCTGGTAGTCGCTCTTGAGACCGATCGCGGAGACGAACACCTGGTCCTTGGGCAGGGCCCAGAGCTGGGCGGTGAAGGCGGACTTGCCGCAGGTCACCTGCCACTGTGACTTGAGCGCGGGACGGCCGGCCACGGTGGGCGTGCTCTTCGTCGGACCGACGCTGTCGAGCGGCTCGTCCGCAGCCGGCGGGTGGGGATTTCCCCAGATCGGGCAGTTCGGCTGCGAGCCCCAGCCGCCCGACTCGTCGAGCGCGCTCACCGAGGGCCAGGACGGCGCTTCCTCGTCGAACACCGACAGGGCCACACCGTACGGCTTGCAGTCCTTCTCATCCGCGTCCTGCGGTGCCCCCGGGCTCAGGACGCAGACCTGGGGCCCGCTGCCGGCGATCCGCCACCCGGCGGGGACCTTGAACTTGACGCCGTTGACCGTGGACCACTTCGCGGCGGTCGTGCGCGTGGGGGTGGGCGTCGGCGTCGGGGTCTCGTCGGCGAGGGCCGCGGCGGTCTCCGGGTCGTCCGGGGTCGCGGTGTCGGTCGGGGTGGCCGTCTCGGTCGGGGTGGCCGTGGGCGACGGGGTCCCGGTGGGTGTGGCCGCGGAGGTCGGGCTGGGGGAGGCCGACACGGTGGCGGCCGGCGGCGGGTGCTCGTGGTCGGCCACGGGGTTCCCGTGGAGCGTGACCACACCGACCGCCATCGCGGCGGCCAGGCCGAGCAGCGGCAGCGTGACGGCGTAGACCGGCCGCAGTCTGCGGATCCGGCGATCGGGCGGAGCCGCGGGGCGCAGGTCGTGAGCGGTGATCAGGGACGTGCGGGCGGTCATCGCCTCGCGCAGCAGCCGTTCCGTCGGGGTCTCGGCCGGCCCGTCGCCGTCGCCGCCGATCCGGCGGGGGAACTTGTCGGTCATCGAACCTTCTCCAGGTGCTTTTCGAGAGCGTCCAGGGCCCGGCTGGCGGTGGACTTCACGGCACCCCGGGACAGTCCCAGGGTCTCGGCTATCTGCGCCTCCGACATGTCCGACCAGTAGCGCAGCACCAGCACCTCGCGCTGGCGGGGAGTCAGTTCCTGCAGGGCCACCAGCACGCGCCGGTGCTCGTCGTTGAGCACCGCGTGCTCCTCGGCCGACGGGGCGTCGGTCTCGTGCGGCGGCACGTACTCACGGGCCGTCTTGCGGCGGCGCAGCATCGAGCGGGCGCCGTTGACGACCGCCGTGCGCAGGTAGCCGAGGGCGTTGTCGAGGTCGTCCAGCTCCTCGCCGTGGCGCTGGTAGAGCTGGGTGAAGGCCTCCTGGACGACGTCCTCGGCGAGGTCCTGGTGGTCGACCAGCAGGACGGCCATCCGGACCAGCCCGAGCCGGTGGGCGTGGTAGAGGTCGGTCAGGGTGGGCCGGTCCTCGGTCCGGCCGCGGCCTCCGCGCAGCAGCCGGAAGCCGGAGCGCCGTTGCACCGCCTGCTGCTCGGGGGTGGGACCGGCGACGGGCTCGCCGGCCTCCTGGGCGCCGAACAGCAGGGCGGTCACTGCGCGGACGGAGAAGCCACGCTCCCGCACCGGCGCGAAGATCGGCCCGATGGCCATGGACATCTGCGTCTTCCGCTTTCCCCCGGGACGGTGCCCGGGCACGCCGGAAACCGTCAACACACCTGATCAAGATCGAGATCGGCAAGATCCTCCCAGCCGCCGCCGGCGTGGTGTCATCCGCCCCCGTACCAATGGACGTGCGGAAGCCGTGGAGGTTGCAGGCGGATGCGGAGAAAATCCCGGCGCGGCCGGACGCACTAAACTCACCGGGGTTCCACCACCCGTGAGCAGGGGGTTCGCATGGCCCAGCAGGACGGCGCGTTCGGGATCGCCCCCGCCGGCGGGAGGACCGGGTCCGGACCGGTCCCGGTCGCCATCGGGCGGCGGCCCGAGCCGGTGCACGACGTCGCGGTGTACGCCTTCGACGGCATGGCGCCGTTCGAACTCGGCGTGGCGGTGGAGGTGTTCGGGCTCGCCCGGCCGGAGCTGAGCGGCCTGCTGGCGGCGCCCTGGTACGGCCTGAAGGTGTGCGCGGACCGGCCGGGAACGGCGCTCGACGCCGTGGGCGGGTTCGCGATGATCGCCCGGCACGGGCTGGACGAGCTCGCGGCCG
Organism: Streptomyces sp. SP17BM10; assembly: GCF_036322405.1. NCBI lineage: Bacteria > Bacillati > Actinomycetota > Actinomycetes > Kitasatosporales > Streptomycetaceae > Streptomyces > Streptomyces sp. SP17BM10. Next base: position 16,654 of record NZ_JAQYXB010000544.1, on the reverse strand, counting down.
CGGACACCGTGATCGTCCCGGGGGTCCCGAACGCCTTCGGCGGGGACGTCTCGCCCGGCCTGGTCACGGCGCTGCGCACGGCGCACGAGCGCGGCGCCCGGATCGTCTCGATCTGCTCGGGCGCCTTCGCCCTGGCCGCCGCCGGTCTGCTCGACGGCCGCAAGGCGACCACGCACTGGCGCTACGCCGAGCTGCTCCAGCAGCGGTACCCCTCGGTGGAGGTCGACCCGGACGTGCTGTACGTCGACAACGGGGACGTCCTGACGAGCGCGGGCAGCGCCGCCGGCATCGACCTGTGCCTGCACCTGGTGCGCCGGGACCACGGCGCGAAGGTGGCCAACACCGTGGCCCGCCGGTTCGTCGTGCCCCCGCACCGGGACGGCGGGCAGGCCCAGTTCATCGAGGCGGCGATCCTGCCCGTCGACGAGGAGGACGACGGGATCGCGCGCAGCATGCAGTACGCGATGGACCACCTGGCGTCGCCGCTGACCGTCTCGGCGCTGGCCGGGGCCGCCCGGATGTCCGACCGCTCGTACCTGCGGCACTTCACGGCCCGCAACGGGACCAGCCCGATGCGCTGGGTCATCAGCCAGCGCATCGCGGCCAGTCTGCCGCTCCTGGAGTCCCCGGAGGGGACGGTCGAGGAGATCGCCGCCGCGGTCGGCTTCGAGAGCGCGGCGACGTTCCGCCACCACTTCGGCCGGGTGATGCGGACCTCGCCGACGGCCTACCGGCGGGGGTTCGGCCGCGGCGTGGCGTGAGCCCCCGGCTCAGGCCTCGTGCCGGGCCGCGTTGGCCAGGATCGCGTCGTGCAGCCACTGCGCGAGGCCGGGCGCGATCTTCTCGTAGCTCTCGGTCCAGCGCGGGTCCCCGACGTACAGGGAGGCCAGGCCCCGGTGGATGGTGAAGGTGCAGTCGTAGAAGTTCCGGCAGATGTGCTGGCGGTGCTCCTCGGCGAGGTCCGTGGCGAGGGTGCCGTCGGCGGGCTCGCCGGCCGCGACCGCCGCGGCCAGGCGGCCGTTGAGGGCGGTCATCTCGGCCTGGATGCGCTCCCAGTCGGCCTTGCCGTAGGCGCCGGTGCGGCGCTGCGACTCGGCCCAGGCCTCGGTGTCGCCCCAGCGCTGCTCGGCCTCCTGCTCCCACTCCTCCTGGTAGTCCTCGCCGAAGATCTCGAACTTCTCCTCGGGGGTCAGCTGAACGCCCATTCTCCGTGCCTCCATGGCGTGTTCGACGGCCGTGGCGAGTTCCTGGAGGTGCGCGATCCGGTCGGTCAGCAAGCGGTGCTGCCGCCGGAGGTGCTCGCTCGGGCTGACCGAGTCGTCGTCCAGGATCGCCGCGATCTCTTCCAGGGGGAACCCGAGTTCGCGGTAGAACAGGATCTGCTGCAGCCGGTCGAGGTCGGTGTCCACGTACCGGCGGTAGCCGGCCCGGGTGCGGCCCGCGGGGGACAGCAGTCCGATCTCGTCGTAGTGGTGCAGGGCGCGGACGGTCACCTTGGCGATCTTCGCCACGGCGCCGACCGAGTAGCCGTCGCTGTTCATGCGGGGTGTTCCTCCCTTCGTGCTGACTCGACACTCGTCTCTCACGTCGCGTGAGGGTCAAGCCGGAAGGGGCCGCCGGTGCCCGCGCGCGGGTGCCCGGCCGGCCGTCAGCGCCCGGCGCCGACCAGGACCCGCTCGCGCCGCCGGCCGAGCCGGGCGCGTCCGGAGCCGTGGCCGTGGCCCTGCTCGTCCGCCGGGGTGCGCGGGCGGCGCGTCTGCTGGGTGGGCCAGAGCAGCACGTACGCCGTCGAGACCACGACGAAGGCGAGCCGGACGAACCCGCGCGCCGAGTCGGACGGCAGCAACAGCGTGCCGCCGTACAGCGAGGCCAGCGCGATCCAGCTCCACCACGGCACCAGGCGCTTCTGCCCGACCGCGTCCCACAGGAGGGTGCCGAGCAGGATCGAGGCCGTGTAGTACGTGTACACGCTGGGGTCGAGCAGGACGCGGGCGTTGGCGCCGAGCAGCACGACGGCCGGCCAGCGGCCGCGCCAGACCGCGATGCCGCCGAGACCGAGGCCGAGCGCGAACTGGGTGGGGCGGTCCCACCACGGGGTGGTCGGGTCGGTCACGCCGAACCAGCGCAGCGAGGAGGCCGGCTGGTTGGGGATGGTGAACTTGGCGGCCGCCATGGTGTCCAGGTTGCCGAGGTAGAACGGCAGCCAGGCGACCGCGACCAGCGCGCAGAACCACAGCGCGGTGCGCAGCCAGGCGGGCCTGGGCAGGGCGAGGATCAGCGGGGCGAAGGCGATCGCCCACGGCTTGGAGTCGACCGCGAGCGCCAGGAAGGCCGCGACCTGGACGGGCTTGCCGCGGGCGAGCGCGTGCGCGGCGAGGGCGGTGAAGAACAACGCCAGCACGTCGTCGAGGTGCGCGAAGCGGACCGACACCTCGACCCACATCGGGATGAACGCCAGCCCGGCGATCAGGACGCGCTGCTGGAGCCGGCGGTGGTTGGTGCCGGTGCCCAGGTAGTACAGGGCGGCGGTGCGGCCCACCAGGACCAGCATCACCAGGCCGAGCGCGGAGCTCACCGCCTCGGCGATCACCTGGCCCGTGTACGGCGAGAACGGGGCCGTGAGCCGGGCCGCGGCCAGGCTGACCGGGCCGATCTGCAGCTCGGGATGGTGGGCGTAGAGCGACAGCCCGCCGTCGGGCTGACCGCTGAAGAGCAGTTGTTCACCCTGGCGCAGGTAGTGCCAGGAGAAGCCGCCCTTGGGCTCGACCAGAAAGAACCAGAGCACCGTCCAGGCGACCAGCAGGACGTGGTGTCTGCGCACCAGCAGACCCGCGATGCGCCCCGTGTCGGCCTCGTAGTCGGTGGTGGTCCGTGCCGTGCGTGCTCCCCGCACCTGTCCCTCTCCCCGCCGGTTCCGCCCCCCTCCGGCCGGACATCCTATGTGACGGAGGAGTACCTTCCGCGCCGCCCGGGTGTCCGGCGGACGGACGGGCCGGGCGGCGCGGCGGTACTCAGGCGGTGATCCGCCGAGGTCAGCCGCTGTCCGGTGCCGGATCCGGCGCCGGACAGCGGCTGCGCGATCAGCCCTGCTGGGCCGACTTGCGGCGGCGCAGCACCACGAGGGTGCCGATGCCGGCCACCAGGACGGCGCCGCCGGCGGCGGCGATGGCGGTGGTGTCGTCACCGCCACCGGTGGTGGCGAGGGCCTTGTCCGCGTTGTCGGCGGCGGCCTTGGCCTTGGTGACGGCGGCCGGGACGATCTTCGGCGGGGTGACCTTCGGGACGCTGACCGGGAAGTCGATCGGCTCCGGGGCCTCGGTGCTGCCGCCGCCGGACGGGGCCGGGGCGGCGGTCGTGCCGGAGGCGGAGGGCGACGCGGACGGCGAACCGGTGGCCGTGGTGCTCGGGGCCGGGGTGGTCGGCTGCGTGCTGGGCGTGCCGGTCGGCGTCGCGGTGGCCGTGGTGCTCGGCGTGGCGGTGGCCGTCGGCGTGTGGCTGGTGGTGGGCGAGCCGGTCGGGGTGGGCGTGTGGGTCGGCGTGTGGGTGGCAGTCGGCGACGTGGTGGTCGTCGGGGTCGGCTTGCCGGTGGGGGTCGGGCCCGCCTTCTTGATGGTGAAGCCGGCGCCGCGGATGCCCTCGCAGCTGAACCCGCCGTTGTCGCCCGGCAGGTGGCTGTCGTCGTCGAGTGCGGCGGCGAACACCACCGGGACGACGCCGGCCTTGCCGAGCGGGGCGTCCCCGGTGAAGGAGACCCGGACCTTGATCGTCAGGTTCTTGCCGCGGTTCACGACCAGCAGGGCGTCGTCGGAGGGGTTCCCGTCGCCGTCCACCCGGCCGAGCAGGATCAGGGCGGCGGAGTCGTCTCCGTCGCCGCCGCCGGGCGCGACCGCGCCGGTCTGCCAGCCCTCGCCGGGCAGCTGGTACTCGACCTTGAAGTCCTTCGCCTTGAGCGAGCCGGCCTTGTTCTTGAACTTCAGGAACGGGTACAAGACGTCGTCGTGCTTGGACGTGTTGTCGATCCGGTAGCTGAACTCGCGGGCGTCGCCGCCGGCGATGAAGGTGTCCGGCACGCCCTGGAGGGAGAGGCCGAGGAGCTCCGCCGCCGACTTCTCGGCCGACGCGGTGGCGGACGGGGCGGCGCCGGCACCAACGGCCATGGCGCCCTGGGCGCCGGCCAGCACCATCGAGGACGCGAGCGCGGCGGCGCCGGCGAGGGCAAGAGTGCGACGTATCGACAAGGGAGACCTCACGGGAGAGTCCGGGCACGGCCCGGGGGCGCGGCGGGGCGCGGCTGAGCGCGCCGCGATCCCCCCGCGAAGCTTGAAAGTCCGACGGAGACTACCGAACGATCCGGCCACTTCGGAAGGCAGGTGTCACGCTGCGTCCCGTTCGGCACACGGGGCTTGTCCGGATCGCCCAACTCCGTCACCGGACAAGGCTTTTGTCTTTTACCAAAAGCACACCCGCCGTGACGGGTACACGCCCGGAGGGCCGTACCGCACGGCCCTGGGTGGCGGGAATCCATCGGTCGGACGCTCGGGCCCGGCGGGAGCTCACTGCGAGAAGAAGGACTTCGCGGCGACCAGCGCCCGCTCGTCGCGCAGCACGTCCCCCGGCCGGGTGCCGTTGCCGAGCAGCGCGCCGCCCCAGCGCATGCCCATGTAGTCGGCCGTCAGCCGCAGCGCGCCGATCAGCGGGTCGGCGTTGTCGTCCTCGGTGGCCAGGGCGGTGACCGCCCAGATGGTGCCGCCCGCCAGGCTCGCGCGAAACGCCCGGTCCGGCAGCCGGAGCCAGGCCGACCAGTGGTCGAGGTAGAGCTTCGCGCTGGTGGGCAGCGAGTACCAGTACAGCGGCGCGACGAAGACCAGGTCGGTGGCCTCCACCGTGGCGTCCAGCAGGGTCCGTTCGTGCCCCTGCGGGTCGGGGAAGGAGCCGTCCCCGGCGTGCCGGAGGTCCTCGAACGGCGGGAGCGGGTGGTCGCCCAGGCGCAGCCAGCGCTGTTCGGCGCCGGGCGGCAGGCTCGCCGCGGCGGCCAGGCGGGCGAGCTGCTCGGAGTTCCCGTCGGCGCGGGAACTGGCGAGGAGGAAGAGGAACTTGCGCGGCGCCTCGGCGCCCGCGTGCTGGTCGTCCATGGGTGGCCCCCCGTCGGCCCGGTACCGCCCGGTCGGCGCGGTCCGTGCAAAGTGGTGCGGAAGTGCTGCGGTCGCAGGCGCCAGCGCGCGGGCGGGGCCGGTTATTCCGGGGGCGTGCGGTCCGGTTCCGTCGGCGGCACGGGCCGGTCGGCCCAGAGCCGGCCACCTCCTCCCGCGCGGTCGTCGAGCGGATCGGCCTCGCCGACCTCGGCCCGCGGTGGCACCCCGTCCTGACGCCCACCACCGGTCCGTCGGCGCCCAGGCGGGCCGTCCAGTAGCCCATGCCGTCGGACTCGACGGGGCCTCAGTCGGGCAGGCCGGCGCGGCGGCGGGCGACGGCCGCGACGGCGGCCCAGTCCTTGTCGCCGTCCCCGTGTGCGAGCGCGTCGAGGAAGGCGTCCCGCAGGACGCTGCCGAACGGGAGGGGGACGGTCGCGGCGGCCCCGGCGTCGAGCGCGAGGCCGACGTCCTTGAGGCCCAGCGGCAGCCGGAACCCGGCCGGTTCGTAGCGCCGCTCGGCCACCATCGCGCCGTACCCGCCGTAGACCGGCCCGGGGAAGAGCGTGCCGTTGATCAGCTCGACGAGGTCGGCCGGCCGGACGCCGTGCGCCTCGGCGAGGGCGCACGCCTCGGCCATCGACTCGATCGCGCAGGCCAGCAGGAAGTTGACGCTGATCTTGGTGGTGTTGGCCTGGCCCGGACGGTCCCCGAAGTGCCAGGTCCGCTGCCCCATCGCGGCGAACAGCGGCTCGGCGCGCGCCAGCAGCGCGGGATCGCCCGCGGCGAGGATGTTCAGCTGCCCGGCGGCGGCGACCGGGGGCCGGCCGAGGACGGGCGCGGCGACGTAGCCGATGCCGTGCCGGGCGTGCGCGGCCTCGGCGCGCTCGGCGAGCGCGAGCGAGACCGTCGCCATGTTGACGTGCAGCGTCGCCGACGCGCCCGTCAGCAGGGCGGGGTCGAGCAGCAGCCGTTCGACCGCCTCGTCGTTGGCGAGCATCGAGACCACCGTCTCGGCTTCGAAGACCTCGGCGAGCGTCTCGGCCGCCTCCGCGCCCTCGGCGACCAGGGCGGCCACCGGTTCGGGGGAACGGTTCCAGACCCGGACGGCGTGCCCGGCCTGCAGCAGGCTGCCCGCCATGCCCCGGCCCATCGCACCCAGCCCCACGAAGCCGACCGTCCCGGTCATCGCGCACTCCCTCGCCGTCGCCGTCGCCGCGGCCGCGCGCACGCGCCGCCGCACCCGCGGCCGACTGTACGTCAGCCGGGCTCCGGTGGAGCGGCGCCCGGCCCCGGACGGGGGCCCTGGCGGCCCGGGCCCGGGCTCAGGCGCAGGCACGCTCCGGCAGCCGCACCGCCCGGCCGCGCTCCAGTTGGGTGAGCACCCGGTGGCGCAGCAGCTCGTACTGGGCCTGGAGCCGACCGTGGCGGGCCGGGCGGGAGACCGGGCGGCCGGGGCCGACCAGTTCGTCCGGCCCGAACTGCTCGCGGGTGAGGTCGATCTCGACGCCGGGGGCGAAGCGGTTCCACCAGTGGAGGTCCGTCCGGACCCCGCCGGCGTACACCTCGCCCATCATCAGCTCGCCGCCGATCAGGTCGTGCAGCACCATCGCGGTGACGCCGCACTGACCGCGGGCGGGATTGTCGGGACGCCAGTGGGCCAGGTCCTCGGGCGCACAGGTGTCGACACCCCAGGAGGAGCGGATCGCACGTTCGATGTCGTTGAGGGTCCACGCCGTCATACCGGGAAGCCTGCCACGCGCCACCGACAGTGGCACCGGCTTTTGACCGGTCCGCGCCCTGTACTGCAAGGACCCTCCCGATCTTCACCCGATCGAGGGGAAACGGAAACCCGCCCGCCCGGTGAGCGGGGCGGACGGGCGGTGCGCCGGGGTGCTCCCCGTCCGCGGGCCCCGGGGCCGCGTCACTTCGCGAGCGCGGCGACCCCCGCCTGCGCGAACTGCTCGTCCAGGTCGCCGCCGGGCGCGCCCGCGACCCCGATCGCCGCGACCGGGGCGCCCTTGGCCTGCACCGGGGCGCCGCCGGCCAGGAACAGCGTGCCCGGGATGTCCTTGAGGTTCGGGGCCTGCGCCAGCCGCTTGGCCAGCTCCGAGGTCGGCGCGTTCCAGGAGACCGCGGTGAAGGCCTTGCGCACGGCCGACTCCGGCGACTGCGGGCCGGCCCCGTCGCCCTTGAGCAGGACCCGGGTGACGCCGTCCCGGTCGACGACCGCGACCGAGACGTGCTGGCCGGCCCTGGTCGCCGCGTCCAGGGCGGCCTGGGCGGCGCGGGTGGCGGCGTCGATGCTCAGCCCGGTGCTCTGGGCCAGGTCCTTGTTCTGGGCGTCGACCTTGACCGCGGCCGGCGCGGCGGCGGGCGTCCCGCTCGTGTCGGCGCTGGCCGAGACGGCGCCGACGGTGGCGGCGAGCGCGGCGGCGGCGAGCGTGCCGGTCAGGACTCGGGTGCGCACGGAGATCTTCTTCATCGGGGTCCAGCTCCTCGGGGACTGCGGGATCGGAAGTCGGGTTCCGCGGGTTCGTCGGGGCCGCGGGCCCGTGGGCCACCGGGCGGCGGGGGGACCCGTCCGGCGGCCGTGCTTCGATCCTCCGGCCGGAGCGGGGCCCGCCACATCGGCGGTCCGGCGCGGGTGCGCGGGCGGGTCGGCGGACACCGGGGTCAACCGATCGGCTGATGCGGGACCGGGCCGGACGGGCCACCATCGAGGGATCGGCGCAGGTCAGCGCGCCATCCGCGATCACCCGACCAGGAGCCGCCCGTGCCGCACCCGCGCGCCGCAGACGACGCCGTCGCCGCCGAGGGCACCGCGGGCGCCCAAGCGCTCGCGGGTGCGGACGCGCCCGGGAGCTCCACCGGCGACCCGGACGCGGGCCGGCTCGCGCTGCTGCTCGATTCCGCCTTCCTCCTGCTGCTCGTCGCCTCGCTCAGCCGCTACCTCACCCACCACGCCGGCAGCCCGCGGATCCCGTGGGTCGTGGGCCTGAGCGCCGCCCTGGCCACCGCCCAGCCGGCCGGCTCCTGGCTGGCGCACCGCCGTCCGCCCGCACCGGGCCGGCGCCGGCTCTGGCCGTTCGCGGCCGTGGTCGCCCTCTGGGTGGTGCTGGTGCTGCTCGCGCCGAGCTTCGCGTGGTGCGCCGTCCCGCTGGTCTACACCGCCCTGCGCGCGCTTCCCGCACGGGCGGCGATCCCGTTGGTGGCGGCGCTGACCCTGCTGGTGGTGATCGCCGAGATCCGGCTGCCCGGCGGCGCCGACGCGACGCTCGTCCTGCTGCCGCCCGCCGTGGCGGCGCTCGCGACCGGTGTCTTCCTCTTCATGGCGCGACAGTCCGCCCGGCAGCGCGCGCTGATCGCCGACCTGGTCCGCACCCGGCGCGAACTCGCCGCCACCGAACGGCGGGAGGGCACGCTGGCGGAGCGCGAGCGGCTGGCGATGGAGATCCACGACACCCTCGCCCAGGGGCTGTCCAGCCAGCAGATGCTGCTCCAGGCCGCCGACCGCACCTGGGACGCCGACCCGGCGACCGCCCGCGCGCACGTGCGCACCGCCGCCGACGTCGCCGCCCGCAACCTCGCCGAGGCCCGCCGCTTCGTCCACGACCTCGCGCCCGCCGAACTCGCCGACGGCCGCCCGCTGGACGAGGCGCTACGCGCCCTGGCCGCGCGCGAGTCCGCCGAGAGCGGCCTGCCGGTCCGCTTCCACCTGGACGGCGCGCCCGTCCCGCTGCCGGCCGCCGCCCAGTCCGCACTGCTGCGGATCGCCCAGGGCGCGCTGGCCAACGTCCGCGAGCACGCCGGGGCCTCGGCGGCGGCGATCACGCTGTCCTTCCTCGGCGACCAGGCCGTGCTGGACGTCGCCGACGACGGGCGGGGCTTCGACGGCGGTGCGCACGTGCACACCGCCGGCCGCGGCTACGGACTGCCGGCGATGCGCGCGCGGCTGCGGCAGCTCGGTGGCACGCTGACCGTCGAGAGCGCCCCCGGCGAGGGCACCGTCGTCTCCGCGTCGATCCCCTTGGAGCAGCCATGACCACGCCCCCCGTCCGCCTGCTGGTCTGCGACGACCACGCGGTGGTCCGGGCCGGCCTGCTGGCGCTGCTCGCGAGCGCGGGCGACTTCGAGGTGGTCGGCGAGGCGAGCACCGGGGAGGAGGCGGTCGCGCTGGCCGCCCGGCTGACGCCGCAGGTCGTGCTGATGGACCTCCAGCTCGGGGACGGCATCGACGGCGTGGAGGCCACCCGGCGGATCACCGCCGCCCCCGGCGGTCCGCACGTGCTGGTACTGACGACGTACGACACGGACGCCGACATCAGCCGCGCGATCGCCGCCGGCGCCACCGGCTACCTGCTGAAGGCCGAACGGCCGGAGGAGCTGTTCGCCGCCGTGCACGCCGCCGCGCAGGGCCGGACGGTGCTGTCGCCGCCGGTGGCGACGCGGGTGATGGCGCAGATGCGGGCGCCCGCGCCGCAGCTGACCGAGCGCGAGCAGGACATCCTGGAGCAGCTGGCGCAGGGGCTCGGCAACCGGGAGATCGCCCGCGCGCTGTTCATCAGCGAGGCCACCGTGAAGACCCACCTGGGCCGCATCTACGACAAGCTCGGCGTCGACACCCGGGCCGGCGCGGTGGCCGTGGCCAAGGAGCGCAGGCTGCTGCGCTGAGCGCCGGTCCCGTACCGCTCCGTACCGGCGAAGTGCTCGGAATGTCGGATTCCAGACCGGCGCGCGCCGCTCCGTCGCACCTCGAGCGCGCCCCCGACAGGCCGTCGCGCGCCCTGATGCGCCCACAAATACCTGGTGGCGCGGCGTCCACGGGCCTGTCACGATTGTGGACGTTTCGTGGAACCCGCTATTGACAAACCAACCACGCGGTTTGTTAGCGTGGGTCCGACGACGTCCCTGGGGGAAGGGGCTCGCCGGGGTCCGTGCGGACCGCCCTCGCCGGAGGGCACCGCCGAGGGGGGCCGGTGAGCGGCCGGGGGGTCGGGGGGAGCGGCAGTGCCGAAGCCGCGCGGCGAGGGTGGCGCGGAGCGTGTCCGGGGGGGCTCGCTCCGCGCCACCCCTGCTCGTCGATGCCCCTCTCCACGCGTGACCTCGCGTCACGCCATCGCGCTCCAGTGGGAGCAGCGGACGTACGGCAGCGGCGCGCGGCCGCATCCACCCGCGGCCCACGGGCGTGACGGGTGCTCCGGGCGATCCGCCCCCGGTGAGCTCGCGATCAGTCCGGCCTCGCCCAAGTCGCCGAACTCCAGTACCAATTGGTAGCCGTCCCGGGTCGTCGCGGCCACCCGCGGCAGCTCCCGGCCGACACCCAGCGCGGTGATCGTCCAGCCGCGCCGCCGCCAGTGGCCCTCGACCGCGCCGGCCAGCGCCGTGCGCCGCGCCTCCGACACGACGGTGAGGACGTCCCGCCCCCGGGTGACGTACCACTGCAGGGCGTCGCCCGTCCCCGGCCGCGGCAGCCGCACGCCGGACCGGGGCGACGCACTCTGCCAGACGGGCATCGGCCGGATCGCGTCGAGCGTGTCCTGGAGCAGCGTCTCGCACCGTGCGGAGGCGACGAGTTGATCGACCGTCGCCCCTCCCGCCGGCCAGGCGGCCGGCTCCTGCGGTCCGTGGCAGGGGCGACCCACCGGGCATCCGAGGTTCAGGTCGGCACCACCTGGCAGCACTGGGCTCTCCGTACTCCTCCCGGCGTTCAACCCGGGCAGGGATTCCGTCACCCCTTCGACGGCGCGCTCAGGCGATCGGTTCCGGGTCCGGCGCGTCGCACCGACCGAAATGCACTGCACGGTGCAGTTGAATCAATGATCTGCACCGTGTAGTTTCCTTCCTGTCGGCGAGAAGCGCCGACAGGAAGCACCCCTCTTCAGCGGAAGGACCCCGCCATGCCCACCATCACCGTCGGCACCGCCCGCATCCCGTACCGCGTCGTCGGCGACGGCCCCGACACCCTCGTCCTGGTGCACGGGACCGGCCCCGGCTCGGGCATGTGGGACGGCCTGCTGGACTCGTTCACCGACCGGTACACCGTCCTCCTGCCCGACCTCTCCGGCAGCGAGAGCGCCGAGGACGACGGCGGCCCGCTGGCCCTCGTGACCCTCGCCGCCCAGGTCAACGCCGTCATCGACGACGCCGGCCGCGGCCCCGCCGACGTCGTCGGCTTCTCGCTCGGCGCCGTCGTCGCCACCGCGGCCGCCGCACTGCGCCCGGACCAGGTCCGCCGGCTCGTCGCCACCGCCGGGTGGATCAGCAGCGAACAGGACGAGTACCTGCGCCTGTCCTTCGCGACGTGGCTGTCGCTCGCCGGCGACCCCGTCGCCTTCGGCCGGTACGCCACCCTCACCGCCTTCAGCCGCGACTTCCTCAACCGGATCGGGCGCGCCGCCGTCGAGGCCAACACCGCCTACATGCAGCCGACTTCGGGCACGCTGCGGCACATCGCCCTCGACCTCGCGCTGGACCTCGGCCCGCTGCTGCCCCGGGTCCAGGCGCCGACCCTGGTGATCGGCTGCACCCGGGACGCGACCGTGCCGGTGGAGAACACCCGCCGGCTGCACGCCGCCCTCCCCGGCAGCGCCTACGCCGAGTTCGACACCGGGCACGTCGTCCTGGCCGAGGAGACCGAGGCGTACACCAAGACCGTCCGCGACTTCCTCGGCGCCTGAGCGGCGCGCCCTCGTCGGCGCGCACGACCGGACCGCCCGGCCCGAGCACAGCGCCCGTGCCCTGTGCGCACGCCACCCGCCCCGGAGAGCACACCTCGACCCGCCTGGCAAGAGCCGCGGCAGAACGTCCGATTCCCGCACACGGCGTCGAAATCCGAATTGACTCGACATCAGCTCGCGAGAGGAGATGGCCTAGTCCGTCGCCGCTCCGCACGAGAGCGCGACACGTCATGCAAGGAGACGATGATGCGCATACTCCTCACCGGCCCGGCCGCGGCCGGCCACCTCTTCCCGATGGTGCCCACCGCCCAGGCCCTGCGCGCCGCCGGGCACGACATCCTGTTCGCCGTCTCCCGGCCCCTGGACCAGATCCGCAGCGCCGGCTTCCCGCTCGCCGAGATCGGCGACGGACGCGACATGCGCGACCTGTTCTCCGAGGCCAACGACGGCCGGCTCAGCTACAGCGGACACGGCCTCGACCAGGACGGGATCCTGGACATGGCCGCCCGCGCCTTCGCCTTCGCCGCACGCCCCACCGTCGACGGCCTGCTCGACGTCGCCACCGGCTGGGGCGCCGACCTGCTCGTGCACGCCGCCTTCCAGGCCGCGGCCCCGCTGGTGGCGGCCAAGCTCGGGCTCCCGTCGGTCCTGCACAACTACGGCATCCCGACCGGCCGCGACATGGTCGAGCGCCTCGCCGCCAACTTCACCGACCTCTACGAGAAGCACGGCGTGGCCGGTCCCGCCACGCCCACCTCGCTCAGCATCGGCCCGCTCGGCGGCGACCCGGACGGCCTGCGGATGCGCTACGTGCCGTACAACGGCGGCGGCCTCGTCCCGGGCGACTTCCTCGGCCCGGCCGAACGCCCGCGAGTGCTGATCACCCTGGGCACCGTCGTCACCCAGATGGACGGCGTGAGCGGCATCGCCCGCCTGATCGAGGCCTCCTCCTCCGTCGACGCCGACTTCCTGCTCGCCGTCGACGGAGCCGACATCACCCCGCTCGGCACCCTGCCCGACAACGTCCGCGCCCTGCCCTGGGTGCCGCTCGCCGACCTGGTCCGCCACTGCGACGGCGTGATCCAGCACGGCGGTGCGGGCACCACGGGCACCACCCTCTCGGCCGGTGTCCCGCAGCTGCTGCTCCCCCAGGGCGCCGACAACTTCCTGGTCGCCGACGCCCTCGTCGCCGCCGGCATCGCCCTGCGGTCCACCTCGGAGACCGTCGACACCGACATCCTGAACCGCCTCCTGACCGACGCCGACCTGCGCGCGGCCGCCGCCCGCGTCCGGGCCGAGAACGACGCCCTCCCCACCCCCGCCGCCATGGTCCCCACCCTGGAGGCCCTGACCGCCGCCCGCTGAGGCACCCCGGCACCCGGCAGCCGCCCACTGAGGCACTCCGGCAGCCGGCAGCCGCCCACTGAGGCACTCCGGCAGCCGCAGGCCACCCGGCCTGCGGCTGCCGCGCGTCGCGGCGCGGGCACGCGTCGTCGGTCGCCCCCGGACGCCGCCCCGGCCGGTGCGCCGTGCCCTGCGGACAACTGCTCCGGCAGTGTTGCCGGTTCTGCCGGTCGCGACCGTCCGGTCGGCGACGCCCGCCGGAAGCGCAGGTGGGGGCCGGTTCGGTCGGCAGCGGCCGGACGGACCGGGACTCCCGCTCCTCTGGCCGGGCTGTAGGGGGCCGACCAGGCGAGGTCCGTACGGTGGTCGAACCACGAGGCCGTTCCCCGTGCCGACCCACCAGAGGAGCGTCGCATGAGCCGGTTCGACCAGCTCGCGTACACCGAGGCGGTGCGCCAGGTCCAGGAGGAGATGGGCAGCGCCACCGCCGCCGACCGCCGGCTGCGGCGCCAGGCCGAGGAGGCCCAGCCGCTCACCGGCTCCGAGGCCTCGTTCATCCGCGGCCTCGACGGCTTCCTGTTCGCCAGCGTGGGCCAGACCGGCTGGCCGTACATCCAGTTCCGAGGCGGCCCGACCGGGTTCGTCCACGTCCTGGACGAGCACACCCTCGGCTACCTCAGCGTCCGGGGCAACCGGCAGTACATCACCACCGGCAACCTGCGGGGCGACGACCGGGTCGCGCTCTTCTTCATCGACCACGCCCGCCGGGCGCGCCTCAAACTGTTCGGCCGCGCCACCGCCGTCCCGGTCGGCGACGACCCCGGGCTCGTCGAGCGCCTGAGCGAGCCGCGCACCGAGGGCGCGGTCGAACACGTCGTCACCATCCGGGTCGAGGCGTTCGCCTGGAACTGCCCGAACCACATCACGCCCCGCTTCAGCGAGCGCGAGGTCTCCGACGCCCTGGTGCCGATCCGCGAGCGCCTCGCGCTGGTGGAGCAGGAGAACGCCGCCCTGCGCGCCGAACTCGCGGCGGTCAAGCCGCAATAGGACCGGGTGCCTCGCCGGGGTGTCCCCCTGTGCCCAGTGTCCCGGTGCCGCACCCCGCTGTCCGCTGGCCTAATTCGGCAGCCGGTTCCGGGCGTTGAGGAAGGTCTGCACCAATCCATAGCCTCGAACCACCCAAGAGCGCCGAGGTGAACGGAGACATCGCCCATGGTCAGCGATGTGATCGACCGGAACAGCCGGTTCCAGGAAATCATGAACCGCCTCACCGACAAATCGATCGACGACTACTACAACCCCTACCGGCTCTTCGAATGGCCGGACCACCTCCCCGAGAACACCTGGTGGATGAGCCCCGAACTCACCACCACCCACGGCACCGACATCGCCGAACACCTCACCCCCGAACAACTCCACACGCTCTCCAAACACGAGAGCATCAACTTCTACAGCCTCAACGTCCACGGCATCCGCGAACTCCTCACCGAGGTCGTCAACCGCATCCACACCGCCGGATTCGAGACACCCTCCGAGTTCTTCCACCACTTCATCGGCGAAGAGAACGAACACATGTGGTTCTTCGCCGAGTTCTGCCTGCGCTACGGCAAGAAGATCTACCGTCAGCCCCCCACCACCACCGAAACCCCCACCCACGGACCCAAGACCGAAAGCCTCCTCGTCTTCACCCGCATCCTGATCTTCGAGGAACTCGTCGACCACTACAACTCCACGATGGCCGCCGACGAACGCCTCCACGACACCATCCGCGCCATCAACCGCATCCACCACCAGGACGAATCCCGCCACATCGCCTTCGGCCGCGAACTCGTCGACCTCCTCTACCAAGACCTCCGGCAGACCGCCACCGACCAGGAACTCACCGACATCTCCACCTATCTGCGCCGCTACCTCACCCACAGCTTCGAATCCCTCTACCACCCCCAGGTCTACCGCGACGCCGGCCTCGACCACCCCCACGACATCCGCCGCCGCCTCCTCCAATCCCCCGCCCGCGCCGAAGCCGAACGACGCACCTTCCGCAAAACCCTCAAATACCTGGAAAAGACGGGACTCATCCGATGACACATCCGATGAACCGCCTCACTGGCCACGACGGACAACCCGCCCTGGCCATCCTCGGACCACCCGCCACCCGCCTCCTCCACGAACTCGACCACACCTTCACCACCTGGGCCCACCACGCCGGTGCCCAGCCCCTCACCCCACCACCGCTCTACCCGGTCACCGACCTCGAAAAATTCGACGTCTACACCAACTTCCCCCACCTCGCCTGGACCGCCGCCCCCCTCGACCTCACCGGCGCCCCCCACAAACCCCACGACGGACGCTTCACCCCCGACGCCCTCGCCGACGCCCGCTACGGCCTGCCCCACGCCACCTGCTACGGCGCCTACCTCTACTACGAAGGCACCACCGTCCCCGACGACGCCCTCGTCACCCTCGTCAACCGCTGCTTCCGCAACGAGGACCACTACGACGGACTACGCCGCCTCGCCTCCTTCCAGATGCGCGAGATCGTCGCCATCGGCACCCACGAACACACCCAGGCAGTCCTGCACCACTTCACAGAACGCATCCTCGCCTTCGCCGCCCACCTCGGCCTCGACCTCGGCAAGGCCCCCGCCGGCGACCCGTTCTTCCAGAACGACGGCGCCCGCGCCCTCCTGCAGAAACTCAACCCCGTCAAACACGAGTTCCACTACGGCGACCTCGCCATCGCCTCCGTCAACACCCACCGCAACTTCTTCGGCGAACGCTGCGGCATCACCCTCACCACCGGCGAACACGCCTACACCTCCTGCACCGCCTTCGGCCTCGAACGCTGGATCGCCGTCCTCACCGACCGCTTCGACGGCGACCTCGACCACGCCACCGAAGCCGTCCGCGACGCCGCCACGGCCGGCGCCGGCGCCGCCGGTCCGTCGTGAGCCGACCGCGCATAGGCGTCGACCTCGTGCCGCTCACGCGGATCCACGAACTCCTGCCGGTGCTGCGGCGATTCCTCTCCACCGACGAGCTGACCGCCTCGCGGACCCCGGACGGCGTGCCCGACCCGTCCGGGATCGCCGGACGGCTGGCCGCCAAGGAGGCCGTCTTCAAACTGTTCGGCACCGCCGGCCGGCCCGTGCCCTGGCAGGGCATCGAGATCCTGCGCGGCCCCGGTGGCCGTCCCGAGGTGCGGCTGGGCGGCTCGGCCGCCGAACTCGCCGCGGACGCCGGGCTCGGCCCGATCGACATCAGCATCAGCCACGACGGCGGGTTCGCCATCGCCGTCGCGGCCACCACCGCCTCCTGAGCGGCCCCACCACCGACCGCACCGTTCGAAGGGAAGCGCCGTGAGCGCCACCGGCATCGACAAGGTCCGCGACTGGATCCTCGGCCGTCACCCCGGCCGCACCGAACTCGCCCCCGACGTCAACATCATCGAGAGCCGCCTCGTCGACTCGCTCGCCTTCGTCGAGCTCGTCTACACGATCG
>NZ_JAQYXB010000543.1:0-344 GCF_036322405.1 Streptomyces sp. SP17BM10 | reverse complement strand
TGGCCGTGCGCCTCTTCTCCCGCCCCCTTCGCCCCGGCCACCACCCCCCCCACGGGAATGTACCCAACATACCCTTGGCCGTCCACCCCCTAACCCACACCCCCCCCCCCACCCACATACCCCACAACCCCCCCCACATAACCCCCCACTGGCAGCGCCAGCACCGACCCAACAAAAGCCCCCCCCTCGAAACCAACACCGTCCAGTACCAGCCCCCCCACAATCGCGTGGACGACCGCGCCAAACAACCCCAACAAAACCACCACCCCCCCAACCACGTCCCCCGCCGCTGGCAGCACCAAGGCCCCCCCCACCACCGCAACCCCAACATACTACGCAACACC
>NZ_JAQYXB010000542.1:0-264 GCF_036322405.1 Streptomyces sp. SP17BM10 | reverse complement strand
CGAGGTCCGCGTCCGAGTCGCGGTCGCCGCGCACCGCCTCCACCCCGGGCAGGTCGGCGGCGGAGCGGCCGCGGTTGAACGTGGTCACCGCGTGGCCCCGGGCGAGGGCTTCGGAGGCGAACACCCGCCCCAGGAACGACGAACCGCCGAGCACCAGGATCTTCATACCGGCAAGACTGCCCCGGGCCCGGCCCCGCGCACACCGTTTTTCGCGCCGGGCAGAGGACGGCCCGCCGGGACCCCGATGGCTCGACGCTCGTCCTT
>NZ_JAQYXB010000541.1:0-6747 GCF_036322405.1 Streptomyces sp. SP17BM10 | reverse complement strand
CCGCCCCCGGCGACTCCAAGGTGACCGCCGTAATACGCCGGAAGGCAGAGAAGCTGACCGCCGACCAGGGCGGCAAGGTGACCATCGACCAGCTCCGTGAGCTGGGCCTGAGCCGCCGCACGGCGACCGACCTGCGCCGTGAGCTGACCGCATCCTGACGACACGCCAGCGGCCCGCCACAAACCCGGCGGGCCGCACGGTCGTTGTAGGGCAAGATCGACCCCTAGACATGGCAACGGCCCAGAGCTCGCAACTCCGGGCCGTCCGCCTCCCGACTCGCCATACCGAGAACAGGTGACGTTGCTGTGACCAGCGTACGAAAGACCCCGGCCGTCCCGCCACAGCGCACCGCCGGGCCGTCCCGCTGCTACTGCGGTAAGCCGCTCATCCAGACCCCCGGCAAGCGCGCTAAGCGCTTCTGCAACGAGGCGTGCCGTAGCGCGGCCCGCCGGAACCCCCAGGGCTCTAAGCGGGCTGCCGCAGACGCGACCGCGCCCGGCAAAAGCGGTCGCCTAGGTAATAGGTCCACAGAGTTTTCCAAGAGCGCTGACCAGCAGGAACGCGGCGCTAAGTCTGTGACCGCTGCGACCGCTGAGGAGCGGTCGGAAGCGCTCCGGGTCCGCCGGTACCAGGGCCGCAAAGTCCTCAACCGGGTCTCACAGATCGACGCCTGCAAGGGCTGCGGGCGGCGGGTCCTCGACCCGGCCACGGGCGTGATCTACGGCCACTCCTCGCGCGGCTACGTGGTCACGATCGGCCTGGTCCGCTGCGGAAAGATCTGGTTCTGCCCGCAGTGCTCGGCCTCGATCCGCCGGGGCCGCACGGAAGAGCTGACCACGGCGGCCCTGCGCTGGCTGGCCGCTGGCGGCACCCTCGCCGTGGTGGTGCTCACCGCCCGGCACAACCGAACGACCGAGCTTGCACGGCTCTCTGACGCCCTCTGGGGAGCCCCCCTGATCGACGCCAAGGGGGCTCCGGTCCTGGACCGCTCCGGCAAGCCCCGGCGGGCTCCTGGGGCCTATCAGACGATGCTGACCGCCCCCACCTTCTACGGGCGGCCTGAGTCGGTCTCCACCTGGACCCGCAAGAACGGCACGGTGGGCACGTCGGTGCGACCGGCGGAGGACGGCATCCGTCACCGGATCGGATACGCGGGCATGGCTCGGGCCTCGGAAGTCACCCGATCGTGGGAAAACGGCTGGCACCCTCACATGAACCTGCTGGTGTTCCTCGGGGCCCACATGAACGGCACCCCGGCCAAGGGCACCGTCCGGGAGTACTTCGAGCCTGGGGCCGACTCCTTGGAGGAGTGGGAGGACTGGTTGCGCGGCCTGTGGGCCTCGACCCTGCGCAAGGCTGATCCGACGTTCGAGCCGTCCACCGAGTGCGAGCGGCACGGCTGCAAGTGCGGCGGCAAGGGGCACGGCGTCACGGTCCAGCTCGTGAAGTCGCCGGATGACAAAGCCCTGATCGAGTACCTGACCAAGGTGCAGGACGGCAAGGCGGCCCCGGCCTCTGTGGACCAGGACGTGAAGGCCGCCAAGGGTGCGGCCCTGGAAGTCGCGCGGGGCGACAACAAGTCCGGCCGCCGGGAGTCGATGACCCCGTTCCAGATGCTCTACCGGCTGTACGACCTGGAGGTGTCCGGGCTCGGCCTGGAGGACGCCGAGGGGTACGGGACGGGCGAGCAGTGCCGGGCCTGGTGGGCTGAGTACGAGTCGGCCATGGCCGGACGCCGGGCGATCGAGTGGACGCGCGGCCTGCGCGGTCACGTCGGCCTCAAGGGCGACGACTCCGAGGAACAAGACCTTGAGTACGTCTACGACCCGGACATGCAAGCGGCGCTGACCGGCGGCGTGATCCTCACCGAAGCTGCCGTCACGGCCGTTGTCCGGGGGGATGCTGAACTCGACGTAGAGGCGTGCGTCCGGGCTGAGGCGTACGACTCTGTCGGCGACCTGGTGGAAGCGCTCGGCGGTTACCGCGCTCACGTCCGGATGGTGACCCCCGAACAGCTCGTGGAGACCCAAGAGAACCTGTTCGCCCGGGTGCTTGCCCGCCGTGAGGAACGGGCGCGACAGGAGCGGATCGAGGCTTACGAGCTTCAGAAGACCGTGGCGGAGAGGGAGGCCGAAACGGCGAAGCAGCGTCAGCGTCTGGCGGGCCTGTTCGCCGGGCTGCTGGCTCGGCGGTCCTGACCGGCCCCCTCGGGGGCCTGGTCCTCTCCCCCGCCCGGAGCGAAGCGAGGACGGGCGAGCACACCCAAGCGAAGCGCGGGGGTATAGCTCGCTTCCGAGTCTTCCGGGCGTCACTTAGCCACTGACCCGCACGACTCGGACGGCACCCACGTGAGGGGGTGGGGGGTTCTGCCGTCGAGAGGGCCCCCCGGGGCCCGACCGCCGGCGGGTTCCCCCACCCCCGACCCTGACCCACCAACGCAGAAGCCCCCCGGAGCCTTTGGGCTCCGGGGGGCTTCGGTTTGAGCGGGCTTGGCTACAGCGTCAGGTGCAGGATCACCAGGACGACCAGGGCCAGACCCCGGGCGGTGACGTCGATGCTGATGCGGATGTGCATGGTTCCCCTCTCTGGCGTTCACTCTGAGCGCCTGAGATCAGGCTAGACCATGCGTGTCAGTCTGAACCAGTCGGCTCGGCCTGCTCCTGGTCGTGGCCCTGGCTGGGGCCGGTGGTACCAGGGGGCTTCTCGCCCCCTGGACCCCTCGCCCCCGAAGCACCACCCGGCGCGCTCTGGACGCGCTGATGGCCTGGGCCCGTACGCGCCGGGCGGCACTTCGGCCCCGATGCGACCCGCACCCGGCCCGCGCCAGCAACCACCCCCCGGTTCTGTGGGGGGTTCCCTCCGGTCGGGCGGCGGGCGAAGCCCTAGTACGCCGGTCGTCGGGGCGTCCAGGCTCGCCGCTTGCGGCGACCGCGCTTGCGCGGCTTGGCCTGGATGCCTCGGCGGCCGGTGTGCTTGCCTCTGGCGCTGTCTGGCCGGAGGGAACCCCCCACAGAACCCCTACGAGCCCAACCACCCACCCAGCCGCAGACACCGACGGTGCCCCCTCCCCTCTGGGAGCGGTGGCCCGCCGGAGGCATCTGTCTTTGACCTTGGCCAACCGCCCGGCCGCAGTCGGCCTCGCACGCGCGCGCGTAGGGGCCCCTCCCGTGCAAGGACCGCAAGAACCGAAAACCGCAGGTCATGGCACGTGCGGACCCGCAATCGGCCCGCAAGGTCGTTGCGCCTCTTCGTGGGTTGGGTTGCAATCCAATGGGTCGCTATGCAATCCTCTTCTTGCGGGTCGGAACGCGACCCGATGGATCAAGGAGGAATCATGGCGGTCTTCATCTTCGGGGACGGCGTAGAGGTCAAGTTCGGCGGCAGCATCGTCCTGGGGGACCAGACGATCGTGTCTGGCGGCGTCGTTCACGGTGACGTGGTGGTCGGCGGCAAGCCGCAGGACCGGGACGAGAACGAGGGCGGGGAGTGACCCTCGAATCCCGGCTGAACGAGACGGTGAAGCTCCTGCTGACCCGTACCGGCCGGAGTCACGCAGAGCTGGCCGAAGCCTTGGGGCTCACCCGCGCGCCGGTCTCGGCCAGGCTCCGGGCCCCTGAGAGTCAGTCGGTCTGGAAGGTCAACGACCTTCAGCCGATCGCCGACTTCTTCGGCCTGACGGTCTGCGAACTGATCTCCGGCTTCCGCGCGATCCCCGAGCACCGGTTGCCCCCGGCGGCCGGGAGCACAGGACAGACCCGCATCTAACAAAAACGGACGGCCCCCGCTGCAACGGGAGCCGCCCTACAGCCCACGCAAACCCTGGAAGGAACCCGTGGACTACTCAGCAGCATGGACCAAGACAACCGAGACGACCAAGTCCGCGTATGCCGCGTCGGCTAAGGGCGTCACGAACACCCTCGACGCCCTGACCCCCGCCTGCGTGCCGTTCGCGGTGTGGTGGGACACGAAGGCGGAGCGCCGGAGCGAGCTCCGGACGGACGCGAACCGTAAGGCCCTGCACAAGGCGATTCAGGCCCACAGTGCGGCGTCGAGCGAGGCGGCCAGTGCGGCGGCCCGGCGGCGGAAGGAGCGCGACAAGTCGAAGAACCCGTTCGCGGAGGCTCGCCGGGCGGCGGCACAGGCCGACCGTGCGGCGGCCCGCAACAAGCGCGAGACGAAGGACACGCTGAGGGAAGCGCGCCGCAACTACCCGCAGACCATGAACCGGCTGGCTGCGAAGGTGCACGCCGCCCACCTGCTCCCGTCGGTCGCGTTGAGCTACGTCACGTCGACGGATGCTCACTGGACGCTGTGGCCTGCGGGAACGTCCCTCGCAGTCATCGCTGTGAATGTCGGCGCGCTGTGGCTCGGCCACCGTGAGGTGAGCTTGCAGCTCGACGAAGACCTGTCCGCTGAGGAGCGTCGCCTGTGCGAACGGCTCGCGCCGTCCCACTGGGCACAGCACGCGGAGGAGCGCGGCCTGTTCGGCACGATCACGACTCCGGCGGAGATCACGCCCGCCGGGATCGTCTGCGGCGTGCGGCTCGATGGCAAGTGGACCGTGAAGGAGCTGGCGGCCAAGAGCGAGAGCATCCGCGCGCTCCTTGGCATGGCGACCGAGAGGCGGATGGAGATCGGGCGGGGCAGTCAGGGTGACTGGGCCCGGATCATCATCCGGACGCGCTCCGCCTCGGACGGCATGTCGATGATCTGGACGCCGGACCACGAGGGCATCGGCGTGGACGAGGTGGACGGGTCGTTCGTCTCCCTCCCGCTCAAGGCGGGTCTGCACATCCTGATCGCCGGAATCACCGGCATGGGCAAGTCGGTGTCGTGGCGGGCCCTACTGCTGGAGGCGATCCGGCGCGAGGACTGGACGGCGGTCGTCATCGACCCGAAGCGTCAGGAAGCGATCGGCGTTCAGCACGTGGTGCGTGCGGTCGGCCAGGAGCCGAACCGTGAGAAGCGCATGGCTGACATCTACGCGATGGTCAAGGAACTGACGCGGGAGATGCACCGCCGTCAGGGCATAGCCACCGGAGCGGACTGGGTGCCGGACGGCCGCCCGGAGAACCGCAACCTCCTGGTCATCATCGACGAGGGCGCGGCCATCGTCCGCATGGCGAAGCAGAGGCAGTACGCGGACGTCCTCGACATGCTTGAGGAGCTGTGGAGCGAGGCCCGCGCGGTGGGCTTCCAGTTCGTCTGGGCCACGCAGAACCCGACCAAGACCGCTGGTGTCCCGCCGCTGGTGAAGGACAACATGTCGGCCCGCCTGGCGCTCACCACGGGTGCCGGTGAGCACGAGCGCTCGATCTTCGGCGAGAGCGCCCAGCAGACCGGCTGGACGCCCTCGGAGCTGGACGGCATGCCCGGCCGGGCGATGCTCCAGTACCAGAAGCGTCGCCCGAACCCCCTGCGGCTGTGGTTCGTCCCGGCCGACGAGATCGCCGCCCTCCCGGCTGAGGAGCCGTGGCACAGTCCGGCCCCAGAGGACAGCCCAGAGGGGCCGCAGGAGCCCGCTCCGGCCCCCGTGGACCCCGACACCCTGACGGACAACCAGCGGGCCGTTCTGGAGGCCGTACGCGGCGGCGCGACGACCAACGTCGCCATTGCCAACGCGCTCGACATCAACCCCGGCTCGGTCAAGCGCGCCGTGGACGCCCTGGTGAAGCTCGACGCGCTGACCAAGAGCGGCACCACGATCAGCCTGGGCGGTGCGGCATGAGCCACGAGATCACCCGACGGACCACCGCCGACGCTGTGACTGGCGCTGAGACCGCTGTGGCCGATGCACAGCGGCAGACCGAGATGTTCGAGCTGATCAAGCTCATGGCCGCCCAGCAGGCGGCGACAACCGCCGCCCAGCAGGCGGCCCAGCAGGAGAACATCCGGGCCCTGATCGCCCTGGCCAGTGAGAACCAGCGCCGGAAGTCCTCCGGGGACTGGGCCCTGATCGCCCTGGCCGTCGTCGCCGGGGGCGGCGTCCTGGTGCTCCTGTTCCTGTCCCTGGCCGTCGTCGCCCTGGTGGTGGGCGTCACCGCCCCCGTCGTCTACAAGACCGTCCGTGAGATCCGAAAGGGAACCAAGTGAACCGCCAGATCACCCGCCGCCACGTGGTCATCGCCGGGGCCGTGGTCGTCGCGGTCACCGCGTTCGCCGCCTCCGCTGACACCCTCGCCGCCCTCGGTCGGGCGGTCGGCTGGAAGGGCCAGTTGTCCTGGTCCCTGCCGGTCGCCGTGGACGTGCTCGCCCTGGTCGCCCTGGTCGCCTGGTTCACCCCCGGCGTGCAGAAGCTCGGCCAGTGGATGACCGCCGGATCGGTGGTCACCTCCGTAGTCCTCAACGCCTTCGGTCACCTCGTGGGGACCGGTCACCTCATCGTCGGCCCGGAGATGGTCATCGGCGTCTCGGCCGTGCCGGTCATCTCCATGGCACTCGCCGCCCACCTGGCCGTGGAAGTGACCGGCAAGGGTGACCACCAGGAGGCGACCGAGGAGCCCGCGCCGGTTACCGCCGAGGAGCCCGCGCCGGTTACCGCCGAGGAGCCCGCGCCGGTTACCGCCGAGGAGCCCGCGCCGGTCATGGCTCCGGTCACGAAGGTGGCCGCCCCCGGCGACTCCAAGGTGACCGCCGTAATACGCCGGAAGGCAGAGAAGCTGACCGCCGACCAGGGCGGCAAGGTGACCATCGACCAGCTCCGTGAGCTGGGCCTGAGCCGCCGCACGGCGACCGACCTGCGCCGTG
>NZ_JAQYXB010000540.1:0-528 GCF_036322405.1 Streptomyces sp. SP17BM10 | reverse complement strand
TCGCCCCCGGCGGCGTCGGAACGCCCGCGCTCGCCGTCCCCGGGTCCCCCCTGGTCGCCGCGCGCTCCCCGGCGGGCCTGCTGTCCCCCGCCCGGCGCGGAAAGGAGGGGGTGGCGGGGTCGGTGTGTGCGTGTGTGTGGTTGTGTCGTGGGTGCGCTAGCGGGTTCGTGGTTTGACCGTTGGGCGGGGGTGGGGTGTTGGTGTTCGTTGGGGGGGTGCCCCGCCCCCCCCCCCCCCCCCCCCGCCCAATTTTTAATGATCCGGCGACCACCGTGATCTACACTCGACTGGTCACTCTTTCCCTCCTCGACGCTCTTCCGATCTGTCCGAGGCCGCCCGGCTGGCCGAGCTGCGCCTGGACGTCCACGAGCAGCTCACCGCGCTGCGCCTGGACCTCGGCGAGCTCGACGACCTCGAACCGGCCGCCGACGTGGTCTACAGAGCACACGTGAGTCAACAGCACGAGCGGCGCGGCCTCTGATCCCGCAGCGCCGTGCTGGCGGGCGTCGCGGGGCGGCCCCCGGGCGG
>NZ_JAQYXB010000539.1:0-295661 GCF_036322405.1 Streptomyces sp. SP17BM10 | reverse complement strand
GAGGGCTCATCTCCAGAATTCCACCATACGGAAGCACGGTTTCTGTATGTGGAAGAAAAGGTAGGACGGAGCCTGTTGGGGCGTCAAGGGGAGATTCAACAGATTGTGGACGTGCGCCCCGGGACCGCGACCAGTGCCGTTGGAGAGGAGTGCAGCCGTGATCGCTGCGTTTTCGGTGACCCCGCTGGGCATCGGCGAGGACGTCGGGGAGGCGGTCGCCGCCGCCGTCCGTGTGGTGCGGGCGAGTGGGCTGCCCAACCGCACGGATGCGATGTTCACCAGTGTCGAGGGGGAGTGGGACGAGGTGATGCCGGTGATCCGGGCGGCGATCGAGGCGGTGAAGGCCTACAGCGGCCGGGTGAGCACGGTCATCAAGATCGACGACCGGGCCGGCGTCACCGACGGTCTCACCGCCAAGGTCGCGTCCGTCGAACGTCACCTCGCGGAGGGGAGCGGGGGTTAGCCGACCCGGGCGGGCTCCGTCGCCGGCTCCGCGGCGTGGTCGGCGGCCCGGGCCCGGCCCGTCAGCAGCCGGTCCAGGGCGTACGGGCCGGAGCCGATGGCGGCGACGGCGAGGAACGCCCAGCAGAACATGACCGACGGCTCGCCGCCGTTCTGGAGCGGGAGCAGGGCGTGCTGCTGGTGGACGGTGAAGTAGGCGTAGGCCATCGAGCCGGAGCAGAGCAGCGCGGCCCAGCGGGTGCCGAGGCCGACCATGACCAGGAGGCCGCCGGCCAGCTGGATCAGGGCGGCCCACCAGCCCGGCCACTGGCCGAGCGGGACGGTGCCGCCGCCCTTGGCGCCGCCGAGGACGCCGAACAGGGAGGCGGCGCCGTGGCAGGCGAAGAGCAGGCCGACGACGACGCGGAAGGCCGCCAGGGCGAGCGGGCGGGCGGCCTCGGTCACGGTGCGGGGGGTCGTGGGGAAGTGCGCGGACATGGGCAACGCCTCCTGGTGTGGGGGGAGGAGGGGTGGTCGGCAAGGATAGCTTTGGTCTAGTCCAATTGACAACGATCCGTCAGATTCCCCTCGGCTCTGGCGAATTCCGTCAAGTCGACCGGCGTGCGGGCCGGCCGTCGATCGGCAGGAGAAGAGTCGGACAGGCACCTTGCGGACTTCTATATTGACCGATCGGTCCAGAAAGGTTTAGCGTCCCACCATGGCGCGAACGAAGGAATTCGACCCGGACGCGGCGCTGCAGGCGGCCCTGGAGCTGTTCTGGCGGCGCGGCTACGAGGCCACGTCCATGGCGGACCTGGTCGAGGAGCTCGGGATCGGCCGCGCGAGCCTCTACGCCACGTTCGGCAGCAAGCACGAGCTGTACCTGCGGGCGCTGGAGCGCTACGGCGAGCAGACCGATCCGGTGCTGCTCGCCGAGCTCACCCAGTCCGGGCCGGTGCTGCCGGCCATCCGCGCGGTGGTTCGCCGGTACGCGGCGGAGTCCACCGGGAGCGGGCGGGAGCGCGGGTGCTTCGTCGTCAACACGGCGGTCGAGCTGGTTCCGCACGACCCGTCGGCCGCGCGCCGGGTGGAGGCGAGCCTCGCCCACCTGGAGGCGTTGCTCACCGCCGCGCTCGTGCGCGCCGAGGCGCAGGGGGAACTGCCCGAGGGGCGGGATCCCCGGGCGCTGGCGCGGATGCTCATGGTGCTGATGCAGGGCATGCGCGTGATGGGCAAGGTCGCGGACGGGCCGGCGCGCGTGCGGGACGCCGCCGAGCAGGCGCTCGTGCTGCTGGGCTGACCGCGTCGCGGGGCAGCGCCCCTTCCAGCCGCACTGTCAACACGTCAGAACACGCCACCCCCCTCAAGGAGTTCACGTCATGAGCAAGCGTTTCGCCGACCGAGCCGTCCTCGTCACCGGCGGCGGCACCGGCATCGGGCGCGCGGTCGCGCTCGCCTTCGCCCGGGAGGGCGCCCGGGTCGCCGTCGCGGGCCGCTCCGCGGGCCCCCTCGCCGAGACCGTCGAGCTGATCGAGCACGAGGGCGGCAAGGCCGTCGCGCTCACCGGCGACGTGACGGACGGTGCGGACGCGGCCCGGCTGGTCCGCGAGACCGTCGAGCAACTCGGCGCCCTGGACGTCGCCGTCAACAACGCGGGCGTGTTCGGCGGCGCCGGCCCGGTCGCCGACATCGACGAGGCCGAGTGGGACCGCGTCATCGGCGTCAACCTGACCGGCACCTTCCTCGCGATGAAGCACCAGATCGCCCACCTGCGCGCCAACGGCGGCGGAGCGATCGTCAACATCTCCTCCAACATCGGCGTGCACCAGCGCGTCGCGGGCCTCGGCGCCTACGCCGCCAGCAAGGCCGCCGTCACCGCGATCACCCGCGCCGCCGCCCGCGACCACATCGCGGACGGCGTGCGGATCAACCTGGTGAGCCCCGGCCCGGTGGAGACGACGATGTCCACCCGGCCCGGGGAGAGCGCGGCCGACAAGGCCGAGCGGATGAAGGCCGCCGTCCCGGTGGGCCGGACGGGCAGCGTCGAGGAGGCGGCGGCGGCCGTCCTCTACCTCGCCTCGCCCGAGGCCGCGTACACCGTCGGCGCGGACCTCGTCCTCGACGGCGGAGTGACGGCCTGACGCGGCTCAGCCCTTGAGCCAGTCCGCGGGCACCGCCTCGTGCAGGACCCGCAGCGCCTCGGCGCCGCGGGCCCTGGCCGTCATGGCGAAGTCCTCGATCACGCCGACCAGCACGTCCGGCCCCTCGAACCATCGGCACTCGCGCCCGAGTCGCGGCAACTCGCGGAAGGCGCGGGGCAGTTCATCCTCCGGCTCGGCGAAGTCCGTCAGCTCGTGGTCCTCCAGCAGCTTCTCCGTCATCGCCATCGCGACGACCGCGACCGAGAACCGGGGCTCCCACGGCTCCCACCGTTCCTGCGACGAGTCCGCGAGGTCCGGCCGGGCCACCGTCGCCGGGTCGTCGGCGGCGAGCTCCGCCAGCGGGATGCCCCAGTGCGCGCAGCCCTGGTTCTCGGCCTGGTAGACCAGAGCGCCGTCGAGGACGTACAGCTCGTCCGGCGTCAACAGCGTGTTGTGGCTGCTCGTCAGGTCCGCCCGCCGCCCGAACAGCCGGTACGCCTCGCGCAGCGCGGCCGGCAGCCGCAGGCCCAGGCGCCGCTGCGCCGCGTCGAGCTCCGCGTCCGCGAACCCGTCGCCCGGGCCGAGCGGCTCGCCCCAGTACGCGGCGAAGCCCCTGACGAACGCCCAGGCGCCCTCCCGCCCCCGCAAGGTTTCGGCCATTCCGGCCCGCAAGTCGAAGATCTCGTCGTTCACCCGGGAACCGTACGCCGCACCACCGACAGCCCGAACGCTGCTCCGCGCACGACCGTCCGGATGTGACGCGAACGCGTAATCCCGTGGTCACCGGTTGATCACCGCAGGGTTCCCGACGCGTCGCACGGGCAAGACACGGTTTCGGCCGGAACCGACATCACGAAAGGCGGACGCGCGCACCCATGCCGACCGCACCGCACCCCGCGCCCCAGCCGCGGCGCAGCCACCGCTGGGGCGAACACGGCCTCGCCTGGGCCTTCCTGCTGCCCTCGCTCGCCGTCTTCGCCCTGTTCATCGGCTACCCGCTGGGGCGGACCCTCTACCTGAGCGCCCACGCCAACGACCTGTTCGGCGCGCCCTCCCGCTACGTCGGGTTCCAGCACTACATCGACCTGCTGGGCTCCGCCGACTTCGGCCGCACGCTGGTCACCACCGCCCTGTTCACGCTGCTCACCGTCGTGCCCGGGGTCCTCGGCGCGCTCGTGCTGGTGCTGCTCCTGGAGAACCGGATCCGCGGCGTGCGGCTGCTGCGCTCCGCGTTCGCGCTGCCCTTCGCCTTCTCGGTGGCCAGCGCGTCCGTCGTGTTCGCGGTGTTCTTCAACCCCGCGAGCGGGGTGATCAACGGTCTGCTGTCGCACGTCGGCCTCGGCCCGGTGGGCTGGCTCACCGACGACCGGTACGCGCTGGTGTCCGTCGCCGCCACCACGGTGTGGATGAACCTCGGCTACAACGTCCTGGTGCTCTCGGCCGGCGTCGGCTCGATCCCCGGCGAGATCATGGAGGCGGCCCGGCTGGACGGCGCCACCGGCCTGCGACTGGCCCGCTCGATCACCGTGCCGATGCTCGGTCCGCACCTGTTCTTCCTCACCGTGGTCTCCACCGTCCACTCGCTGCAGAGCTTCGGCCAGATCCACATCCTCACCAAGGGCGGCCCGGACGGCGCCACGCGCACCCTCGTCTACTCCGTGTACGAGAAGGCGTTCGCGTACGGCTCCAGCGACTTCGGCACCGCGAGCGCGCAGGCCGTCGTGCTGCTCCTGGTCGTCCTCGCCTGCACGGCCGTCCAGTTCGGCGTCCTGGAGCGGAAGGTGCACTACGCATGAGCACGATCGCCACCGAAGCGGCTGAAACCGCGGACGAGCCCCGTCGCCGCACCGGCGTCCTGGCCGGCCGCTCCCCGCGCGAGCTGCTCGCCCGCGCCGCCGTCTACCTGGTGCTCGCCGTCGCCGTCGTCACCGTGGCCTTCCCGGTGTACTACGCGATGGCCGGCGCCTTCATGGGCCCGTCCGAACTCTCCTCGTACCCCCCGGCGCTGGTGCCCCACTCGGTCACCGGGCGGAACTTCTCCGGCGCCGTCGAGACCATCCCGCTGGCCCGCCAGTACGCCAACTCGGCGATCACGGCGACGGCCATCACCCTGGCCCAGCTGTTCACCTCGATCCTGGCCGCGTACGCCTTCGTCTTCCTGCCGATCCGGGCGCGGGCCGTGGTGTTCGGGGTGTTCCTGGCGACGCTGATGGTCCCCTGGGAGGCCATCATCATCCCCAACTACCTGACGCTGTCGGACTGGGGCCTCGGCAACACCTACTTCGGCCTGGTGCTGCCCTTCCTCGCCTCCGGCTTCGGCACCTTCATGCTGCGGCAGTCCTTCCGCCAGCTGCCCGCCGAGCTGCGCGACGCGGCCCGGATCGACGGCGCGGGCCACTGGCGCTTCCTGTGGAAGATCGTCGTCCCGCTCAACAAGCCGGCCCTGGCGGCGCTGTCGATCTACGTGTTCCTGTCGGCCTGGAACCAGTACTTCTGGCCGCTCATCATCACCCGCACGGCGAACATGCAGACGCTGCAGATCGGTCTGACCTCGCTGCGCGACTCCGAGATGTCCGACCCCGGGCTGATCCTCGCCGGCGTCGTGCTCTCGCTGCTGCCGACCCTCGCCCTGGTGGTCTTCGGCCAGCGCTTCATCGTCCGCGGCCTGACCGCGGGCGCCGTCCGCTGAGCGGCCCGCTGAACGGCCCGCTTCGGAACACCCCTCCGCACAGAGAGAGAACCCCCGTGAAGAAGAGTGCACGCGCGCTCGCGGCCCTGCTGGTGGCCGGCCTGTCCCTGACCGCCTGCAGCTCCAGCGGCTCCACCTCGGGCTCCGGCGGCTCCGGCGACGCGGCGGCGCCCGGCGCCCAGGCCCTCGACCAGGCGTCCGGCGTCACCACCGTCGAGTTCTGGCACTCGATGACCGGCAAGAACGCCGACGTGCTGAACGGCCTGGTGAGCCGGTTCAACGCGGCCCACCAGGGCAAGATCGAGGTCAAGGCGGAGTTCCAGGGCAAGTACGACGACCTGGTGGCCAAGTACAAGGCCGCGGTGCAGCAGAAGGGCACCCCCGCCGTCGTGCAGGTCTACGACATCGGCACCCGCTTCATGATCGACTCCAGGCAGACGATCCCCGCCCAGGCCTTCGCGGACAAGGACGGCTACTCGCTCGCCGACCTCGACCCGAACATCCGCAACTACTACTCGGCCGGCGGCAAGCTCCAGAGCATGCCGTTCAACTCCTCGATGCCGCTGCTCTACCTGAACACCGACGCCTTCAAGGAGGCCGGCCTCGACCCGGCCAAGCCGCCGACGAACCTCGCCGAGCTCGGCGACCTCGCGCAGAAGCTGACCAAGAAGGACGCGAACGGCCAGACCGTGCGCTACGGCTTCGGCGCCGCCATCTACGGCTGGTTCGTCGAGCAGCTGCTGGCCGAGTCCGGCACGATGTACTGCGACCAGGACAACGGGCGCAGCAACAAGGCGGGCAAGGTCGTCTTCGACTCCGCCCAGGGCGCGCAGATCGTCCAGTGGTGGGCCGACCTGGTCAAGAACGGCTACGCGGCCAACACCGGGCGCAACACCGACGACGCCCAGGCCGCGTTCAAGGCCGGTACCGTCGCGATGCACCTGGAGTCCACCGGCGTGCTGAGCGGCTACACCCAGGCGGCCACGTTCACCGTCGGCACGGCCGCCTTCCCGAAGGTCGCCGCGGGCGACCAGGGCGGCCCGGTCATCGGCGGCGCCTCGCTGTGGATCAGCGGTCCCGGCCACTCGGACGCCGAGAAGCGCGCCTCCTGGGAGTTCGAGAAGTTCCTGACCTCGCCGGAGCAGCAGGCGGCCTGGCACGGCGGCACCGGCTACTTCCCGGTCAACACCAAGTCCCTGGACGACCCCGCGGACAAGGAGTGGGTGGCCAAGTACCCGCAGTTCCAGACGGCCATCGACCAGCTGAAGGCCACCAAGCCCACCCCGGCCACGGCCGGCTGCCTGCTCGGTGTGATGCCGCAGGCGCGCAAGGGCGTGGAGACGGCGATCGAGCAGACGATCAAGGGCTCGAAGACGGCACAGCAGGCGCTCGCCGACGCGGCCAAGGAGCTGCAGCCCGCGATCGACAGCTACAACAGCTCGGTCGGCTGACGCCCACCGCCTCGTCGAACCGACGCCCGCCCGGTGCTCCTGCGCCCGGGCGGGCGTTCGCGTTCACCGCGGCGGGCTACGCCGACAGCGCCTCGCCGTCCTCCGGCAGCGCGCAGGCGGCGGCGATCCCGTCGAGCGAGAGGTCGAGCGCGTAGGCGAGCGCGGCGATCGTGAAGAACGACGGCGTCGGCGCCCGGCCGGTCTCGATCTTGCGCAGCGTCTCCGCCGAGATCCCCGCCGACGCGGCGACCTCGACCATGCTGCGCGTGCCGCGCGCCTCGCGCAGCAACGCCCCGAAGCGCTCGCCGCGCTCGCGCTCCCACGGGGTCAGCGGAGTCCTCACCATGGCGTCGATCCTAGGCCCTCCCGGACGGAACGCGCGTGCCCTTCCACTGTCGACCGTGATACAAATACCGGTATAAGAATTGGATCCCGAGAGGAAGCCCCGCCCCATGGTCGAGATCAAGTCCGACGCCGCCCTCGCCGCCATGCGCGAGGCCGGCCGCGTCGTCGCCAACGCCCTCGCCGCCGTACAGGCCGAGGCGGCGGTCGGGGTGAGCCTGCTGGATCTGGACGAGGTCGCGCGCGGCGTGCTGCGGGCCGCCGGGGCCGCCTCGCCGTTCCTCGGCTACCGACCCTCCTTCGCGCCCGTCCCGTTCCCGGCCGTCATCTGCGCCTCCGTGAACGACGCCGTCGTCCACGGCATCCCCGACGGCTACCGGCTGGGCGACGGCGACCTCGTCAGCATCGACTGCGGCGCCGTCCTCGACGGCTGGGCGGGCGACGCGGCCGTCAGCTTCACCGTCGGCACCGCCCGCCCCGAGGACACCGCGCTGATCGACACCGCCCGCCGGGCCCTGGAGGCGGGCATCGCCGCCGCCGTCGCCGGCAACCGCACCGGCGACATCGGGCACGCCATCGGCACCGTCGCACGGGGCGCGCGCTACGGCCTGCTGGACGGCTACGGCGGCCACGGCATCGGGCGCCGCATGCACGAGGACCCGCACGTGCCCAACGAGGGCCGCCCCGGCCGGGGTTACCCGCTTCGGCCGGGCCTGGTGCTGGCCATCGAGCCCATGCTCATCGTCGGCGGCCGGGACGACTACGCCACCGACCCGGACGGCTGGACGCTCCGCACCACCGACGGCGCCCGCGCCGCCCACGTCGAGCACACCGTCGCCATCACCGAGGACGGCCCGCGGATCCTCACCCTCCCGTGAGGCGGGACGTGTCCGCCCGCTGAACGTCCGCCGTCGAGCCGTCGCGCGCCGTCGAGCCCGCCCCCGGCGCCCGGTAGTCTCGGCCGCGTGACCAAAGGCGTGATGTTCGACTTCTCCGGGACGCTCTTCCGCGTCGTCTCCACCGCCCGCTGGCTCGACGCCCACACCGCCGCCACCGGCCTGGCCATGACCGACCGGGAGCGGGCCGAACTGGTCGCCCGTCTGGAGGAGTTCGGTGCCCTGCCGGGCGGCGTGGCGCCGCGCCGGATCCCGGCGGAGATCCAGGAGTCCTGGGACGTCAGGGACGTGAGCGCCGAGCTGCACCGCGCCGCGTACACCGCGTTGACCCGCGCCGCCGAGCCGCCCGCCGGGCTCGACGTCGACGCCCTCTACGACGCGCACACGGCCCCGGCCGGCTGGCAGCCCTACCCCGACGCCGGGCCGACGCTGCGCGAGCTGCGCCGCCGCGGCGTCCCGGTGGCCGTGGTCAGCAACATCGGCTGGGACCTGCGCCCGGTCTTCCGCGCACACGGCCTGGACGAACTGGTCGACGTCTACGTCCTGTCCTTCGAGGTCGGCGCGCAGAAGCCGGACCCGGTCATCTTCGAGGCGGCCTGCGCACGGCTGGGCCTCGCGCCGGCCGACGTCCTGATGGTCGGCGACGACCGCACCTGCGACGGCGGCGCGACGGCCCTCGGCTGCGCGTTCCACCCCGTCGACCACCTGCCGGTCGACCGCCGCCCGGCCGCCCTCACCCCGCTCCTCGACCTCCTGCCGTGACCCTGCCGCGCGTGCGGTGACCGACGCCACACGGTGGTGCCGCCGCCCCCCGGAGTAGCGTGCCGACCATGACCGATCACGACTTCACGACGCGGGTGACGGTCCGCGGGTACGAGACCGACACCCAGGGCCACCTCAACCAGTCCGTCTACCTCCAGTACGCCGAACACGCCCGCTGGGAGTACCTCCTGGCGGCCGGCATCCGCCAGGCCGAGCTGGTCGCCAAGGGCGTCGGCCCGGTGGTGCTGGAGACGACGATCACGTACCGGCGCGAGCTGCGCGCCGGCGACACCCTCGACGTGAGCTGCGCGTTCGTGTGGCGCGACGGCAGGACCTTCCAGGTGGTGCAGCGCATCACCCGCACCGACGGCGTCCTCGCGGCCGAGGTCACCGGCGTCGGCGGCATCCTCGACCTGACGGAGCGCCGGCTGGTCGCCGACCCGCGCGAGGCGCTGCGCGCCGCCGCCTCCGACCCGGCTCTGCTGGGCCTGTAGAACACCTAAGCGTGCCGGTGCCGACCGCCGCGCGCCGCCGCCCCCGGGCGGTCGGCCGCGGCGATCAGCGCCGCCAGCGCGGTGGTCACCGGCACGGCGGCGACGAGCCCGATGCTGCCCACCAGCGTCCGCGCGACCTCCTCGGCGACCAGCTCGCTCGTCGCCACGTCGACCACGTCGCGGTGCGCGATCGAGAACAGCAGGAGCAGCGGCAGCGCCGCGCCCGCGTAGGCGAGCACCAGGGTGTTGACGGTGGACGCGATGTGGTCGCGGCCTCTCCGCATGCCCGTCCGGTAGAGCGTGCGCACGCCCATGCCGGGGCCGGCCGCGTGCAGCTCCCAGATCGCCGAGGTCTGGGTGACCGTCACGTCGAAGAGCACGCCGAGCGAGCCGATGACGAACCCGGCCAGCAGCAGGCCGCGGATCTGGATGCCGGGGTACAGGTCGTGCACCAGTCCGGTCTCCTCCGAGGTGTTGCCGGTCAGGTCCGCCCAGGAGGAGAACACCAGGCTCAGCACGCCGATCAGGACGAGCGAGGCGAGCGTGCCGAGCACCGCGACCGACGTCCGGGCGGAGAGCCCGTGGCACAGGTAGAGGGCGATCAGCATGATCGCGCTCGCCCCGACGACGGCCACCAGCAGCGGATCCGAGCCGCGCAGGATGGCCGGCAGGATGAACAGCGACAGCACCGCGAAGCTGATCGCCAGCGCCACCAGGGCGGCCAGCCCGCGCCACCGCCCGACAGCGACGACGGTCACCGCGAAGACGCCCGCGAGCACCCCCATCGGCAGGTTCCGGTCGACGTCGACCACGCTGTACCGGAGGTCCGGCGGCGCGTCCGGGGCGTACGTCAGGACGACCTCCTCGCCCACCTCGTACTGCCGCGGCTCGCCCGGGTGCACGACGACGGTGAAGGTGCGGCCCTCGTCCGGACCGGTGGTCACCTGGACGGTGTCCTGCCGGCAGGTGCCCTGGTCGGCCGGGTCGACGGCGCCGCACGGCAGTTCCTGCACCGTGGTGACCCGGCCGTGCTGGACCTGCTGGTCGAACCCGACCCCGGTGCGCGGGTGCGACGGCACGCCGCCGGGCCACAGCACCACGAGACCGGCCAGGACGGCCACGGCGAACGGGATGAGCACGGCGGCGATGATCCGGCGCAGCCGGGCGGAGACGGGCGCGGCGGGACCGTGCGAGTGCCCGTGCCCGTGCGCCGCGGCCGCTCCGGCGTCGCCGTGCCCGTGCCCGCCGTCGTGCCCGTGCGTCCCCTCGTCCACCTCACGCCTCCTCAGCGGTCGCGCGGCTGCCCGGGGCCGCCGCAGCCCCCGAAACCATCGGCGCCGGACCGGCCGGACCACCGCGGTGACCGACCCGTGTGCGGGCCGCAGCGACCAGGCGGGGGATTACCCTACCGGCGACCGACCGGTTGGCCGGATGGGGTCAAGTGACGTTCCGGCGAAGAATCCTGACCATGCCGAACACCACGTCGAACCTCAAGCGGGCTGCCGCTGCCGCCGCAGTGGCCGCACTCTCCCTCACCGCCCTGCCCGCCGCGGCCTCAGCCGCGGACCGCCCGGGCCAGGACCTCGCCTGGACCTCCTGCCAGGGCACCGTCGACCCCCGTCAGCAGTGCGCCACCGTCTCCGTCCCGCTGGACTACGCCGACCCGCACGGCGAGCAGATCACGATCGCCGTCTCCCGCATCCGCGCCGCGAAGCCGGCCGAACGCCACGGCGTGCTGCTCACCATCCCCGGTGGCCCCGGCGGCTCCGGCCTCAACGTGCCGAGCAGCGCGGCCAGGCACCTGCCGCAGTCCGTCCTCGACCGCTTCGACCTGGTCGGCTTCGACCCGCGCGGCGTCGGCCGCTCGACGCCCGTCAGCTGCGGCCTGGACGCGCCCGACCTCGCGATGGTCAGGCTCCGCCCCTGGCCCGCCGCCGACGGTTCGATCGACGACAACCTCGCCACCGCCCGCCGCGTCGCCGAGACCTGCGCCCGCAACGGTGGCCCGGTGCTGCGCAGCATCTCCACGCGCAACGAGGCCCGCGACATCGACCGCGTCCGCCAGGCCCTCGGCGAGCGCCGGCTCTCCGCGTGGGGCACGTCGTACGGCACCTACGCGGGCGCCGTCTACGCCACGATGTTCCCCGGGCGCACCGACCGGATCGTCCTCGACAGCAACGACGACCCGGACCCGTCCCGCGTCGAGCGCGGCTGGCTCGCCAACTTCGGTCCCGGCGCGGAGGACCGCTTCCCCGACTTCGCCAAGTGGGCCGCGGCGTCCGGCAATCCGGACCGCGTCGCGGACACCCCCGAGGAGGTCCGCCCGCTCTTCCTCGACCTCGCCGCCCGCCTGGACCACGCGCCGCTGCCCTGGCCCGGTGCCGACCCGGCCGAGCTGAACGGCAACGTGCTGCGCGAGACGATGCTGCAGAGCCTCTACGCGGACGCCAAGTTCCCCGACCTCGCCCGGCTGATGCTGGCCGGCCTCGGCCGCCGCCCGTTGCCGGCCCCGGTCACGCCGCCCGAACAGGCCGTCCAGAACACCGTCGCCGTCTCGGTCGGCACCCTGTGCAATGACGTCGCGTGGCCCGCCGACCCGGCCGCGTACGCCGAGGACACCGCCGCCGAGCGCGCCGCCCGCCCGCTCACCGCCGGCATGCCCGTCAACGTCATGCCGTGCGCGTTCTGGCCGTTCAAGCCCGTCGAGCCGCCGACGCGCGTCACCTCCCGCGGCCCGGCGAACGTGCTCCTCGCCCAGAACCTCCGCGACCCCGCCACCCCCTACCAGGGCGCGCTGAAGCTCCGGGCGGCGTTCGGCCCGCGGGCCCGCATGGTCTCGATCGACTCGGGCGGCCACGACGCGTACGTCGCCAACGGCAACGCCTGCGGCGACGCGACCGTCACCGCGTACCTGCTCACCGGTCGGCTCCCCGCCGAGGACGTGAGCTGCCCGGCCGGCTGACGCGCACATGATCCACGAGGGCCAAACCGGGCGGGGACCGACAAACCGTGAGTGATCACCCCGGTCCCCGCCCGGACGTGCGAACGACCGGCTCGAATGAGTCGAACCTGTCGCGGTTTTGTGACAAAGCTTGGCCAACACCCGTTCCTCGGCGGCTTTTCGTGGCCGTAGTGTTCCAGCTATGTCACCGCAGAGCCGCATACCAGCCCCGGACCCCGGCGACACGTGGGTGCCACGCCCCCGGCGCAGGGAGACACCGATCGGGCTGGTCGGACACACGGCCAAGTTCCTCGGCAGCAGCGTGCTCGGTGGCGTCCTGCTAGCGGGGATCGTGCTCCCCGGGGCCGGCGCGATCGGGCTGGGCGCGAAGAACGGCGCGGAAAGCTTCGAGAGCATACCCGACGACTTCAGGGCGCCCCCGCTGACGCAGGCGACGCAGATCTTCGACGCCAAGGGCGGCCTGATCGCCAAGGTCTACGAGCGCGACCGCACGGTCATCCCGGCCGAGCAGATGTCACCGCTGATCCGACAGGCCCAGGTGGACATCGAGGACGCCCGCTTCTACGAGCACGGCGCGGTCGACCTCAAGGGCATCCTGCGGGCCGTCACCAAGAACGCGGAGAGCGGCGCCACCGTCCAGGGAGCCTCCACGCTGACCCAGCAGTACGTGAAGAACGTGAACGTCGAGAAGGCCGGCGACGACCCGGTCGCGGTCGCCGAGGCGCAGCGCAAGACGCTCGGCCGCAAGATCCAGGAACTCAAGTACGCCATCAAGCTGGAAGAGGACCTGACCAAGGACCAGATCCTCACCAACTACCTGAACATCACCTTCTACGGGCACCAGGCGTACGGCATCGAGGCCGCCTCCCAGCGCTACTTCGCCAAGGACGCCAAGGACCTGACCCTCCCCGAGGCGGCCATGCTCGCCGGGCTGGTGCAGAACCCGTCCCAGTACGACCCGAAGCTCCACCCGGTGGCCGCGCAGAAGCGCCGGGACACCGTCATCGACAAGATGGTGGAGAACAGGCACATCACCGCCGAGCAGGCCCGGCAGGCCAAGGCCGCGCCGCTCGGCCTCGACTACCGCGACCCGCAGAACGGCTGCATCACCGCCAAGGCGGGCATGGGCTTCTTCTGCGACTACGTGCGGCACGTCGTCAAGCAGGACCCGGCCTTCGGCAAGAGCGCCGCCGAGCGCAAGAAGCTGTGGGACCAGGGCGGCCTCAACATCTACACCACCATGGACCCGGAGAAGCAGGCCGCCGCCCAGAAGGCCGTGTCGGACCTGGTGTACGTGACCGACCCGGTCTCGGCGGCGATGACGATGGTCGAGCCCGGCACCGGCGACATCCTCGCGATGGCCCAGACCCGCCCGTACGGCCTCGCGAAGGAGAAGAACGAGACCGTCGTCAACTACAACGTCGACGCGGCGATGGGCGGCGGCATGGGCTTCCAGCCCGGCTCCAACTTCAAGCCCATCGTGGCCGCCGCCGCGCTGGAGGCGGGCGTGCCGCCCACCCAGTCCTACTCCGCGCCGAACCGGATGGACTGGCCGACGATGTCGACCTGCAACGGCACGTGGAAGAACCTGGCCAAGGGCAAGAAGGAAGGCACCATCCCGAACGAGAGCGCGAGCGAGGTCGGCCCCTACGAGCTCAAGGAGGCCATGGCCAAGTCGGTCAACACCTACTTCGTCCAGATGGAGCAGGAGATCGGCCTCTGCGCCGTCAAGCAGATGGCCGACAAGCTGGGCGTGACGGCCAAGGCCAGCGGCGAGGCGCTCCAGGAGGTGCCGGCGATGGGCCTCGGCACGCAGGAGGTCAGCCCGCTGACCATGGCCAACGTCTACGCGACCTTCGCCGCCCGCGGCAGGTACTGCGCGCCGGCCGCGATCACCCGGATCTCGACGGTCGAGGGCAAGGACGTCCCGGTGCCGGCCGCCAAGTGCGACCAGGTGATGTCCGAGAGCACCGCGGACGTCGTCAACACCGTGCTCCTCGGCGTCACCGAGAAGGGCACCGGCAAGGACCTCGGCCTCGACGACGGCCGCCAGATCGCCGGCAAGACCGGCACCACCGACGAGAAGAAGTCGGCCTGGTTCACCGGCTACACCGGAAACCTGGCCGGCTCGGTGTGGCTGGGCAGTCCGGGCACCAAGGTGCCGATGAAGAACATCCGGATCGGCGGCCACTACCAGGCGGAGGTCTTCGGGGCGACCGGCCCCGGGCCGATCTGGCGGCAGGCGATGAGCGACGCGGTGAAGTCCATGCCCGAGGACGACTTCACGACCGTCTACATCCCGGACCCGCCGCCCAAGCGGGACCCGGCCGGCCCGAGCGGCAGCCCGTCCGGCGGCTCGTCCGCCTCGGGCAGCCCGCAGACCGGCGGTGGCGGTGGCAACGGCGGTGGCGCCCAGGGTCCGGGACGCCCGCACGGCACGCCCACGCCCGACCACTCCGACGACGGCTGAGCGGAGCGGACGAGCAGCACGGAGGGCCCCGCAGGAGCATTTCCTGCGGGGCCCTCCCTGCTACGGCTAGCGCTACCGGTACCGCGCCTCGACCGGTTCGCCGGTGTCCTGGTCGAGGGTGAACACCCGCTGGTACGCGTCCGTGACGATGGTGATCCGGTCCCGGCCCGTCCAACTCGCCTGCACCAGCCGCCCGCCGTCCGGCGCGCCGTCGATGTCGGCCAGCGTCCAGCGGCGGGCGTCCCAGCCGCTGCCGGACTCCAGCAGCACCTGCCAGTGCTCGCCGTGCTCCGGCCCCGCCCCGTACGAGCGGTGCACCACGACGAGCGCCTGCTCGGCCCCGGCCGGGGCGCTCTCGCGGCTGCGCGTCTCCGCCGCCGACACCTTGTGCACGGCGAGCGCGCCGAGCAGGAACACCACCCCGGCGGTGACCGTGACCGCCCGGGTGGCCGACCGCACGGCGCTGCGCCGGTCCGCCAGCCACGCGGCGCCGATCAGCGCGGCCAGCGCCGCGCCGAGCAGCGCCTCGGGCCGGTTCAGCAGGTCGGCGACCTGCATCCGGCCGCCGGATCGGCTCTCCCACTGCCCCACGGTGTAGAGCAGGACGGCCGCCAGCCCGGCGCCCGCGAGCGCCCGCACCAGTGTGCGCCGCGCCCGCGGCGTGACTCGTCCGCGCATTCCCCGTCGTCCCCCCGGTCGTCGGTGCGGGGCCCCGGTGGGAACCCCGAAATCGTTGTCCGTCGCCGTCAGAGCGCGGCGAGCAGCTCCCGGCCCGCCGGCCAGTCTCCCAGGCCGGACGCCGAGTTGAGGTGCCCGTGGGCCCCGGCCTCGACGAACCGGGCACCCCACGCCCCGGCGAACTCCCGCGCCCGCTCGCTCGTCACCCACGGGTCGTCGGTGCCGGCGACCACCACCGTCGGGAACGGGAACGGCGTCAGTGCCACCGGCCGGAAGCCCGCCAGCACCGGGATGTCGGCGTTGTCGATGTCGGCGGGCGCCACCAGCAGCGCACCGCGCACGGCGGCCGTCCGCCCAGGGGCGGCACCGGCCACCCAACGGGCCGCCGTGATGCAGCCGAGGCTGTGCGCGACCAGCACCACGGGCCCGTGCGCCGCGGCCTCCGCGACGGCGGCGTCCACCCGGGCCACCCAGTCCTCGGCGTCCGGCCGGTCCCAGTCGGCCTGCTGGACCCGCCTGAACGCCTCCGGCTCGGCCTGCTCCCACCGGGTCTGCCAGTGCTCGGGCCCCGAGTTCTCGTAGCCCGCCAGGACGAGGTAGGTGGTGCGGTCGGACATGTGACTCCTCGGAACGTGGTTCGTGCGGTGAGGAGTCTAGGACGCACCCGGCCCGGCGCGCACCGAGGTTCTGGGGCGCACGAGCACCGTCACGCGCTGCTGATCACCCGGAGCGGCGATCCCCTCGATTGCCCGACGGGCCCCTCTTCCTGCACCACCGGCCGACGCCCTACGGTGACCGGCGAGAGAGCACTTGATCGTCAGCAGGAGGACGAGACATGGCAGAGCCGCTGATCGCCGCCGTCGGGGGCAAGGTGCCCGCCGTCGATCCCGGGGCGTTCGTCGCGCCCAACGCCGTCGTGATCGGGGACGTGACCGTCGCCGCCGGGGCGAGCGTCTGGTACGGCGCGGTGCTGCGCGGCGACGCCGAGGCCATCGAGGTCGGTGCGGGCAGCAACATCCAGGACAACTGCACCCTGCACGCCGACCCCGGCTTCCCGCTGGTGGTCGGCGAGCGGATCTCCGTCGGCCACAACGCGGTGCTGCACGGCTGCACCGTCGAGGACGACGTCCTGGTCGGGATGAACGCCACCGTCCTCAACGGCGCCCGGATCGGTGCCGGGTCGCTGGTCGCGGCCGGTGCCGTGGTGCCGCAGGGCATGCGGGTGCCGCCGGGTTCGCTGGTCGCGGGCGTGCCCGCGAAGGTCCGGCGCGAGCTGTCCGAGGACGAGCGGGCCGGGATCACGGTGAACGGCGCCGGCTACCAGCTCCTGGCCGACGCCCACCGGGACATCGAGCCCCTGGCCTGAGCCCCGTTCAGACGGCGGCCGCGGCCTCCCCGGCCGGCACCGGCACCGCGGGCGGACCGTCCGCGGGCCGGCGCCGGTCGGCCGCCCACGCGAGCAGCGCGACCACCGCGCCCGACACGGCCAGCCCGGCGCCGACGAGGGTCGGCGAGGTCCAGCCGAGGCCGGCGTCCAGCGCGAGCCCGCCGAAGTACGCGCCCTGGGCGTTGGCCAGGTTGAACGCGCCCTGCACCGTCGCCGAGGCCAGGGTCGGCGCGCTGCGCGCCTTCTGCATGACGAGGGTCTGCACGGCCGGCACGATCGCGAAGCCGAACAGACCGATCAGCACGACCGTCACGGCTGCCGACCACCGCGCGTGCGCGGTCACGGCGAACAGCGCCAGCGCGGCCGCCAGCAGCAGGAACGCCGCGCAGACGGTCGGCCGCAGCGCCCGGTCGGCGGCGAAGCCGCCAAGCACGTTGCCGATCGTCATCCCGACGCCGAACAGCGCGAGCACCAGCGTCACCGACCCGGTGGCGTACCCGGAGACCTCGGTGAGCAGCGGCGCGATGTAGCTGTAGCAGGCGAAGAACCCGCCGCAGCCGAAGACGACGGTGGCCAGTGCCAGCCACAGCTGCCCGCTGCGGAAGGCGCGCAACTCGTGCCGGAGCCCGGACTGGGCGGGGGAGGGCAGGTGCGGCACGAGGCGGGCGATGGCGAGCGTGCCGGCGGCGGCGATGAGGACGACGACGAGCATCGTCGCCCGCCAGCCGAGGTGTTGCCCGAGCAGGGTCGCGGCGGGCACGCCGACGACGTTGGCGACGGTCAGGCCGGAGAACATGACGGCGACCGCGCGCGCCCTCTTGTCGGGGGCGACGAGTTCGGCGGCGGCCACCGCCCCGGCGCCGAAGAACGCGCCGTGCGGCAGCCCGGTGACGAGCCGGGCGGCGGCCAGGGTCCAGAAGCCGGGGGCGAGGGCGCACAGCAGGTTGCCGGTGGCGAAGAGCCCGGCGAGGGCGACCAGCACCGCCTTGCGCGGGCGTCCGGCGGCGAGCGCGGTGAGCAGGGGCGCGCCGATCACGACGCCGACGGCGTACGCGGAGATCAGCCAGCCGGCCTGGGGGATCGAGACGTGCAGGCTGTCCGCGACCTGGGGGAGGAGCCCCATGGCGGCGAACTCGGTGGTGCCGATGGCGAACGCGGTGACGGCCAGGGCGACCAGCGCGAGAGGCAAGGGGGTGGCTCCGGGGGAGAAGTGGGACGGAACGGGCGGTATTCGTTCGTCCGGCATCCTAATCCGCCCGGGTGACGGTCCCGTAAGCCGATCATGACGGCCCGGTGACGCGGGCGGGTCCGCGGCCGGTGTGGGCCCGGTGACGCGGGCCGGGGCGGGCCGGTGACGGAGGCGCTGCGGGGGCGGACGGCCGGGGCGGACGCGCCGGGTGACGCCATGGGCTTCCCGGAAGGGCTCGCGAGCGGGCCGCCCGCGCGGGAGACTGGGGGCATGTGCCGCAACATCAAGACGCTGCGACCCCCCGTCACGCCCGACGCCGACGAGGACGACTTCCGCGCCGCCGCGCTGCAGTACGTCCGGAAGGTGTCCGGCTTCCGCGCCCCGGCCGCGCACAACCGCGAGGCCTTCGACCGGGCCGTCGAGGCGGTCACCGAGGCGACCGCCCGGCTGCTCGCCGAACTGGAGGTGCGCGGCGCGTCCGCCCGGGCCGTCGAGGCCACCGCGTGAGCCGTCACCGGAACGCCGCGTAGAGACCGCCGCCCGCCGGGCCCGGAGACGGCCCAGGAGACGACCCCGGGACGCGGGCGGGGCGCACAGGTACGAGGAGGTGGTCGGTGATGAACCCGCCCACACGTTACGCACTCACCTTCCCCGGCACCCCCGGCACCCAGGCCCCGCAGGACGTGGTCGTGGTCGCGCGCACGAGCGCGACGGGCCCCGGCGGCCATCCGGTGTACGAGGACGCGAGCGGCATCGTCCGGGCCGAGATCAGCGACGCCGGCGAGGTCCGCATGCTCGCCAGCGGCGGCCACCAGTCCCCGCACGTCCCGGTCCACGCCCAGCCGCTGCCATAGGGCCATAGGGCCTGAAGGGCCAGAGGACGTCCCGGACCGACTAGCGGCGGCCCGGACCGGGTAGCCGATGGGCATGGCAATCTTCCGCAAACCCGGACGTCCGGACCGTTCCGAGCCCGATGCCGTCGCCCCCGAGCAGCTCGCGGACGAGCTCGCCGGTCTGGTCGAGGAGGCCGAGCGGCCCGTCGGCGGCTGGCAGGTCGCCGAGTACCGGGCCGAGGGCGCCCGCGGCCGGGCGCTGGTGCGTGATGTCGCCCGGCGGCTCGGCACGGGTGGCCGGGCCGTCGCCAAGG
This sequence comes from Streptomyces sp. SP17BM10, assembly GCF_036322405.1. Taxonomy (NCBI): domain Bacteria; kingdom Bacillati; phylum Actinomycetota; class Actinomycetes; order Kitasatosporales; family Streptomycetaceae; genus Streptomyces; species Streptomyces sp. SP17BM10. The sequence continues at coordinate 276,612 of NZ_JAQYXB010000539.1, read as the reverse complement.
GCACCGCGGTCGGGGGTCGGGCAATGGCCGAGCAGCTCGTGCGGGCCGCGCCGCGCATCCCGGTCCGCGGCCTGGCCACGCTGCGGGCCCAGCACCCCGGCGCCGCCGATCCCGAGCAGCTCGCCGACCTGCTGGCGCTCGGCGCGATCAGGGCCTCGGGCGCGCTCGGGGCGGGCGTGGGCGCGGCGGCGATGCTGCCGGTGCCGCCCGCGATGGCGGTGGAGATCGCCGCCGAGACGCTCGCCGTGGCGGCCGTGGAGGTGAAGCTGATCGCCGAGCTGCACGAGGTCTACGGCGTCCCGGCGACCGGGAGCGTCACCCAGCGGGCCACCGCCTACCTCTCCGCGTGGGCCAACCGCCGGGGCGTCGACGCCAACCTGCTGGTCCGCCCGGCGGGCTTCGCCGCGCTGGCGCTCGGCGCGGAGGTGCGCCAGCAGGTCCGGCGCCGGCTGACCCGCAGCTCGCTGCGCCGGCTGCCGTCGGTGATGCCGCTGCTGGTCGGCGCGGGGATCGGCGCCAGCGTGAACCGGCGCGACACCCGCCGGCTGGCCGACGAGGTCCGCGAGGACCTGCGCCGGCGCCGTCCGGCGGATGCTTCCTACTGGGACTCGGCCACCGGTTAGCCGGCGACGGGCGGTGCCGCGGCGCCGCGGCCGGCCTTGACGCCGTTGACCATCGCCTGGTGGATCGCCCGCGCGGTGATCTCGTCCGCCGCCGGGACGGGGCTGCCGGAGACCGTGTACCAGTCCAGCGCGCCGGTGTACTGGACGGTCAGCCGGGCCTCGCCGTCCACCCACGTGGTGTGCACGGTGAGGTCACCGGAGATCGGCCCGACCTCGGCGGTGGTGACCCCGCCGGGCCCGCTGATGATCGACTGTGTGGTCCAGGTCGCCCACGACGCGCGCGGGTCCGCGGGCGGCTGGACCTGTCCGCCGCCCTGAGTGTGCTCGGTCATGCGCTAATCCTCCCCCGCCGGTCGGCCGCCCGTCCGGGAGCGACACCAGCGGTAGCCGGAGGCCGCCCGGTGCGTCCGGGCGGCCTCGTCTGTCAGCTGGTCAGCTGCTCGTGCCGTTCTCGTCCAGCATGGGGTCGCCTTCCGCCCGGGACTCGTCCTGCGCGTGAAGGTTCTGCATCGACGTGACGCCCTCCTCGGGGTCCGCGGCGCGGACGTCCTCGTCGGTCTCGGCGCTCACCTGGGCCCGGTCGCTCATGTCGGTCATCTGCGGGCTCCGTCTCCTCGGCCGGTCCGGGCACGCCCTGCGGGGCGCGCGGCAGGCCGGGTCTGTCGTTCGCCCTTCCAGCCTGCCCCCGCCCCGGCCCGGGGGCCAGCCGGGTCACCGGGTCACCAGGTGACGGGCAGCGACCTCAGCCCGTAGATGACGTTCTCGGAGCGGAACCGCAACTCGCTCTCGGGCACCGCGAGCCGCAGGCCGGGCAGCCGGCGGAACAGGGTGGCGAGCGCGATCTGCAGCTCGGCCCGGGCCAGCGGCTGGCCCAGGCACTGGTGCACGCCGAAGCCGAAGGCCAGGTGGCGCCGGGCGTCGCGGTCGAGGTCGACCTCGTCGGGGGAGGAGCGGTCCGCGCCGCCGAACATCGCCTCGTCCCGGTTGGCGGTGGACAGCATCGCGAAGACGCCGTCCCCGGCCCGGATGAGCGTGCCGTCCAGCTCGACGTCCTCGACCGCCACGCGCGGCAGGCCGGTGTGGACGATCGTGGTGTGGCGCAGCAGCTCCTCGACCGCGCCGGGCACGGCGGCCGGGTCGGCGAGCTTGGCGACCTGCTCGGGCTGCCGGAGCAGCAGCACGGTGGACAGTCCGATCATGTTGGCAGTGGTCTCGTGGCCGGCGATCAGGAGCAGCACGCCGGTGGAGGCGATCTCGCGCAGGGTGAGGTCGTCCCGGGCGGCGAGGCGGCTGAGGATGTCCTCGGCCGGATGCTCCTTCTTGTGGGCGGCGAGCCCGCCGAGGTAGTCGAGGATCTCGTCGCTGGCGCGGGCGATCTCCTCCTTGGGGGCGAAGGTGTTGAGCAGCGTGGCGCTGAGGGCCTGGAACATCTCCCGGTCCTCGTAGGGGACACCGAGCAGGAGGCAGATCACCAACGAGGGCACCGGCAGGGCGAACGCGCTGACCAGGTCGGCCTCGGTGGCACCGTCGGTCATCCGGTCGAGGGCGTCGTCGACGATCCGCTGGATCTCGGGCCGCATCGCCTCGACCCGCTTGACCAGGAAGTCCCCGGTGACCATGCGGCGCAGCCGGGCGTGCTCCGGATCGTCGAGCCGGATGAACGCCGGGTTCTCGGCGATGAGTTCGCGCCGGTCGGGGGTGAACAGCGGGAAGGTGGGGTGCCGGGCGTCGGCGCTGAAGCGCTGGTCGGCCAGGACGGTGCGCACCTCGGCGTAGCCGGTCACGAGCCAGATGGGGGTGCCGTCGGGCAGGGCGGCGCGGGTGACGGAGCCGGTGCGGGCGGCGTCGGTGTAGGCGGGCGGCGGGCTGAACGGGCAACGCGTGTCGTGGGCGGCGGGCAGCACCGGGGTGGTGGGCGCGGGCGTGGTCGTCACGGTGGTACTCCTCGGCGTCGCGGTGGGGATCTCCTGGGTGGGGTCGGGTGGAGCGCAGGCGCTGGGCTAACTGCCGGTCGCGGCGGGCCCGTCGGCCGGGGCGGTGTCCGCGGTGGCGTCGTCCTCGGTGACGGTGATCGCGCCGCACGGGCAGAGTTCGGCGGCGAGTCTGAGGTCGGGGTACTCCTCCGGCCGGAAGGCCGTTCGACGCAGCCTCACCAGGCTGTCGTGGTCGTCCTGGTCGAAGAGCTCCGGGGCGTTCGAGACGCACAGCCCGGAGCTGCAGCAGCGGTCCCGGTCGACGCTCACCTTCATGGGCGCTTCCTCCTGCACTCGTTGCTCGTTGTCATTGCCAACCTAACCCCGTGGCACGGCGCACACGGAGGGTGTCGTGGCGGGTTTGCGCAGATTGGCCGATTCGGTCCGGGACGGAACGACCTTTGGCAGCACGAGGTTTGATTTGACGTCAGTTTGTCAAGGGCGGTTCGGCGCGACCCCGCTCACAGGCCCTCGGTGGCCGCGATCTCCCGCACGGAGGCGATCGTGTCGGCCTCGGCCGGGTCCTTGTCCGGCCGGTAGCGGACCACCCGGGCGAAGCGCAGGGCCAGCCCGGCGGGGTAGCGGGGGCTGCGCTGGACGCCGTCGAAGGCGATCTCCACGACGAGTTCCGGCCGGACCCGCACCGTCCACTCGTCCCGCCCGGTCTCCCGGGCGAGGAGTTCGGCGGTCTGCCAGGCCAGCGTCTCGTCGGTGAGGCCCTTGAACGTCTTGCCGAGCATCACCCAAGGGCCGAGCCCGGGCTCGCCCGCCGCCCGGGCGCCCAGGTGCAGGTTGCTGAGCCGGCCGCGGCGCCGGCCGCTGCCCCACTCGGCGGCCAGCACCACGAGGTCCAGGGTGTGCCGGGGCTTGACCTTGATCCAGCCCGCGCCTCGCCGGCCGGCCGCGTACCCGGCCGCGGGGTCCTTGACCAGGACGCCCTCGTGGCCGAGCGCCAGGGTGGCGCGGAAGAACGCCAGCGCCTCGGCGCGGTTCCCGGTCTCGGTGCGCGCCACCCGCAGGCCGGGTGGCGCCGCCTCGGCCAGTGCCGCCCAGCGCTCGGTGCCGGGGCGGTCGACGAGGTCCTCGCCGTCGTGGTGCAGGAGGTCGAAGAAGTAGGCGCTGAGCGGCACTTCGGCCCGCAGCCGGTCCGGGTCCCGGCGGGTGGCGGTGCGCGCCGCGGTCTCCTGGAACGGGCGCGGGCGGCCGTCCGGTCCGAGCGCGATGGCCTCGCCGTCCAGCACGGCCGAGCGCAGCGGCAGCGCGAGCGCCGCCTCGGCCACCTCGGGCACGCGCGCGGTGATGTCGTCCAGGCTGCGGGTGAACACCGCGACGTCCGGGCCGTCCCGGTGCACCTGGACCCGGATGCCGTCCAGCTTCCACTCCAGCGCCGCCGGACCGGTGCGCTCCAGCGCGGAGGCCACGTCCGGCGCGGACGCGGCCAGCATCGGCCGCACGGGCCGGCCCACCTCCAGCCGGAACGCGGCCAGCGCCGGCACCCCGCCGGTCAGCGCCGCCTCGGCCACCGCCCGGGCCGAGCCGCGGAACATCAGCGCCCGCCGCACCGCCGTCGCGGGCACCCCGGCCGCCTGCGCGACGGCGTCCCCGACCACCGCGTCCAGCGCGCCCTGGCGCAACTCGCCCACCAGCACCGCCCGCAGGAACCCCTGCTCGACCTCGGTCGCCCGGCCGAACAGGTCCGTCAGCAGCCGCCGCCGCTCGGCCTGCGCCCCGGCCCCGTGCACGCCGGCGATCCGCTCCAGCTCCCGCTCGACCTCCCGCACCCCGAGCTCACCGGCCCCGTCGGCGGGCGGCGGCAGGTCGCGCAGGCCCGCGTACCCGACGCCGGTGCGCAGCCGCTGCGACTCGCCCGACAGCAGGGCCACGGCAGCCGGTGCCTCGTCCGGCCCCAACTCCCGCAGGCACGCGGCGAGCAGCGCGGTCTTGGCCTTGCGGCCGGGCTCGGCGGCGACGGCCCGGGAGGCGAGGGCGAGCTCGCGCAGGGGCATGGCACCTCCTCGGGCGGACGGCTCCGGACACCTCCAGAATCCCCGCCGGGCCCCTTCCCCGCCCGCCGGAGGGGTGGCAGGGTGGCGTCTCCCGGACCGTGTCCGGCCCCCGCGGCGGGGCCCGGACCCGGTCCGCCGGACATCCGTTCGGACTTTTTTGTTATCGGCAGCGCGCCGGAGGGTCTCCCAGGTGTCGGCACCCGACCGCCGACCCGGACAGAAAGCGTGGCCAGGTGAACAGCGAAGACAGGACGACCATCCTCCCGGCGACCGGCTCGGCCGACGGCGCGGGCGGCCGTTCCGGAGGGCGTGCCGCGCGCCGGGCAGCCGAGCGGCACGCCGACCGCCACGGGGGGCGCGGCAGGCGGGGCCGCAGGCGCGGCGCGTTCGTCCCGGTGTCGACGGTCGTCGTGGCCGTGGCCGGGACGGGCCTGCTCGCGGCGCTCGTGGGCGCCGGGTACGCGGCGTACGCGGGCAAACAGTCCGACCGCGACCCGGGGCAGGCCGTGGCCCTGGACGCGCTGATGGCCGCCGAGGCCGGCACCCACGAGGGCATCCAGGTGCCCGGCGCCGGCGGGGGCCCGGCCCTCGTGTCGGGGGCGCCGCAGTCGCCGGTCAACCTGTCCGCGACGGACCCCGGCACTCCGTCGCCCACCGCCTCCGCCACCGCGACCGCCACCGCCACCGCCACGGCCTCCGCCTCCGCGACGCCCACGCCGACCGCCACCGCCAAGCCGACCCCGACCGCCAAGCCCACCACCACCCAGCGCTCCGCCGCCGCGAGCGCCCCTGCGGCGACCTCCGCGCCCACCCCGGTCGGCGGCGGCGCCTCCCCCTCGTACGCCCAGCAGGTCGTCGACCTCGTCAACGCCGAGCGCGCCAAGGCCGGCTGCGACCCGGTCGCCGCCGAACCCCGCCTGGCCAGCGCCGCCCAGTCGCACAGCGACGACATGGCCGACCGCAACTACTTCGACCACGCCAGCCCCGAGGGCTACCACGCCGACCACCGCATCGAGGCGACCGGCTACCGCTGGAGCACCTGGGGCGAGAACATCGCCCGCGGCCAGAAGGACCCGGCCGCCGTCATGGACGCCTGGATGAACAGCCCCGGCCACCGCGCCAACATCCTCAACTGCGCCTTCAAGCAGCTCGGCGTCGGCGTGCGGACCGGCTCGGGCGGCCCGTGGTGGACCCAGGTGTTCGCCGCCCCGGCGTGACCCCGGCGGGGGCCCGTCACCGGCCCGTTTTCCGATTCCGCGCAAATTGTTGTTATCTGATCACTCCCCAGGGGTCTCCGAGGAGGCATCGGCGGGCGGAAGACGGCAAGACGGAGTGCGGACGATGAACGCTGACGTGCAGAACGCTGACGTGCGCAACACTGACGTGCACGGCGCCGGTGTACCCGGCACCGATGTGCGCGGCGGCACCGGGACGACCCTGGTGCGCGCCGCCCAGGCGGGCGACCGGCAGGCCCAGGAGGCGCTGGTCGCCGCCTGGCTGCCGCTGGTCTACAACGTGGCCGGGCGAGCGCTCGGCGGGCACGCCGACGTCGACGACGTCGCCCAGGAGACGATGATCCGCGCCCTGGACGGCCTGGAGGGGCTGCGCGACCCGTCGTCGTTCCGCTCCTGGCTGGTCGCGATCACGATGAACCAGGTCCGCCGCCGCCACACGGCCGGTCAGCAGCAGCCGACCGTCGGTGGCCTCGACGAGACCTGGGAGGTCGCCGACCCGCGCGCCGACTTCACCGACCTCACCATCCTGCGGCTCGGCCTCTCCGGCCAGCGCCGCGAGGTCGCCGAGGCCACCCGCTGGCTCGACCCGGACGACCGCGAACTGCTGTCCCTGTGGTGGCTGGAGGCGAGCGGCGAACTGTCGCGCGCCGAACTCGCCGAGTCGCTCGACCTCAGCCCGCAGCACACCGCGGTCCGGGTGCAGCGGATGAAGAAGCAGCTGGAGTCCGGCCGCGTGGTCGTCCGGGCACTGAGCGCCTACCCGCGCTGCCCCGAACTCGCCGAGGTCACCGCCGGCTTCGACGGGACGCCGAACTCGGTGTGGCGCAAGCGCATAGCCCGGCACATCCGCGGCTGCGCCACCTGCGACCGCCTGGGCCGCGACCTCTTCCCGGCGGAGGGGCTGCTCGCCGGGCTCGCGCTGGTGCCGATCCCGATGGGTTCGCCGGTGCTGCTGCACTTCAAGGTCACCGCCGCCGCGATCGCCTCCGCGGCGGGGACGGGGGCCGCCGGAGCGGGCGGTGCCGGCGGCGCGGCGGGTACCGCGGGCGCGGCCGGAGCGGGTTCGCACGGGGGCTGGGCCGCCATCGCGGCGAAGAAGGCCGTCCTGGTGAGCAGCGCGGCGGCGGCCGCCGTGGCGGTCACGACCCTGGCCCTGGTCTGGCCGGCCCCCGCCGAGAAGCCGCTGGAGGCGGCGCCCGAGCCGATCACCCCGGCCGCCGCGCCCGACACGCCGACCGGGACGCCGCTCGCCCTCCCGGCGCCGGCTCCGGCCGCCGTCACCGACACCCCCACACAGACCCAGACTCCGACCCCGGTCGAGACCCCCACAACAACCCCGACGCCGACCCCGTCGCCCACCGCGCCTCGGCCGACCGCCCCGCCCAGCCCGGAGCATCAGCTCGTCGACCTCGTGAACGCCGAACGGGCGAAGGCCGGCTGCGCCCCGCTGCGGATCGACCCCCGGCTGCACGGTGCCGCCCAGAAGCACGCCGACGACATGGTCGCCCGCAGCTTCTTCGACCACGTCAACCCCGACGGCGTCCACCCCGACGCCCGGATCACCGCGGCCGGCTACCGCTGGTCCCAGTGGGGCGAGAACCTCGACCGCGGCGTGGCCAACCCCTCGGCCGTCGTCGCCCACTGGATGGACGGCGGCATCCACCAGTCCAACCTGCTGGACTGCGGCTTCAAGGACGTCGGCGTCGGCGTCGCCACCGGCCCGGCCGGCACCTACTGGGCCCAGGACCTCGGCGCCCCGCTCTCCTGAGCCGGGCGCCCGGGCCGGCTACGCGGGCGTGACCGGGACGAGCCCGTCCGCCTGCCCGGTCACGTAGCCGGTGGCGTGCCCGACCACGCCGCCCGCGTCGCCGACCTGCCCCGGCGCCAGGTCGGCCGTCGGGCCGAGCGGCGCGGGCAGCCCCTCCTGCCCGCCCACGGCGCTGGCGTGCGCGCTCGGGGCGGTCAGGGAGGCCACGAAACCCACGGCGAGCGAGGCCACGGCAAGCATGCTGCGCTTCTTCATGCCGGGGCTAACGAGCCCGCGCCGCACGGGTCACGGGGCAGGGGCGCGGGGCGGGCGCGCGGGGCGCGGAACCGGCGTGCGGGCGTTCCGGTGGCGGGGGGCTTAGGAGCGGGGTGGGATGGGGAGGGGTTCCGGAACGAATCCGGCAAATCGATCTTTCCGCCCCTCCCTTCCGGCCGGGTTCACCGACCGTCCCAGGCCTCCGCCACCCCCGCGACACGAAGGGCACCCGATGCACGCAGCCGAGCTCACCTCCGCCGTCCTCGCCGAGCTGCGCCGCCCCCGGCGCTACCCGGCCGTCTCCGTCCTGCTGCCGACCCACCGCAGTGAGCCCGAAAACACCCAGGACCCGGTGCGCCTGCGCAACCTCGTCGCCGAGGCGAAGGCCAGGCTGCAGGCCGACGAGGCGGTCAGCCGGGCGGACCGGCTGGACGTGGTCGAGCAACTGGACCGCGCGCTCGCCGAGGTCGACCTCGTGCACGCCGAGGACGGCCTGGCGATCTTCGCGGCGCCCGGTGAGCACCAGGTGTGGTCGCTCCCGCGCTCGGTGCCCGCCCGGGTCGTCGTCTCGGACACCTTCCTGACCCGCAACCTGGTCTCCGCCTACCTCTCGGGCGAGCCCTACTGGGTGCTCACCGTCTCCGCCGACCGGGCCGCGCTGTTCAGCGGCTCCGGGCCGAAGCTGGTGCCGCACGACGGCGGCTTCCCGGTCGACCAGGTCGGGCCGGACTGGGACGTCGAGCGCAAGGAGCGGATCGGCAACGTGCCGAGCACCTTCACCGACGAGGAGACCCGCCGGTTCCTGCGCTCGGCCGACACCGCCCTGGCCGCCGTCCTGGAGTCCGACGCCCGTCCGCTCTACGTGCTCGGCGAGGCGGCGGCGATCTCCCTGCTCGACGACGTCGGCACGGCGGCCAAGCGCGCCGCCGCCCAGGTCGCGCGCGGCGGCCTCGGCCACGCCTCCCCGGCCGCGGTGGCCGAGGCCGTCGGGCCGACGGTGGCCGAACAGGGGCGCAAGGCCGTCGCCGAGCTCCAGGAGCGCCTCAGCCAGGCCCAGGGCGTGAAGGGCCTGGCCGCCGGCATCGACGAGGTCTGGCAGAACGTCGCCGAGGGCCGGGCCGCCGTGGTCGCGGTGGAGGAGGACTACTGGCAGCCCGTCCGGGTGACGGACAACCACCTGGTGCCCACCGAGGACGGCGGCCCGGACGTGCGCGAGGACATGGTCGACGAGATCGTCGAGCGCGCCCTGGACACCGGCGCCCAAGTGCAGTTCGTCCCGTCCGGCGAACTCGCCTCGCGCGGCCGCATCGCCGCCGTCCTGCGGTACTGACCCTTACGAGGCCACGCGGCCGAGGCCGAAGCGGGCGGCCACCCGGTCGGCCAGCTCGGCGGCCGGCGCGGCGCCGTCGACGGTCAGGACGTCGAGCCGGTGGCCGGTGGCCTGAGTGCGGACCTCCGCGTCCCACAGGGCGTCGCGCGCGAGCCGCTTGGCGAGCACCGTCGAGGGGTCGCGGCCGCCCCACGTGGCCCGCGCGCGCTGCGGATCCGCGTAGCGCGCGCGGAGCACGTCCCGTCGGAAGCCCGCCGTGGGCAGGAGGAAGACCGCCTGGCCGGGTCGCCTCAGCAGCGGCGCGAGGTCGGCGGGCAGGATCCCGAAGTAGTCGACCAGGACGATCCGGTCGGTGGGCATGGCGAGGAGGTCGTCGACGACGAAGCCGAGCATCTCGCCGTGCACGCTCGGCATCGCGCGCAGCACCTCCTCCGCCGTACGGCCGTCCCACCCCGCCCCCGGCGGCAGGCCGCGCAGGGCCGAGAGGTACGGGTGGCGCTCCGGCGTGCAGCGCGTCAGCCACCGGTGCTCCGCGCGGTCGCCGTCGTACACCGGGAGGCCGTGACGGGCGGCGAGCAGGCGGGCCAGGGTGCTCTTGCCGCTGCCGGTGCCGCCGGCGATCCAGCGCACGTGGGCCAGTGAACGGGCCGTCAGGAGGAGGGATTCCCTGCCGGTCCCGGTGTCCGGGAGGGGAGAGGTCATGGGTGCCAGGGTCCCCCTCTCCGCCCGGAAATTGCAGTCTTGTTCTTCCCCGGCCGATCGCCGAACCTGGAAGAGAGGGGGCGGGGCAGCTCATCGTGCCGGTACCGCCGTGCTCAGCCGCTCGGGTCCTCGGAGGGGGTGCTCGTCCGCTCCAGCGGCCGGACCGACTCCAGGACCTGCTGCACCTGCTGGACCACGGCCGTCGTCGGTTCCCGCAGGCACGCGGTGAGCTCGATCACCGCCGGGGCGGGGCCACTCGCGACGGTCCGGTAGCCGACCAGCTCGGCGGTGCCGCCGACGGTGGTGCACTCCTTGCCGACCGCGGCGGCCTGGGCCGGGCGGGACTGGTCCGCGTACTCCTTGATCCGGCTCGGGTCCTTCACGAGCCGGAAGGTCACGACGACGCCGCTGCCGCGCAGTTGCCCGACCGGCAGGCAGAGCGTCTTCCGGCCCTCGCAGGCGGTCGGTTCGACGAGCGGCTGGTTGGCCAGCGTGCCGATGGTCACGTCGGGCTGGGCCCATCCGTTCGCCTGCGTGAGCCAGCCCTTGGGCACGTTGACGACCATGTCGGGGCCCGAGCCGAACGAGATCGCCGTCCCCAACGGCCCCACCGGGTCCGGCCCTTCGGGCTCGGGCGTGGCGGAGGGCGCCGCCGTGGCCGCGCTCGGCGCGGTGGCCGGTGTCCCCGCGGCGCCCAGCGCTCCGGTGGCGTCGGGGGCCGGAGCGATCGCCGGGGCGGCGGCCAGGGCGGCGGCGAGCAGGCCGCCGGTGAGTCCGGCGCCGAGGCCGGCGGCCCGCCGCCGGCGGCGGGTGCGGCCGGCGCGGGCGAGGACCCGCTCGATGCGGTCCTCGGGCGCGGCGAGGTGCGGGGCGGCCCTCTGGAGGAGGACCCGCAGTTCCTCCTCCTCCCCGCTGTCGGTGCCGTCCGGCCCGTGGACCCCGTCCGGCCGGTCCGGGTCGAGGAAGTCAGTTACCGTCACGGCGTCCCCCGTCCAGCATCAGTTCCCTGACCGGCAGTCTGCCGCGCAGGGCCGCGAGTGCCCGGTGCGTCTGGCTCTTGACGGTGCCGCTCGTGCAGCGCAGCACCTCCGCCGTCTCCTCGACGCTGAGGTCCTCGAAGAAGCGCAGCACCACCACCGCCCGTTGCCGTGGCGGCAGCGCCCGGACGGCCGTGGCCACCACCTGGCTGAGCACGACGTCCTCGAAGGGGTCGGCCCGCTGCACCGGCGGTTCGGGCAGCTCGCCGTGCGGGAGTTCGCCGGTCCACCGGCGGCGCCACCAGGAGACGTGCGAGTTCACCAGGACCTTGCGCACGTACGCCTCGGGGCGTTCGATCGAGATCCGGTCCCACTTGGGCCAGACCTTGGCGAGCGCGGTCTGCAGCAGGTCCTCGGCCTGGTGCGGGTCGCCGGTCAGGAGCCAGGCCGTGCGCAGCAGCTTCGGGCCGCAGGCGGCGACGAACTCCTCGAAGTCCGGTGTCGCGTCCCTCATCCCGCCGCCCCTGCCATGGTGTTCCCGTCGTCGCCGTTCGCCGTGGCGGCCCGGTCGGCCGCGTGCGTGGTGTCGTCCTCACGGCTGGTGGAACGCGGTGGCCCCCGGTTCGGGTTGTCTCCGTTCCCGGACGATTTTCGCAGCGCCCGGGGGAGGGCCTCGCCGGGAACGCTGGACGGCCCGCGAGCCGGCCGGGACTGTGCCGGGCGGCGGGCGGGCCGTGGCACCACGATGCGCCGTCCGTCCCGTGGGCGCAGGAGCGCGAACGGGGCGCCCGGACGCACCGGCCGGGCGCGATCGGGGCGTACGGCGGCCGCGGCGGCCGCGGTGCTCTCCCCGGCCGGTCGGGCCGTCAGAGCGTACCGGAGCCGTGCTCCACGGGCCCGACCGCGCGGGCGGCCACCGGCTGCGCGCCGACCGTCCAGTCCGGGTGGCCCGGCATGGGCGGGGTGCGGTGGCCGTAGAGCCAGTCGGTGAGGAAGCCGGTGAGGTCCTGCCCGGAGACCTCGGAGGCGGTGCTGATGTAGTCGGCGGTGGTCGCGTCGCCGTACCGGTACCGCGTCAGGAAGGTGCGCTCGATGGCGTCGAAGGTGCCCTCGCCGACGCGCTCGCGCAGCGCGAAGAGCACGAGCGCGCCGCCGGTGTAGCGCTGGCTGTCGAACAGGTCGGCCGCGGTGGGCGAGGCGACCGGCCCGGCGTCGCGGCGCCACTGGTCGCCGAGGCCGTACAGGTGGCGCATGCGGTCGACGAGGGTGGTGTGGCCCCAGGCGTCCGGCCAGCCGCGCTCGTAGCGGTAGAGCAGGCCGTAGTAGTCGGCGTGGCCCTCGTTGAGCCAGAGGTCCGCCCAGGTGGCGGGGGAGACGCTGTCGCCGAACCAGGAGTGCACGAGCTCGTGCATCATGTGCGAGCCGATCGCGGCCTCGGGCTGGCGCAGGAAACCGGGCTTGTACAGCGTCAGGGTCTGGGTCTCCAGGCCGGTGAAGCCGAAGGCGTTCGGGTCGTCGGTGTCGGCGGGCAGGATCCCGTACGCCTCGAACGGGAAGGGCCCGAGGTGCCGTTCGGCCCAGGCGAGCTGGTCGGCGGTGAGCGCGAGGGCCGCTTCGAGGTCGGCGGCGCGCGCGGTGGGCACGACGTCGCGCAGCGGCAGGCCGTGCGGGCCGGTGCGCTCGCGGACGGTGTAGTCGCCGACCGAGACCTGTACGAGCTCGGTGGCCATCGGCTCGCGGGAGACGTAGCGCCGGGTGGTGCGGCCGTCGCCGAGCGGTGTGGTCCGGGTGAGCTCGCCGCTGGCGACGCCGAGCAGGCCGTCCGGCGCGGTGACGTCGATGGTGAAGCGGGCCTTGTCGCTGGGGTGGTCGTTGGACGGGAAGACGGTGTGCGCGCTGACGGGCTGCCCGGCGACGGCGAAGCCGTTCGCGGTCGGCACCCAGCCGGTGTGCGGGAGCCTGGCGCGCGGGTCCGCCGAGTACGTGATCCGCACCCGCGCGGTGGCGCCGCGGCGCAGCGCCCGGCCCGGCGTGACGGTGAGCTTCTCGTCGTGCGCGCGGAACGCGGCGGGCCGGCCGTCCACCTGGACGTCGTGCACGTCGAGGCCGAGCGCGTCGAGATCCAGGCTCGCCAGGTCGCGGGAGGGCCGGGCGGTGATCACCGCGGTGGCGTCGACGGTGCGGCTGTCCGGCCGGTAGGCGAAAGAGAGGTGGTAGGCGAGCGCGTCGTAGCCGCGGTTGCCGAGCGACGGGAAGACGGGGTCGCCCAGCCCGTCCGCCGCGGTGGCCGCGGGACCGCCGGTGGTCAGCAGCGCCGCGCTGAGCGCGAGCACCAGGGCGAGCCCGGCACGGCCGCGGGCTCGGGTCCGACGCAGGGGGATCAGGGCGACCACCGCTCTCCGGGATGACGGCACGTGAGGTGTTCCGGGCACGGATCCTATGGGAACGGCCGTCCGCCCGAGCGTGGTTCGGGAGTTGGGCCCCGGCACCTATCCGCGCGTCGCCGCGTGCTGGGTCAGCTCGAGGAGCGTCTCCAGGTCGTGCGCAGCCTCGGCCGCGCGGGCGCGAGCAGCACGGCGACCCGGCACGGCGCCGCCCCGGGCCTGTCTCGCGCTCGCGGCCGATGGTCCTCGTCCTCCTGGCCGGAGCGGCCCTGGCCGGCGCACCCATCGCCGCACCGCGAGACCGACCGGCGGGTGCCGGGGGACGCGACACGTGCGTCCCCCGGACGGAGCACTGCGGTAGCGGTGCGATCGCCCTCCGTCATACGGTCGAAGAGTTCCGCCCCCTGACGGGCGGGACCACGGTCGCCGGAGAACCTGGCCAGGTCCGGCGGCCGTACTTTCATGCCCGCGCACAGGCCCTACGCTTGGCGGTCCGCCCCTTCCGCGCCGGACCGCCAGGAGCCGCTGTGACCACGTCCCCGAACTTCCTGGTGATCGGCGAGTGCGTCGCCGACGTCGTCCGCGCCGACGGCGCGCCGGACCGGGTGCACCCCGGCGGGAGCCCCGCCAACGTCGCGTACGGGCTGGCGCGCCTCGGGCGGCCGGCGACGCTCCTCACCCAGCTCGCGGACGACGCCCACGGGCGGCTGATCCGGATGCACCTGGAGGGGGCCGGGGTGGTGGTGCGGGCGGAGACGGTGGCCCGGACGCCGTCGGCCGTCGTGGAACTGGACGGCGACGGGCGCGCGCAGTACGCCTTCGACATCGGCTGGACGCTCGGCGCCGCCGAGGTGCCGGACGCGCCGGGGTACGTGCACCTGGGCTCGATCGCGGCCGTGACGTCGCCGGGGGCGGAAACCGTGCTGGGGATCGTCGAGCGTCTGCGCGGCCGGGCGAGCGTCAGCTACGACCCGAACGTGCGACCCGCGCTGATGGGCGAGCGGGCCGTGGCCGTCCGCCGGGTCGAGCGCTGCGTGGCGCTGAGCCACGTCGTCAAGGCCAGCGACGAGGACCTGGCCTGGCTCTACCCGGGCGAGGCGCCGGAGTCCGTGGCCCGGCACTGGCTCGGGCTGGGCCCGGCCGTCGTCGTCGTGACGCTGGGCGCGGCCGGCGCCGTCGCGCTCGGCGCGGACGGCGCCCGGGAGGAGGTCGCCGCCCGGCCGGTGCGGGTGGCGGACACCGTCGGAGCCGGGGACTCCTTCATGGCCGCCCTCCTGCACGCCCGCGCGGCCGGCACCCCGCTCGCCGTCTGCCTCGCCCACGCGGTGACGGCCGCGGCCGTCACCGTCTCCCGCCCGGGCGCGAACCCGCCCTCGTCCGCCGAACTGGCCGCGGCCCTCGGTTCCGGCTCCCTCAGCCGGCAGCCTCGGTGAGGTCCTTGCCGTACCAGATCTCGGCGTACGGGCCCGCGCTGTAGGCGGGGATCTCGCGGTAGCCGTGGCGGGTGTAGAGGGCGCGGGCCTCGACGAGGTCGAGGCGGGTGTCGAGGACGATGCGCCCGGCGCCGAGGGCGCGGGCGGCGGAGTCGACGGCGGCGAGCAGACGGGCGCCGCCGCCGGTGCCGCGCAGGCCGGGGCGGACGTAGACGCGGGTGAGCTCGACGGTGGTGGCGTCGAGGCGGCGCAGCCCGGCGCAGGAGTGGGCGCGGCCGTCGTAGCGGCCGATCAGGAACAGGCCGGTGGGCGCGGCGAGGTCGCCGCTGGGGGTGTCGGCCAGGCCGGCCTCCAGGACCTCGGGGGCGAAGTCCTCGCCGTGGTGCAGCCGGCCGTACCGGTTGGCGACGTCGTAGTAGTACTCGCGCAGCAGCGCGAGCGCCTCGTCGCTGGTCACGTCGGCGGGGGCGACGGTCCAGGCGGCCGTGGCGCGCGGGGTGGTGCTGGTCGTCATGCCCCGCATGATCGCCGTGCGGGCGGCCCGGCGGCAAAGGGTTTTCGGGCGGCGCGCGGGGGCGTCCGGTCGTCCTGCGCACGGCAAAGCTTGGGCAAGGTCCCGGGCGGGTCGTTCTGCCGTGCGGGTGATGGGGGGATTGACGGGGGTGCCCCACAGGGGAGCAGTGGCGTTATGAACGCACCATCAGATCGTCACATTAATGGGGGTTTGAGGGGGAGTCACCCGGCGCGGAAGGGTCTGCGGACCGGCCTGCTGGCCACCGTCTGCCTCTCCGCCGTCGTGGCCGGCTGCGCCGGGCCGACCGGACCCGCCGGGCCGAAGGCCGGACCCGCCAACGCCGCGAGCGCCGCACCGGCCCTCCGGGCGGAGGGCACGGCCGCCGGGGAGCCCGCCGTCGACCGGGCCGGTGCCCGCCCGCCGGCCGCGCCGCCCATGCTGCCGGGCCTCGCCCGCCAGGAGGAGGAGACCAGCAGCGAGGCCTTCGCCCGCCAGGAGACCGCGACCCGCGCGGCGTTCGAGACCGCCCGGCGTTGGGGCCTGGCCGAGCCGCCGCTCAAGGCGCCCCCGCCCCCGGCCGCCCGGCCCACGCTGCGCGCGATGCAGGGCGTGAAGCTGAAGGACGGCCGTCCGCCGGTGGTCTTCCGCGTCCCCACCGACGACAAGGTGGTGTTCCTGACCGTCGACGACGGTGCCGAGAAGGACCCGCAGTTCAACAAGATGGCCGCCGAGCTCGGTGTCCCGCTCAGCGCCTTCGTCTCCGACTACCTCGCCCGGGACGACTACGGCTACTTCCGCGACCTGCACTCCCAGGGCGTGGAGATCAACAACCACACCATCAACCACCGCAACCTGAAGATCCACGACTACGAGACCCAGCGCTACGAGATCTGCAGCCAGCAGGACCAGCTGGAGCAGCAGATCGGCGTCCGCCCCCGCCTGTTCCGCCCGCCGTACGGCGAGTACAACGACGACACGCTGCGCGCGGCCGGGTCCTGCGGCGTCCAGGCGGTGCCCCTGTGGAACGAGGAGGCCTTCCCGGACCACATGGAGTGGCGCTACGACGACCAGAAGCTCCACCCGGGCGACATCATCCTCACCCACTTCCGGGGCGCTGACATCTGGAAGGCCACGATGCCGGACCTGCTGCGCAAGGTCCTGGACGAGGTCACCGCCCAGGGCTACGCCCTCGGGCGCCTGGACGACTACCTGTAGGGCGTGCGGGCGGGGCGGCCGGCCGGTTCAGCCGAGCGAGAGGGCGTCGAGGTACACCCACGCGCCCTCGTGCCGGACGAACCGGCTGTTCTCCTTGAGCACCCCCTCCTCGCGGCCCTCCGTCCAGTACGCGCGGAACGCGACGGTGCCCTCGGAGTGGAACGCGCCGCCCTCGGTGGTGGCGTCGACCTCCAGGCGGGTCCAGTGCAGCGCCGGGTCGAAGTCCACCGCGTCCGGCCGGGTGTCCGGGTGCCAGCTGCGCAGCAGGTACGCCTCGTCCTGCACGACGAAGGCGCTGAAGCGGGAGCGCATCAGCGCCTCGGCCGTGCCGGCCTCCGCCGCGCCGCGGTGCATCCGGCCGCAGCAGTCGCCGTAGGAGGCGCTCAGGCCGCACGGGCAGGGGGAGGAGGGCAGCAGCCGGGGCGCGGCGGAGGCGGCGCGGGGAGCGGGGCGACGTCGGGACATGCGGTCCATTGTCCCCCGTCCGCTCCGCTCTCCGTGCGCCGCCCCCCGGGGGCCTGCGGGCGCTCGTTACGCGTTGCGCTTGAACGAGTAGTTGAACTCGCCGGTGCCGAAGTGGCGGTAGAGCCGCAGCCAGAACGGCATCATCATCTCGGTCGCGCGGGCGCCGGTGATGTCCCCGAGGTCGATGATCCACTCGGCCGGCCAGCCGAACTCGCCGAGCAGCGCGACCGCTTCGGCCTTGGCCGCGTCGTCGTTCCCGGAGACGAACAGGTTGTGCTCGCCCGGCAGCACGGCCGGGTCGACCATCACGGCGACGTTCATCGTGTTGAGGGCCTTGACCACCCGGGCCGCCGGGAACTCCCGCTGGATCTGCTCGCCGACGCTGTCCGTGTTCACCGGGTCGAGGGTGAGCTCACCCTCGGGGGAGAACACCAGCGGGTTCGACACGTCGATCAGCAGCTTGCCGGCCAGCCGCTCGGCGCCCGCGGCCCGCAGCGCCGCCAGCGCGACCGTGCCGCCGGTGGCGTTGATCACCACCTCGCCGGACTCCGCCGCGTCGGCGAAGGTGCCGCAGTGGCCCTGCGGACCCGCCGCGGCGGCCCAGGCCAGCCCCTTCTCGTTGTCCTTGGTCCGCGAGCCCAGCGTCACCTCGTGACCGAGGGACACCAGCTTGCTCGCCAGCGTCTGCCCGACCGTGCCCGTGCCGATGATTCCGATGCGCACAGCTACTCCGCATCTCCCGTGAAACGCGCCCTCGTGGAGCGTTGTCGGCGACGACGATAGTTGACCCGGGCTCAGTCAAGAAGGACCTTCCGGCTCCGGCTACAGGGTGTGGCCGAGGACGGCGAGGAGGCGGGCTATCGCGTCCTCGTCGCGGCGGTAGTGGGTCCACTTGCCGACGCGGGTGGCGCGGACCAGGCCGGCCCGCTGGAGCTCGGCGAGGTAGGCGGAGACGGTCGACTGCGCGAGGCCGGTCTTCGCCTGGAGGTGGCTGACGCAGACGCCGACCCCGTGCGGGTCGGCGATCGCGTGGTCGAGCGGGAAGTGCCGCTCGGGATCGCGCAGCCAGGTCAGCAGCTGCAGGCGCGTCGGGTTCGCGATCGCCCGCAGGGCGGTGGCCAGGTCGGCATGCATGCGGGAAGGGTACCGGTGCTGTCAAAACCGGGCCCCGGCGCGTCGGCGCCGGGGCTGACGTGGGCTCGTCCGGAGCCGGCCTCGCACCGCTCTGGTGGCGAACTCGCCACAATTCCAAACGAGTTAGCCATCGTGGCGGCCTGGGGCAGGCGCGGTCGCCGGCCGGCTCGCCGAACCAGGTGCACAGGGCGCGGTCCAGACCAACCGGGGCGGGCCCGCCGGCGCCGGGGCGGGCGGTGACGGTCGATCGGGGATGACGCGGTGTCCGCCGGGTGTCAGCGCCCCCGTTCAACCACGAACCCCGGCAGTGCGAGGAGGAACTCCCGTGCCTCGTCCGCCTCTTGCTCCCCACGGGCGCCGACCGCGCCGAGCACCCCGTCGATCTCCCGCTCCGCCGCCGCGACGAGCCCGGCTGCCGCCTGTCGTGCGCTCTCCACGCATTCGTACGCCGCGAGCCGGTCGAGCAGCCAGCGCACGTCCTCGGCGGCCCCCGGCCCGCGCTGGGACCTGGTACGGCTCAAGTAGCGCTCGGCCCTGGCGCGTTCGGCGGGGGTGCAGCGCTCCAGGAGGTGGATCAGCATCAGCGTCCGCTTGCCCTCCCAGAGGTCGCCGGCGATCTCCTTGCCGTACTCCTCCTGCGTCCCGGCGAGGTTCAGCACGTCGTCCTGGATCTGGTAGGCCGCGCCCAGGTACCAGCCGAACCGGTCCAGCCGGCCGGAGTCCGCCGTGGCACCCTCGGCGACCAGCAGGCCCGTGCGGCACGGGTAGAGGAAGGTGTACCAGGACGTCTTCTTGAGGCACAGCCGGTAGTAGTCGCCCGGGACGAGGGCACACGCGTTGTCGCGGATCCAGGCGATCTCCAGGGCCTGGCCCTCCAGCGACTGGCGGCACATGAGCTCGGTCTCCTCGAACAGCCGCCAGGCCAGCTCGCCGCCCAGCCCCCGCCGGTTGGCCATCAGCCGCTGGAGGCCAAGGAGGTGGGTGGCGTTGCCGACGTTCAGCGCGACCTCGACGCCGTACGCGGCCGGCAGGGTGGGCCCGCCGCGGCGCAGCTCGCTGCCGTCCTGGATGTCGTCGTGGATCAGGAAGGCGTTGTGGAACAGCTCGACGGTGACGGCCGGGTTGAGTGCGCGGGCGGGGTCGCCGCCGAAGGCCGCGCAGGTGGCGAGGCACAGCGCCGCGCGCAGGCCCTTGCCGGGGCGGGCCGGGTAGTCGGCGGCCAGGTCGTAGAGGTAGGGCGGGCTCTGCTCGGGGATGTGCCCCAGCAGCGCGGCCACCGTGCGCTCCCGGTAGCGGGCCAGCACCCGCTCGACCTGCTCCGCGCCGCCCGTGACCCGGGGTGGTGTCACTCCCCGGGCCGCTCGTCGGGCTCCCCGGCGGCGGTGCGCTGCGGTCCGAAGGCGGTGCTCAGGCCCTGGTTGGCGAGGGACGGCGCGAGGCGGCTCAGGTCGAGCAGCAGGTCGACGATGTCGTGCGCGCTCTCGGCGATCCTGCGGGTGTGCTCGGTGGCGTCGCCCGCCGTGTTGCCGAGCACCCGGGCGCTGACGGCGTCGATCAGTTCGTGGGTGTTGTCCGACACCCGCTGCACCAGCCGGCCGAACTCCTCCTGGTCGACGCGGTGCTCGTCGGCGAGGCGCCCGCCGACCGCCTTGGCGTCGGCCAGCCCGGCCGCCAGCTCGCGCTCCAGGACGGCGGCGGCCTCCGACACCGCCCGCTCGCCCTCCTCGCCCGCCCCGCTGAACCGACCGGCATCGGGCATGGCCGACCTCCTGGCTCGTGCCCCGGCCAGCCCGGGGTGCACCGTCGCAATGCTTGCCGATGGTACACGCCCGTACGCGGAGCGTGTCCGGTGTTCGCGATTCCATTCGGCACCGGGGCTCGGCGAGTCGCCCTACGCCCCTCATTCGTCACTGATAGTAGTTGCGTGGTTTCGCTGCGAAGGCGCTGGCGACGGCACGAAGGAGCGGTCAATGGGTGGCAGACAGCGTCCGGCGAAGGCGCGGACCCCGCGGCAGAAGGTGGACACCCGCGTGGAGATCGCCCGCCTGGAGGGCTTCCTGGCCTGGGAGGCGGAGGTCGCGGCGGCCGAACGGGACGCCCGCGCCTTCGCCGGCCAGTTCGCCTGGCTGCCGGCCGCCGAGCGGGAGAGCCTGGAACGGGCCTACGCCGCAGACCGGCTGCGCTACGCCGAGGAGGTCGTGGACCGCGCCGTCGACCGCTGCCGCCGCCTCGCCGCCCGCTACCGCGGCGAGTGCCGCCGGATCTGCGCCCGCTGGGCCGCCCTCTGCCTGTCCGTGACGCTGGCGGCCGCGCTGTTCGCCGCGGTGCCCGCCATCCTGCGGGGCTGACCCCGAGGCAGGACACCGCAACGCCGAGGGCCCGCCGCAGACGC
Source organism: Streptomyces sp. SP17BM10 (assembly GCF_036322405.1). Taxonomy (NCBI): domain Bacteria; kingdom Bacillati; phylum Actinomycetota; class Actinomycetes; order Kitasatosporales; family Streptomycetaceae; genus Streptomyces; species Streptomyces sp. SP17BM10. Next base: position 256,206 of record NZ_JAQYXB010000539.1, on the reverse strand, counting down.
TGCGGCGGGCCCTCGGCGCGTGGGCGGGGATCAGTGGTGGCCGTGGCCGCTGCTGATCTCCCGGTGCTCCTCGGCGGTCGGCTTGGCGATCCGGCTCCCCTCGCCGTAGAAGCCGCGCGACAGCTTGGCCCGCGCGCGACTGAACAGCCCGGCCCGCCGGGCCACGCCGTTCTCGTCCACCTCGGGCTCCACCTCGAGCGGCTCCGGCTGGTCGTGCGAGGTGAGGGTGTACGTCCGGCCCTGCGGCAGCGGCGCGTGCACCTCGATGAACTCGCCGTGCTGGAGCCGCTTGATGACGCCGGTCTCGCGGCCGTGCAGCACCTTCTCCTTGTCGCGGCGCTGGAGGCCCATGCACCACCGCTTGGTGATCACGAAGACGACCACCGGCAGCGCGAAGAAGCAGATCCGCACCGCGTAGGTGATCGCGTTGATCGACAGGTTGAAGTGCGTCGCGAGCAGGTCGTTGCCGCCACCGGCCAGCAGGATCAGGTAGAGGCTGATCCAGGCCGCGCCGAAGGCCGTGCGCACCGGCGCGTTGCGCGGCCGGTCGGCGATGTGGTGCTCGCCGCGGTCCCCGGTGACCCAGGCCTCCAGGAACGGGTAGCACCAGATGGCCAGCAGGACGGTCGGGAAGACCATCAGCGGGATGAACACCCCGAGGTTCAGGGTGTGGCCGCCCCAGACGCTGATCTCCCAGCCCGGCATGACGCGGATCAGGCCCTCGGAGAAGCCCATGTACCAGTCCGGCTGGGCGTCGGTGGACACCTGGTCCGGCCGGTAGGGGCCGTACGCCCAGATCGGGTTGATCGTGGCGATCGCCGCCATCAGCGAGACCACGCCGAACACCAGGAAGAAGAAGCCGCCGGCCTTGGCGGTGTAGACCGGCAGCAGCGGCATGCCGACGACGTTCTGGTTGGTGCGGCCGGGCCCGGAGAACTGGGTGTGCTTGTGGTAGAAGACGAGGATCAGGTGCGCCGCGAGCAGGCCGACCATGATCCCGGGGATCAGCAGGATGTGCACGGTGAACAGGCGCGGGATGATCACGTGCCCGGGGAACTGCCCGCCGAACATGAAGAACTGCAGGTAGGTGCCGACGATCGGCACGGCCAGTACCGCGCCCTCCATGAAGCGGATGCCGGTGCCGGAGAGCAGGTCGTCCGGCAGCGAGTAGCCCATGAAGCCGTCGAACATGCCGAGGATCAGCAGCAGCGCGCCGAAGACCCAGTTGAGCTCGCGGGGCTTGCGGAACGCGCCGGTGAAGAAGACGCGCATCATGTGCGTCAGCATCCCGGCGATGAAGACGACCGCCGCCCAGTGGTGGATCTGGCGGATCAGCAGGCCGCCGCGGATGTCGAAGCTGATGTCGAGCGTGGTGCGGTAGGCCTCCGACATCTGGACGCCCTTGAGCGGGACGTACGAGCCGTCGTAGATGACCTCGCTCATGCTCGGGTTGAAGAAGAGGGTCAGCCAGACGCCGGTGATGATGATGATCACGAAGGTGTAGAGCGCGATCTCGCCCAGCATGAAGGACCAGTGGTCCGGGAAGATCTTGCGCAGGTTGGCCTTCGCCAGGGAGTAGATGCCGAGGCGGCCGTCGGCCCAGTCGGCGAAGGCCTCGGCCTTGTTCGCGGGCTGGTCACGCGTACTGGTGGTCACCGGTCCCGGCTGCTGGTCGGTTCTCACGACGGGCTCCCCGGCGTCCTCGGCGTGCCGTGCTGGAGGCCCGCCGGCGAGAACGCCGGCCGGCGGAGTGATGTGATCATGGGACCTCTCGATACGGGACGGCCGGGGGGATCCGGCCCGCGGTGCGGGTGACCGCTGGCCCCGTTGCTCAGGGTGATGGATCGCTTACTCTGTCATGCTGTCGGCAGGGGGCCGACTGTGCACGTCCATCGGCCCGTCCGGCCGCTCGTGTCGGGCCGGACGAGGGGCCGGGGCCCCCGATCGGCCGTCCGGGAGGGGGCCGGTGCTGCGCCCGGGTGCCGCCGAACCGTTTCGGCGCGCGCCGCGGCCCGGGGTCGCGCGACCCCGGGCCTACGCTGCGCCAATGGTGGATCACCGTGAACTCGTCGCTGACGTGACCGCGACCCTCTCCCGCGCCGGACTCGACGCCGCCGGCCCGTCCCCGCTGCGGATCGGCCCGGGCCCGGCGGGAGTGGTGGTCGGCTGGCCGCCGGGCGGCGGTTCACCCGAAGGAGTGCGCACCGCCGTCCTCGGGGCGGTGGCTGTCGTGCTGCGGGAGGCCGGCCACGAGGTCACGGAGGTGGACGGCGGAGACCTCCACGTGGCGCCCGTCCCGGAGCCCGGTGGCGTCCCGGCCGAGCCGGAGACCGTCCCCGAGCAGTGGTGGGGCTGAGCCCCGCCCCCGGTTCCCCGGAAGGCGGCGCGCCGGAGGCCGGGTCGAATACTGAGACGGAAGGCCGGTTTCATACCGAACCCTTACCTTGACGGCGGGTTCGGCGACTCCCTGCACCTCTAAGGTTTGCCTAAGCTAAGCCGAGGCGCCCTGGACCCAACCCAGTCCGGGGCGTTCGGCTGTGCCGTCCCCCGTCACCGCGGTGGGACTCCGAGGACAGGTACGACCCGGGGTGGACCGGGGGAGGAGCCCGCTGCATGTGGGATGAAGCGTTTCCCAGCTTTCTGATCGGGCTACGCGAGGGCCTGGAGGCCGGCCTGATCGTGTCGATCCTGGTCGCCACCCTCGTCCGGTTCGACCGCAAGGGGCGCCTGCCCCAGGTGTGGACCGGCGTCGCGGCGGCCGTCGCGGTCAGCCTCAGCTTCGGCGCGGTGCTCACCTTCACCGCCGCGAACCTGTCCGGCCACGCCCAGGAGGCGTTCGGCGGCGTGCTGAGCCTGATCGCGGTCGGCTTCGTCACGGCGATGGTCTTCTGGATGCGCCGCTCCGCGCGCAGCCTGTCGGCCGAGATCCGCTCGAAGGTCGAGGCCTCGCTCGCGCTGGGCGCCGGCGCGCTCGTGCTCACCAGCTTCCTCGCCGTCGCCCGCGAGGGCCTGGAGACCTCCCTCTTCCTGTGGACCAACGTCCGCACCGCCGGCGAGTCCACCGGTCCGCTGATCGGCGCGGCCGTCGGCCTGGTGCTGGCCGCGGGTCTGTGCTGGGGCCTGTACCGGCGCGCGCTCACGATGAACCTCACCCGGTTCTTCACCGTCACCGGCGCCGGCCTGATCGTCATCGCCGCGGGCGTGCTCGGCTACGGCCTGCGCGACCTCCAGGAGTCCGGGCTGGTCGGCGGCTCCACCTCGTACGCGTTCGACCTCAGCGGGCACCTGGACGCGCAGTCCTGGTACGCCACGCTCGTCCAGGGCACGCTCAACCTCACCGTCACCATGACGGTCCTCCAGGTCGTCGCCTACGTCGCCTACCTGTGCATCGTCATGACGCTGTTCCTCCAGGGCCTGCGCGCCGGCCAGGCCGCGCCCGCCGCCGAGAGGTCGGCCGAGACGACGGCCGAGAAGGCCGCCGCGGCCGCCGGAACCCCCGCGCCCGCCGCCTCCGGCCGCCCGCGCTGGGTGCTCCCGGCCGCACTCGTCGCCGTCCCGGCCGTCGTCGCCGGAGCCGTCATCGCCGTCAGCGACGGCAAGAAGGACAGCGCCTCCACCGTCGCCGTCTCCGAGCAGGAGTGCGGCAAGGGCTTCACCTCCCCGCTGCCCGGCCAGCAGGTCTTCCAGATGCGCAACACCGGCGACAAGGTCTCCGAGGTGTACCTGGTCAACCCGGGCACCGGCGCCGTCTACGGCGAGGTCGAGGGCCTCGCGCCCGGCACCACCCGCGCCCTGACCGCCACCATCGGCACCGGCGACTACGCCTGGCGCTGCGTGCCCACCGGCGGCAAGTCCGTCACCTCCGCCTCCGTGCACGTCTCCGGCGGCACCGAGGTCAAGGCGGTCAAGCCGGTCGGGGACGGCGACCTCGACGCCCCGCTCGCCTCCTACAAGGACTACGTCGTCCAGGGCCTCGCGACCCTCATGACGCAGTCCCAGAAGCTCCAGGCCGACATCCACGGCGGCGACCTCGCCACCGCCCGGGCGGACTGGCTCACCGCGCACCTGCGCTACGCCTCGCTCGGCGCCGCCTACGGCACCTTCGCCGACCTCGACGGCAAGATCGACGGCCGCGCCGACGGGCTCCCCGACAAGACCGCGGACCCGGGCTTCACCGGCTTCCTGCGCCTGGAGTACGGCCTGTGGCACGGCCAGTCCGCCGCGGACCTGACGCCCGTCGCCGACGGCCTCGCCCGCGACGTCGCCACCCTCGTCCACGACTTCCCCACCCAGGACTTCGACCCGGCCGACCTGCCGCTGCGCGCCCACGAGATCCTGGAGAACACCCTGCGGTTCGAGCTCACCGGCGACACCGACATGGGCAGCGGCACCGGCCTCGCCACCGCCCAGGCCAACCTGGCCGGCACCCAGGAGCTGCTGACGCTCCTCCAGCCGCTGCTCGACGAGCGCGACCCGCAGGTCCTCGTCCGGGTCAACGCCGGAATGAAGCGCGTGGGCGACCTCGTCGCCGCGGCCCGCACCGCCGACGGCTGGACCCCGTTGGACAAGCTGCCCGCCGACGCCCGCCGGCAGCTCGACGGCGCCACCGGCCAGCTGCTCGAAGACCTGTCCCCCATCCCCGCCCTGCTCGAGATCCGGAAGGCCGCCTGATGACCGACCACACCGCAGCCACCGGCTCCTGCCCGGTGGATGTCGCCTCCCTGGCGCACGCAGCCGCCGCGCTCGAGGCCGCCGACCAGGGCGGCTGCCCGGCCGGCCCGGCCCGGCGCAGCTTCGTGCGGGCGGCGCTCGGGGCGGGCGCGGGGGCGGCCGTCCTGGCCGGCGCCGGTGCGGCGTTCACGCTCTCCGCCGAGCCGGCCGCCGCGGGCGACGCCCACCAGGCGTCCAACGGCGTCGTGCCGTTCCACGGCGCGCACCAGGCCGGCGTCACCACCCCGGTGCCCGGCCACGCGGCCTTCGTCTCCTGCCAGGTGATCGCCCAGGACCGCAAGGCCCTGGAGGACCTGTTCAGGACCCTGACCGAGCGGATCCGCTTCCTCACCGCCGGCGGCACCCCGCCGGACCTCGGCGTCGGCGCGCCGCCCTCCGACAGCGGCCTCCTCGGCCCGGTCGTGGCCACCGACAACCTCACCGTGACGGTCGGCGTCGGCGCCTCGCTCTTCGACGACCGCTACGGCCTCGCCAAGGCCAAGCCCGTCAAGCTCGCGCCGATGAAGACCTTCCCCGACGACAACCTTCAGGCCGCCGAGCTCCACGGCGACCTCTCGTTGCAGATCTGCGCCGACCGCCAGGACACCGTCCTGCACGCCCTGCGCGACATCACCCGGCACACCCGTGGCGCGATGCAGATCCTCTGGCGGATCGACGGCTTCCAGAACCAGTCCCGCCCCGACGGCGCCCAGCGCAACCTGCTCGGCTTCAAGGACGGCATCGTCAACCCGGACACCGCCTCCGCCCGCGAGATGGACCGCCTGGTGTGGGTCACCGACGGCATGGGCGAGCCCGCGTGGGCGACCGGCGGCAGCTACCAGGTCATACGGATCATCCGGATGCTGATCGAGTTCTGGGACCGCGTCACCCTCACGGAGCAGGAGAAGATGTTCGGCCGCCGCCGCGACACCGGCGCCCCGCTCGACGGCCACCAGGAGAACGACGCCCCGGACTACGCCAAGGACCCGGACGGCAAGGCGATCCCGCTCAACGCGCACATCCGCCTCGCCAACCCGCGCACCTCGGACACCGACAACTCGCGCATCCTGCGCCGCGGCTTCAACTACGACCGCGGCATCGACAAGGCCGGCAACCTCGACATGGGCCTCGTCTTCTGCTGCTACCAGCAGGACGTGGTGCGGCAGTTCGAGGCCACCCAGACCCGCCTCGTCGGCGAGCCGCTGGTGGACTACATCTCGCCGACCGGCGGCGGCTACTTCTTCGTCCTCCCGGGCGTGAAGGACGACGCCGACTGGCTCGGCCGGGGGCTGTTCGCCGCCGCCTGACGCCAGCGCGCCACGGCCCCCGGTGCGCCGCTTGCGCACCGGGGGCCGTTCGCGTGCCCGAGGCTCCTCAGCCGCCGAGGGTGAAGCCGATGACGGCGCCGCCGCCGTCGCGGTTGACGGCGAACGCGGTGCCGCCGTGCGAGGTGGCGACCTCGTGGACGATGGCCAGGCCGAGCCCGGAACCGGGCAGGCTGCGCGCGGCGGTGGCCCGGTAGAACCGGTCGAAGACGCGCTCCAGGTCGACCGGGTCGATGCCGGGACCGCGGTCGCGCACCTCCACCCGCGGGCCGCGCACGACGACGTCGATCGGGGCGGCCCCGGCCGGGTCGAACTTGGCCGCGTTGTCGAGCAGGTTGCCCACCGCGCGGGCCAGCGCGTCCGGGCGGGCGGTGACCACAGTGGCATCGGCGTCGACCGCGATCTCGCGGCCGTTGCGCCGCCGCGCCTGGACGGCGGCCTCGCGGACCACGTCGGCCAACACCACGTCGACCGGGTCCTCGTCCGACTTCTGCTCGGCGGCCAGCGCCACCAGCTCCTCCACCAGCAGGGTCAGCTCCTTGGCCTCCTCGGCCAGGTCGTCCAGCAGCGCGGTGCGCTCGGCCGGCGGCAGGCGGTCCAGGCTGGGGAGCACGGCGAGGTTGGTGCGCAGGCTGGTGAGCGGTGTGCGCAGCTCGTGCCCGGCGTCCTGGACAAGTCGGCGCTGGTTCTCCTTGGCGGTGGCGAGCCGGCCGAGCATCCGGTCGAAGGCCCGGCCGAGCCGGCCGACCTCGTCGTTCCCGGCGGCCGGCACCGGGACGTCCAGCCGGCCGCTGTCGGCGACCAGCTCGGCGACGTCGGTCAGGCGCACCAGGCGCCCGGTGATCCGGCGGGCGAGCAGCCAGCCGGCCGCGCCCGCGAGGAGGGCGACGGCGGCCACCACGGCCGCCATCTGGTTCCGCAGGGCGTCCAGCAGGTCCTCGATGTCGCCGGTCTCCTGCACGACCTGGACGGCGCCCCGGCCGCCGCCGAGGGCGACCACGCCGACCCGGTAGGTCTCGTCGCCGACGTGCCGCACCCCGATCACCGTCCGGGCGGGGGCGGCGGCGCGAGCGAGCTCGCCGTCGTCCGGCACGGCCGGCAGGCCGACGTGGGCGGTGCCCGGGAGGACGGCGCCGTTGGCGTCGAGTGCCTGCGCGGTGACCCGGATCGGGCGCAGCAACTGCTCGCCGAGGCCGGTCGGCCCGTTGAAGTCGCCGGGGTACAGCGTCTGGCGGGTGACCTGGCTGCCGACCGACTGGACGGCGGTGTTGAAGTCGGCCCTCTCGTCGTCGCGGATCAGCCCGGCGGCGGAGTGGTAGCCGAGGGCGCCGATCAGCACCGCCACCAGGACGGCCAGTGCGGCGAACGCGAGTGACATGGTGGTGCGCAGCCCCGGGCGCGGCCGGAGCCGGTGGAGTCGGCGCGGGTGGAGTCGGCGCGGGCGGGTCACGAGGCGCGCAGCGTGTAGCCGACGCCGCGGACGGTGTGGATCAGCGGGGCCAGGCCGGGGCGATCGAGCTTGCGGCGCAGGTAGCCGATGAACACCGCGAGGTTCTTGGAGCCGGGGCCGAAGTCGTAGCCCCAGATCCGCTCGTAGACGGTGGCCTGGTCGAGCACCGAGCCGGCGTGCCGGGTGAGCAGCTCCAGCAGGTCGAACTCGGTCCTGGACAGCTCCAGTTCCTCGCCCGCGCGCCAGGCCCGCCGGGCGCCGGGCTCGACCCGCAGGTCGGCGACGGCCAGGACGTCCTCGACGGGCTGCTCCGGGGGGTTGCGGCGCAGCAGGGCGCGCAGGCGGGCGAAGAGCTCGCCGACGTCGAAGGGCTTGACGAGGTAGTCGTCCGCACCGGCGTCGAGCCCGGCGATCCGGTCCTGGACCTCGACCCGGGCGGTGAGCATCAGGACGGGCGTGCGGTCGCCCGCCGCGCGCAGCCGGCGGCAGACCTCCAGGCCGTCCGGGGCCGGCATCATCACGTCGAGGACCAGGACGTCCGGGCGCTGCTCGTCGAGGGCGGCCAGCGTCCGGGTGCCGTCCGCGGCGGTGCGCACGCGGTAGCCCTCCAGCTGCAGGGCGCGGGTGAGGGAGTCGCGGATGGCGCGGTCGTCCTCGGCGATCAGCACGGTGTGGGTCATGCGTGGGATTCTCCCTGGCGTGTGCACGGCGGTTCCAGGCGGGGGTCGAGGCCGGTGGACGGGCTCACCCGTCGGCGTAGCGCTCGGCGAGGGCGCGGGCGGTGGCGGCGAGGCGGGCGCGGAGTTCGGGCGGCGCGAGGACCTCGACGTCGGTGCCGAGCGCGAGGAAGGCGGCGTGGGCGTGGTCGAGCGACTCGATCGGCAGCACGGCCCGCGTACGGCCGTCCGGCTCGGCGGTGCCGGTGGCCCCGGCGGCGCGCGCGGCGGCCGTGCCCAGGCGGGCGGCGGCGCCGGGGGCGAGCAGGACGAGGGCCTCGCCGCGGTGCAGGCGGGCGTGGAAGTCGGCCTCGTGGGCGCGCCAGTGGGACGCCAGGCAGAAGTCCTCGGGGATGGTGAACTCCTCGTCTGTTTCGGTGAGTTCGAGGATCTGGTCGACCCGGAAGGTGCGCGGCCCGGGAGCGGCGACGACGTACCACCGGCCGGCCTTGAGGACGAGGCCGTACGGCTCCAGTCGGCGGTCGACGTCCGTCGGCGTCTTCCAGCGGCGGTAGCGCACCCGCAGCGCCCGGCCGCGCCACACGGCCTCGGCGACCCGCGGCAGGAACGGCACCTCGTCGTCCTGCGCGTACCAGCCGGGCGCCTCCAGGTGGAAGCGCCTGCGCAGCCGGTCGGCGTCCGCGCGCAGCTCCGGCGGCAGCGCGGCGCGCAGCTTGAGCTGGGCGGCGGCGAGGGCGGGGCCGAGCCCGAGGGCGGCGGCCGGGCCGGGCAGTCCGGCGAGGAACAGCGCCTCGGCCTCGCCCGTGTTGAGCCCGGTCAGGCGGGTGCGGTAGCCGGCCAGCACCTCGTACCCGCCGCCGTGCCCGGCGTCCGCGTACAGCGGCACCCCGGCGGCCTGCAGTGCCTCGACGTCCCGGTAGACGGTGCGCACCGAGACCTCCAGCTCCTCCGCGAGCCGCTGGGCGGTCATCCGGCCGTTGGTCTGGAGCAGGAGCAGGATCGACAGCAGGCGGCTCGACTTCACGGGGACCCCTCCGACTTCACTGCCACACGATGTCAGGGAACCGGCCTTAGCGTCCAGGCATGGGACTTGAGAACAACAGCGGGCGAACCGACTTCGACTTCCTCGTGGGTACGTGGGACGTGGCCAACCGCTGCCGCGCCGACTTCCTCGACCCGCGCAGCCCGTGGGAGGAGTTCCCGGGCGTGACCCGGGGCTCGCGGCACTTCGGCGGCAACGCGAACGTCGACGAGATCGACTTCCCGACCAAGGGCTTCTCCGGCCTCACCCTGCGGCTGTACGACCCGGCGCGCGGGCAGTGGTCGCTGTACTGGTCCAGCACCCGCACGGGCACGCTGTTCCCGCCGGTCACCGGGCGGTGGGCGGACGGCCGCGGCGAGTTCTTCGGGGACGACGAGTACGACGGCTCGCCGGTGCGGGCGCGGTTCGTGTGGTCGGGCGTGACGACGGACGCGGCGCGCTGGGAGCAGGCGTTCTCGGCGGACGGCGGTGCTACCTGGGTGACGAACTGGACCATGGAGTTCACCCGGCGGGTGTAGGTCCGATCGACCTCGCGCGACGCGCTTCGTGGGCGTACGGTGGCCACACGGTGGCGCGTCCGGCGCGCCCCGGACGTCCCTGCACGGCACGTCCTGCCGGAGGCCGCTATGGCAGACCGGATGGCCTTCTTCACCACCCCGCGCGCGGAGCGGGCGCGGCGGGACGCGCACGAGCGGGTGGGGGACTGGCGCGAGGTCTACCGGCCGGGGGCGCTGCTGCCGGTCGTCGGCGGGCAGGCGGGCCGGTGCATGGACTGCGGCCTCCCGTTCTGCCACAGCGCCTGCCCGCTCGGGAACATCGTCCCGGAGTGGAACCGGCTGGTGGCCGACGGCGACTGGCGGGCCGCGGCCTCCCGGCTGCTCGCGACCAACAACTTCCCCGAGTTCACCGGCCGGCTCTGCCCGGCGCCCTGCGAGAGCGCGTGCGTGCTCGCCATCGACGGCGCCGCCGTGACCATCAAGAACGTCGAGCTGGCGATCGCCGACCGCGCGTGGGAGAGCGGCTGGGACCGGCCCCGCCCGCCGGAGCGCCCGAGCGGGTGGCGGGTGGCGGTAGTCGGCTCGGGCCCGGCCGGGCTGGCGGCGGCCCAGCAGCTCACCCGCGCCGGGCACGCCACGACGGTGTACGAGCGGGCCGACCGCCCCGGCGGGCTGCTGCGCTACGGCATTCCGCCGTTCCGGCTGGAGAAGCACCGGCTCGACCGGCGGCTCGACCAGATGCGGGAGGAGGGCACCGGCTTCCGCTGCGACGTGCGCGTCGGCCGGGACGTCCCGGCGGGGGAGCTACGGGCCGGGTGCGACGCGCTGGTGGTCGCGGTGGGCGCCACGGCCTGCCGCGAACTGCCGCTGCCGGGCCGCGACCTGCCCGGGGTGCACCAGGCGATCGCCTACCTGACCTGGGCGAACCGGGTGGACGAAGGGGACCGCCCGGACTCGCCGCTGTCCGCGGAGGGCCGGCACGTCGTGATCGTCGGCGGCGGGGACACCGCGGCGGACTGCCTCGGCACGGCGCTGCGCCAGGGCGCCGCGTCCGTCACCCAGCTCGACATCAACCCGCGCCCGCCGCAGCGCCGGGCGGCCGGGCAGCCGTGGCCGGTGCACCCGAAGGTCTACCGGGAGACGACCTCGCACGAGGAGGCGGGCGCGGCGGCGGCCGGACCACGGGTGTTCGCGGCGGTGGCCGTCGGCTTCGAGGCGGGCCCGGACGGGCGGCTCGCGGCCGTGCGCTTCGCCGAGGCGCAGCCGCCGGACCGCGGGCCGCGGCCGGGCACCGAGCGGAGCCTGCCGGCCGGGCTGGCGCTGCTCGCGCTGGGTTTCTCCGGGCCCGAGCCGGGCCAGGAGCTGATCGCCCAACTCGGGCTGGCCACCGGCCCGGACGGCGCGCTGACCAGGGACGACGGCTTCGCGACGGGCACGGACGGCGTGTTCGTCGCGGGCGACGCGGGGCGCGGGCAGTCGCTCATCGTGTGGGCGGTCGCGGAGGGGCGGGCGGCGGCCGCGGCGGTGGACCGCTACCTGCGGGGCGGCACCGAGCTCCCGGCGCCGATCCGGGCGTCGGACCGGGCGTTGACGCTGTGAACCGGTGTTTTGACGGTGTGCGTTGCCGGTGTGAGTTGCTGGTGTGAGGGGGCAGCGGTCCTGCCCCCTCACACGGGGCGTCAGCCGAGGCCGAGGACCGACAACGCGGTGGTCCAGTCGGTGACGATCGCCTGCTGGGCGGGGACGAGGTCCACCTGGTGGTTGCAGACGGCCCTGTAGAGCTTGTACTCGACGGTGTCCTTGTCCGTCGAGGCCCCGCCGCCGCTGCCGGTGGCGTAGTGCGGCTGCGGCCACAGGTTGTTGGGGTCGGTCGGGTGGCCGCCGAGGGAGAGGGGGATGAAGTGGTCCTCCTCGTAGTCGGACGTGTTGGTGTCGCTGTAGCCGTACGCCGCGATCTGCTGGATCTTCAGCTTGGTGGTGTAGCTGGACGGCGGGCGGATGGAGGTGCTGTAGCCCGGCACGCAGATGGTGTCGTCGATGGTGGCCTGGGTGACGTCCGGGTTGGTGGCGCCGGGGGTGCAGGCCGGGTCGGGCAGCGGGAGGTAGGCCTGCGAGCAGGTCTGGTCGAGCGGCGCGGCGGCGCGGTGCTGGGCGGGGGCGGCGGCGTGCGCGGTGCCGCCGGCGGCGAGCGCGCCGACGGTGAGGACGACGGCGGCCACGGCGGGGGCGAGGCGCTGGGAACGAAGCATGTGGGGAGCTTCCTGAGGCGGCCCGGCTTCCTTCGCCGGGCGGTGTGTCCATGTCACCATCTGGCGATCTATGCGGGTAGACCGTCAATGGTGAATTGTTGACAAAGTGTCAGTCAACAGGAGTGCGGGAACTATTCGCTTGACGTGAACAGGGCGGGCCTGTCGCGCAGTTGTCGGCGCGGCAGGCCCGATGGTGTCCGTGCCGGCCCGTCAGAACGCGTGCTTGCGGACGAAAACGTCGGCGAGCTTGTTGGAGTCGTCCGGCACGAGCGTGCCGTCGTCCGAGGTGAACAGCACGGTGGTGCCGAAGGCGTCGACGAAGGGCCCGTACGACGCGCCCGGCGTCTGCGAGCCGTCGGTGGCCACGCTGACCCGCTCGGTGCGGCCGCTCCGCACGTCGAACCGGAAGACGTCGGAGGCGTTGTTCGTGTCCCCGGGCACCAGGTTGTCGGCCGTCGAGCTGAAGTAGACCCAGCGGTCGTCCGCCGTCATCCGGCCCTCCCAGGCGTCGGAGCGGACGGTGGTGCCCGGCAGGCCCACGGTGACGGAGCGCGTGGTGCCCTCCTCCAGGTCGTGGACGTACACCTCGAAGTGGCGGTCCCACGGGCCGGGGCCGTGGTGGACGGGAGTGGAGAAGACCGCGAACCGGCCGTCCGGGCTGAGGCTCGCGTTCTCCGCGCCGAGCGCGCCGCCCCGGACGTCCGGGCTGGCGAGGCGGGTCTCCCCGTCGTCGAGGCTGCGGACGTAGAAGGGGTAGCTCCGGGGCTTCAGGAGCCTCGGCCGGCCGCCGCCCGCGGGTGGGAGGTCGTCGCCGGCGGTTCCGTCGGTGGTCCGCCCGGCGAAGGCGTCCGGGGCGAGGGCGCCGGGTTCGTCCCGGGCGATGAGGTTGGTGGCCTTGGAGACGAAGCCGACCCTGCGGCCGTCCGCGCTGATCACCGGCGAGGCGGAGGAGCCGTCGGCCGCGGTGCCGTCCGCGCCGATGCTGACCGGGCGGGTCTTCCCGGTCCGGCGGTCGGTGACGTAGATGGTGCCGCCGTGCGGGGTGACGCCGGCCGGGGCGAGGTCGGTGCGGTCGGACTGGAAGGCGACGTAGCGGCCGTCCCGGCTGATCGACGGGGTGCCCGCGGAGTGGCCGGTCTGGGGCTTCGCCGGGTCGGTGGCGGCGACCGGCTCGGTCCGTCCGGTCAGGCGGTCGTGGACGTAGACGTTCGGGATGGCGCCGCCGGCGCCGGAACCCAGGTTCGTCGCGAAGGACGTGAACGCCACGAAGCGGCCGTTGCCGCTGATGGTGGCCTCGTAGGAGTCGAGGTCGGCGTCGGCTCCGGTGGTGCTGACGTCCTCCCGTTCGACCTTGCCCGTCCACAGGTCGCGGACGAAGACCTTGGTGCGGCTGTTGCCGTTGCCGTTGTCGGCGAGGAGGTTGGAGGCGCTGGAGGTGAAGACGGCGAAGCGGCCGTCCGCGCTCAGGCCCTGGGCACTGGAGGCGCCGTTGGGCTGGGAGCCGGGGGCGGCGACCGTCACCCGCTCGGTCACGCCGGTCGGGGCGTCGGCGTGCGCCGGCGAGGCCGCCGCGCAGGCCAGTGCCGCCGCGGCCAGCGTGCAGGCGGCGCGCAGGGCGTGACGCGTCGGGCGTGCTCGGTTCATCGTGGTCCCTCCCCTGGGTTCGGCGGGCCGCGCTCGACTCCCCGGCGGCCGGCCCGGAGTGAGCCAAGCGCCGGGTGGGGGAGGGGTCAACGGTTGTGCGGCCGGGGCGGCGCATTCACGTCAATCGTTCGTGTGTAGTGCTCACTTGCGGCCCGGCGGGGCTCGGTGGTGTCACCGTGCCGCTTCTTCGGCCTGCGCGGACGCCCGGACGGCCTGCACGTGCGGGTCGGTGCGCCGGTCGTAGCGCCAGAGGGCGGGCAGGGCGGCGGAGAGGGCGGCGGCGCTGGTCAGGCAGACGAGCCCGCCGGTGCGCAGCGCTGCACGGATGCCCTGCCGGGCGGCGAGTGCGCCTGCGCGGAGGTCGCCGAGGGCCGGCCCGGCGGAGCCGATGAGCATCTCCAACCCGGCGGCACGGCCTCGGAGTTCGTCCGGAATGGACTGGTTCCAGATGGCGCTGCGGAAGGTGTCGCCGGTCCAGTTCGCGGCGCCCGCGACGACGAGGCACGGCAGGACGGCCCACAGGCTCGGCACGGCGGCGGCGCCGATCATCGCGATGCCGACGGCGGCGGTGGAGAGCAGCACGAAGCGGCCGTGCCGGTGCACGCGGTCCGTCCAGCCGCTGGTGGCGGCGGCGATCAGGCTGCCCGCCGCCGAGGCCGAGTAGAGCAGACCCAGTGCCCACATGGCGTCCAACTCCCTTGCGAGGAAGGGAAAGAGCGCGGCGGGGAGGGCGAACGCGGTGGCCGCGAGGTCGGCCAGGTAGGTGCCCAGCAGATCGGGCCTGCGGGCGGCGTACCGGGCGCCTTCCTTGAACTCGCGCCATCGCGGTGCCTCGGCGCCCCGCCCGGACGGCACCGGGCGGACGGCGGCGAGCAGCGCGATCGAGACCAGGAAGGTGGCGACGTCGACCAGGTATGCCACCGGGGCACCCGCCGTCGCGATCACCAGCCCGGCGGCGGCCGGCCCGGCCAGTCCGGCGACGCTCCAGCGCAGCGAGAGCAGCGCGCCGGCCGCGACCAGCTGGTCGTGCGGGACGATGCGCGGGATCATCGCCTCCAGTGAGGGCTGCTGGAGCCCCTGGAGCGCCGCCGCCAGCCCGGCCGCCGCGTACAGCGGCCACAGCGCGGGCGTGCCGAGCAGCGCGTTGGCGAGCAGGAGCGCGCTGAGGGCGGCGAGCGCGATCTCGGTGACGAGGGCGACGGTGCGGCGGTCGGCGCGGTCCGCCAGCGCGCCGCCGTACAGGCCGAACACGATCGTCGGCACGAGTTCGACCGCGCCGACCGCGCCGACGGCGAGTGGTGAGCCGGTGAGGTCGGCGATCTGGAGCGGGATCGCGGTCATGGTGAAGACCGAGCCGAGCAGGGTGACCGTGCCGGAGGTCCAGGTCAGGCGGAAGTCCCGGGAGGAGCGCCAGGGCGCGGTGTCGATCCAGGGCGGGGCGGGCATGGGTGCGGTCCTCGTCGTTGTCCTTATCACTGATAAATTCCGGCGCCGACCTTATCGGCGATAAGGTCGGTGGGCAAGCGAATGGGGCGGGACGGGCTCGGAGGGCGGTCGGCATGGCGCTGCAACGCGACGAGGTGGTGCGCACCGCACTGCGGCTGCTCGACGAGGTCGGCATCGAGGGGCTCACCACCCGCCGTCTGGCGCGCGAACTCGGCGTCCAGTCACCGGCGTTGTACTGGCACTTCAAGAACAAGCGGGAACTGCTCGACCTGATGGCCGAGGCCATGCTCGCCGAGGCGCTGCCGTCCGACCGCACCCCCGACCCGGAGCACTGGCCGGACTGGATCGCCGCCGACGCCCGAGCCAAGCGCCACGCGCTGCTCGCCTACCGTGACGGCGCGCGCGTACACGCCGGCACCCTCCCGAGTGAGGACGAACTCCCTGCGATCGAGGCCCAGTTGAGTGCCCTCTGCCGGGCCGGGCTGCGGCCGCGCACGGCCCTGCGGCTGCTGCTGGCCGTCGACCGGTACATCATGGGCTGGGTCACCGAGGAGCAGGCCTGGCGGCAGGACGCGGAGGAGCGGGACACGCCGCTCTACGACGACGACGCCCTGCGCGACCTGCCGTTGCTGCGCGAGGCGGCCGAGGTCCTGCGGATGGCCGACCACGACGCCGACTTCGAGTACGGGCTGCGAGTGATGATCGAGGGGTTCCGCGCGGAGATCGCGCGGGAGGCCGGGGCGGATTCCGAGGGCCGGTGAGTCGAGGTCCGGGCGTCCGGTCACGGCACGCCAGGGCAGAGCCGCGTTGATCCTTCGGGGGTTCATGCGGCTTTGAGTGGGCTGCCGTCGTAGGTCCCAGCGGTAGGGCTCGGCGTCGGGCTCGTCGCAGGCCAAGACGAAGGTGGCGCTCGACGATGCCGGCGAAGGGAACCCCGCGCCGCACGACATACTCCCGGCGGATGACTCCGGTACCTCGCGGGGGCTACGGACGACACCGGAATGTTTGCATCCATGGGCTGATTCGACCCGGAGCTGCGGAACCTAGCGTCGATCCCATGAAACGCAATCGCCGTAGCAGCGCCGTCGCGGCGCTGGCGCTCGCCGCCCTCGTCACCGGAACCGGCAGCGGGTTCGCCGCCACGACCACACCGCCGGCCACACCGGTGGCCACGCACGCGTTCGACACCGCACCGGCCACGGCCACCGCGCCCACGCGGTCCTTCCAAGGCACGCTCCCCGCGCCGACCGGCCCCTACGCCGCCGGCGAGGAGATCATCCACCTCACCGACGCGAGCCGCCTCGACCCGTGGGTGCCGTCATCCGGCCCCCGCCAACTGACCGTCACGATGGTCTACCCGGCCGTCCCCGGGACCGGGACTCCGGCCCCTTACATGACCCTCGCCGAGGCAGCCGGAGTCCTCCAGCGGCGGAAGATACCGGCGAGCTACGGCGTCACCCCGCAGACCCTTTCCAGCGTCACCACTCACGCCTTCGACGGCGCGCGGCCGCAACGCGGCAGGCATCCGCTGGTGGTCCTCTCACCCGCGTCCGAGAACCCGCGCATGACGCTCACCGCGCTCGCGACCGACCTGGCCAGTCACGGCTACGTCGTCGCGCTCGTCGGCCACACCCACGAGGACAGCGGCGAGACGCTCGCGAACGGCCAGACGCCGCCGTGCGCGATCTGCGACCACCCGGAAACGGTCGACTTCGACGCCGAAGCCGTCAGCCGCGGGCGGGACGTGTCCTTCGTGATCGACCGGTTGACGCACGGCAACACCGCGTGGCGCCTGGCACACCTCATCGACAAGCACGAGACCGGCATGGCCGGACACTCCCTCGGCGGAGCGGCGGCGGCCGCCACGATGATCGCCGACCCGCGAGTACGGGCCGGAGTGGACATGGACGGCACCTTCCACCCGGTCCCGATGCCCGGCCAGATCACCCGGCCCTTCCTCATGCTGGGTAGCGACGGCCACACGCCCGGCAGCGGCGACGGCATCGTGGGGCGGGCCTGGGCCGCCCTCGGCGGCTACAAGAAGTGGCTGACGGTCGCCGGCGCCGACCACTTCAGCTTCTCCGACCTGGACGTGCTTCAGGAGCAGGCCGGGTTCCCGACGGGGCCCCTCTCCCCGGAACGCGGGGTGGCGATCACCCGCGAGTACGTCACAGCGTTCTTCGACC
Source organism: Streptomyces sp. SP17BM10 (assembly GCF_036322405.1). Taxonomy (NCBI): domain Bacteria; kingdom Bacillati; phylum Actinomycetota; class Actinomycetes; order Kitasatosporales; family Streptomycetaceae; genus Streptomyces; species Streptomyces sp. SP17BM10. Next base: position 238,980 of record NZ_JAQYXB010000539.1, on the reverse strand, counting down.
AGACGCTGAAGGGGATCCACAGTCCGCTGCTGGACGGCCCCTCACCGAACAATCCGGAAGTACTCTTCCCGTCCTAGTGCAGAGCCGCGTTGATCCTTCGGGGGTTCATGCGGCTTCGAGCGGGCTGCCGTCGTAGGTCCGGCGGTAGGGCTTGACGTCGTGTTCGTCGTAGGCCAAGACGAAGGTGTCGATGGCCGCGGCCAGTTCGTCGCGGGAGGCGAACTGGCCGCGGTGTAGTAGACGTCGGGTCAGGGTGGAGAAGGACGGCTCGACTTGGTTGAGCCAGCCGGCGTGTTCGGGGGTGTGGCGGATGTTGAAGCGGGGACGGGTGGCCAGCCAGGCTTGAGGAGACAACATCCTGCCCACGGGCCTGTCCTTCGGAAGCCCCGAAGACGCCCTCGACTGCGCCGCCGGCCTCTGCCTCGGCGACCCCGCAGCTGACCGGCAACCCCGAAGGATCAACGCGGCGCTGCACTAGCGTGAGCGCCATGCGATTCCTTGACCCCCGCAGCACCGCGCTGGTCCTCGTCGACCGGTTAGTGCCTGTCTGCGGACTCGCGTTCTCCGCCCGGGCGTCGCACGGCGGGTGGGGGGCCGAAGCCGGGTCCTGGGCTTCTCAGGCGCGGCCGAGGGCCTCACGCAGCCGGCCGTCGCAGTCCGCGAGCAGTCGGGCGGCGGTCCGCGCGTCGACGTCCGCGAGCAGGACGAGGACCGCGTCCTTGGCCCGGCCGTCGGTCGCCGCCAGGGCGCGGCGCACGTCCGCGTCGGCGGCGCCGGTGGCCTCGGTGACGATCCGGCGGGCGCGGTCGCGCAGCTTGGCGTTGGTGGCGCGGACGTCGACCATCAGATTTCCGTACGTACGGCCGAGGCGGACCATGACGGCGGTCGAGACCAGGTTGAGCACGAGCTTCTGTGCCGTGCCCGCCTTGAGCCTGGTCGAACCGGCCAGCACCTCCGGGCCGGTGACCACCTCGATCGGCAGCTCCGCGGCGGCGACGAGCGCGGAGCCGCGGTTGCCCGTCAGCCCGGCGGTGAGCGCCCCGGCGGCGCGGGCGCAGCGGACGGCGGCCACCGCGTAGGGCGTCCGGCCGGAGGCGGAGACGCCGATCACGGTGTCGTCCGGGGTGAGCGCGAGGGCGGCCAGGTCCGCCGCGGCGAGGTCGGCGCGGTCCTCGGCGCCCTCGGCCGCCGACGTGACGGTCGCCGGGCCGCCGGCGATCAGCCCGACCACCCGGCCGGGGTCGGTGCCGAAGGTCGGTGGGCACTCGGCGGCGTCCAGCACCCCCAGCCGCCCGGCCGTCCCGGCGCCCGCGTAGACGAGGCGCCCGCCCCGCCGCATCCGTTCGGCCGCGCCGTCCACGACGGCGGCGATGCGCTCCAGCTGCCCGGCGACGGCCACGGGGACGGTGCGGTCCTCGGCGTTCATCAGGCGCAGGAGGTCGAGCGTGGGGAGCGCGTCGATCCCCGCCCAGTCGGGGCGGATGGTCTCGGTGGCCGGGAGCGCGGGCTGGTCCATGCCGATCAGCCTCCCCGGGTGTGACCGCCGCCAACCCGGGCAGGTGCCGGGTGGGAGGTCGACGATCTGGTGGGAGGTCGACGATGAACGAACGGGAGACGGTCGCGGCGCTCCTCGACCGTCACGGCACCACCTACGCGGAGGAAGCCGGCATCACGCTGCGCGACACGCCCGCGCCGCTGTACCGGCTCCTCGTGCTGACCGTGCTCTGCTCGGTGCGGATCGGCGCCGGGATCGCCGTGGCCGCGGCGCGCGAGCTCCACGCCGACGGGCTGGACACGCCGCGGCGGATGGCCGGGGCCCGCCGGGCGACCCTGATCTCGGCCTTCGGCCGGGCGCACTACGTGCGGTACGACGAGAGCACCGCGACCGCGCTGACCGACGGCGCCGAGCTGCTCCTCCGCCGTTGGCACGGCGACCTGCGCCGCCTGCGTGACGAGGCGGACGGCGACAGCGAGCGCGTCGGCGGGCTGGTGCAGGAGTTCCCGCGGATCGGGCCGGTCGGCTCGGCCATATTCCGTCGCGAGGCCCAGGCGGTCTGGCCGTCACTGCGCCCGTTCTTCGACGAGCGGGCTCGGAAGGAGGCCAGGCTCCTCGGCCTGCCGGACGATCCGACCGCCCTGGCGGCGCTGGCGGATCCCGCCCGCCTCGCGGCGGCCCTGACCAGGGCGAGCCTCGAGCACTTGGGGGCCGAGGATTTGGAGCGCACAGCCGCTTGACGGGGTGCGGGGTGCGGGGTGCGCGGTGCGGGGTTCCCCTGCAGGCTGAGCCCGGTCAGCACCTGCGCGCGCCCGGCGGCCAGCAGACCGATGCCGGCGGTGTCGAGGCGCTCCGACGGCATGCCGGCCGACCGCCGGTCGGGGAGGACCAGGGCGAGGACGGCGCCGGCGGCGGCGCCCGGCGGAGGGTTGAGCCGGAGCGCCGGGCCGAGCGTCAGCAGGGCGCCGGCGCCCAGCCCTTGCACCGCGCGGGCCGGGATCAGGATGGGGAGCGGGGTCGCGAGCCCGCAGGCGGCCGGATCCGGCGAGGAAGACCGTGAGGCCGCCCAGGAGTCTCGCCTTGCACTGCTCGGCTGCCGTCACTGCGACCTTGCCGACGCCCAGTGGCTTCTCCGGCGGCGAGCAGCCCTCGTCGAGCAGGTCGTCGTAGTCGCGTTCGTCGACCGCGTCGTCCAGGTCCAGGGGGCCGCGTCCGCCTGTTCCTCCATGTCCCCGGTCGGCTGGTAGACGTCGTCGCCCATGGCGTCGTCGCCCTCGGCTTCGTCGCTCATGTCCCCGCACCTGTCCGCTGTCCCGTGCCGCCGCGTGCGCGTCGGCCGTCGTCAGCTCTCGGTCGGCTCTCCGTCCTCCTCCTCGGTGGTCTCCTCGGTGGTCTCCCGCGGGTCGAGGCGCCGGCTCCTGCCGGGCTCGGCGGTGGTGGCGCCGCCCTCCTCGCCGGTGTCCGGTCGACCGTCGCCCCCCGGCGGGTGGATCGGATGCTTCTGGTCGGTGTCGTCGAGCGGAACACCACCGGCTCCGCCCTGCGGGACGTCCTCCACGGCTCCTCCTCGTCCTCCTGGGGCCCGGGGCGGACCCGGGCCGCGCCCGTGCGCGTACCCGCCCGCCCGCAGCGAAACCACCCGCGCTCCAGCCGTGCGCCACGTCCGGGGGAGCGGGCCTGGCGGGCAAGACGGAGTGGCCCTGAACCGGACCGCCGCGCGGGCGCGGGTCGTTGCGTGCGCCGTGCCGCACTCCGGCCGTCCGCCCGTCCACCCCCACGAGCCCTTCACCGCCACCGGCCTGATCCCCGGCACCGACCGGACCGCCCACTGGACGCTCCAGCCCACCGCCTACGACCTGCCCGACGGCCATCGCCTCACCCTGGTCGTCAACAGCCGTGACCGGCTCTACGCGTTCACCGGCGTGGAGGACGGCACCGCCACCATCACCTCCCCGCGAGGAGAGGAGGCCCTCCTGGAACTGCCCCTCGGCTGAGCGAGCCGCCGTGCGTGAACGGACGACGGGACACGAACCCGACGCCCGTTCGCGCACCTGTGGGCGCGACGTGTTCGGCCAAGGGCCGGCAGGCGTGACCCCGGGCCGGTGCACGGAGCGGACCGGCGGAACGTCGACGCCGCGGCCGACGGACCGTCAGGGCTGGGCCACCGCCTTCGCGGTGCCGGTGCCCGTGCCGCGGCGGAACCGGCCACGGCGACGCGCCCCGGAGCGAGCACCGCACGTGCGGCTCCGGGGCGGGCCGAGGCTGGGGGTGAGGGGCGCTCGCGCGACGCGCGCCCGGAAGTGCCGGGTTCGGGCGGGCAGTCGCCCCGCCCCGGCTCAGAACCTGCAGGCGGTGGTCTGTGCCTCGGGGTCGTCGGCCGGGCCGCCGGTGACGCAGACCATGGTGCGGTAGCCGGTGACCACCGCGGGTGTGGTCAGCCGGATCGAGCCGGTCCGCACACCGAAGACGGCCGCCATCGTCTCCCACGGGCTGCCCCAGGCCCGTTCGGCCTTCACCTCCACGCGCAGCAGCATGAGCCGGCCGGGGTCGTCGGCGTCGATCAGGCCGCCGCCGACCACGCCCTGCGGCGTGTTGAGCAGCCACGCGCACGGATGGTTCACCTCGGTGAGGCAGACCGGCTTCACCGCCGCCGATGCGGGGGCCGCGACGGCGCCCACCGCGGCGGCAGCGGCGAGGACCAGACCTGCGGCACGAGTAACCATGACGATGCTCCTTCGAGTGTCGGAAACAGGGAAGACATGCCCATGCCAAGCGTGCGTCCGTGTACCACCGGCAGGGCTGTGAACTCGTCCACCAGCATCCCCGCGACGGCCACGGAGCCGAAGGGGTCGACCGGCCCTCACTCCGGGACGATCGCCTCATCCTCGGCGCCCCGGACGGTTGTTGCTCCTTGGGTCCGGGTGTGACGCAACGGCCGCAGGGGAGGACTGTGGCCTCGTGCTCGGTGGCACGCCCCAGGGCTGCGCTCGGGTGACAGCCCGTCAATCCCCGGTGTCCGGTTTGCGATGAACAGGACGTATTCGAAAGCAGCGTAGAAATCAAGCCAGTGCGTGCACAATCAGACAATCAGAAAAGAGGGTCGGAATTTCATCCGTGTACAACTATGCTCCTCGCGGTGCCGGGACAACTGTCCTGCCACAAAGGGGCCCTGACGGGCCAGGGGGAAAACGTGAGGGGTCATGACCTACACGACAAATCGGACGGGATCACCGCAGGGGTGGCGGGTCCGCAAGAAACTCTCTGCACTGATAGCACTCACCCTTGCCGCCACCATGGCCGGCACGACCGTTGCCCAGGCCCTGCCGGCCGAGGCCGGGCCGGCGCCGCTGCCCGCCGACGTTCGCGCCAAGGTCGTCGAAGCCTGGGAGTTGGGCGGCCTCTCGACCAAGGACGCCGCTGCGAAGGCACTGGTCGGTTCCGACGCGGACCTCACCAAGTTCCTCGGCGAGACGCTGGCCCGGGCCTCCGCCGAGGATGAACGCTTCGCCGTCCTGAAGATGCTCAGCGACACCGGTGTCGGTGTCCGTGACGCCGCCATCAAGGCGCTGAACGGCTCGGACGCCGACGTCCACGCGTTCGTCACGTCGGGCTGGCAGAAGCCGATGGACGAAGACCGCCGGGCGGCCGTCTTCTACGTGCTGAACAACAGCGAGGCCGGTGTCCAGGCGGCCGCCGCCAAGGCGCTGAACGACGGCTCCCAGAAGGCCCTGGAGGACTTCCTGACCACGGGTCAGGCCAAGGCGCAGGAGGAGGACGACCGGTTCGCCGTCTTCGCCGCGCTCGGCCAGAACCCCGGGCCCGAGTACACCAAGCAGGCCCAGCGGGCGCTCGCCGGGACGGCCCAGGACGTCCGCGCCTTCCTGGAGAAGGGCCAGTACCTGGCCCGGACCCGGGATCAGGAAACGCTCTCGATCAGCCAGCTCGCCCAGGCGGCCAAGGAGGCCGGCCAGCGCGCCAAGAACGAGACCGAGAACGCCAAGCAGGCCGGCGCCCGTGCCGAGGACGCCGCGGGCAAGGCGAAGGAGGCCGCCCAGCGGGCCGCCGCCGAGGCCGCCGCCGCCAAGGACGACGTCAACAAGGCGGGCGCGGCGGCGAACAGCGCCGCGCAGGCCGCCGAGGGCGCGGCCGCGGCCGCCGAGACGGCGATCTCCGCCTCGAACGCCGCCGTCGCCGCCGCACGCACGGCCGCCTCGGCCGCGCAGTCGGCCGCCTCGGCCGCGGCCGCGGCCGAGCAGGCCGCCTCCAGGGCGTACCGGGCCGCCGCGTCGGCCGCGGGCAACCGGAACGAGGCCGGCGCCGCCAGCGCCGCCGCCCAGCAGGCCCGTGACGCCGCCAAGGGTGCCCGGGACGCCGCCGGCGCCGCCTCCGCGGCGGCCAGCGCGAGCGCCGACGCCGGGCGCTCCGGCGCCGCCGCCGCCCGCGCGGCGCGTGATGCCGCCAGTGCGGCCGAGGCCAGCGCCCAGGCGGGCAACTCGGCCGGCGCCGCCGGCACCCAGGCGGCCAGGGCCCGGGACGCGGCCGGCAAGGCGCGCGCCGCGGCGGACCTGGCCACCGCGGCCTCCGGTCGGGCCGAGAGCCTGGCCAACGCGGCCGCCGGGCACGCCGCCGAGGCGAACCGCAGGGCCGTCAGCGCCGCCGACCACGCCGACAAGGCGGCCACGGCCGCCGAGCAGGCCGCCGCGTCGGCCGGCCAGGCGCAGGACTGGGCCAACGTGGCGACCACCCACGCGAACGCCGCGATCGAGGCCGCGAACGCCGCGAACGACGCCGTCACCGAGGCCCAGAGCATCGAGCAGCTGGCCCGTCAGGCCGAGGCCGCCAAGCTGGAGGCCGACAAGCAGCAGGGCCTCAAGGAGGCCGCCGCCCTCGTCAAGGCGGAGGCCGCGGATCAGGCCAAGCTGACCGGCGACCAGACCTCGGCCGCCGCGCTCGACGCGGCCACCAAGGACCTGGTGCAGAAGGCCGCCGCCCCCGGCACGGACGCGAAGACGGCGGCGGGCTTCGGCCGCAAGGCCGCCGTCAACCTGCTGGGCAGCGCGGGTTACTGGACCCGCGACGCCGCCCGCGCGGCGCTCGCCGACAACGACGACGGCGTGGTCGCCTGGGCGAAGAAGGAGTACCAGGACAGCCTCCGGCTGGACGACCGCGACAAGGTCGCCTACCTGTCCACCATCGGCACCTCCACGCTCGCGGGTGCCGCCCAGCGGACGCTGGAGAGCACGGACCCGACCGCCGTGACGAAGTTCCTCTCCGGTGGCGCGCTGGACGTCCAGGCCGACGACCTCCGCTACACCGTCTTCACGATGCTGAACGGCGCCGGGACCGCGGTCCAGCGGGACGGCGCCGCCGCGCTGAGCAACGGCAGCGCCAAGGCGATGTCCGACTTCGTCCACACCGGTTACCAGCGTGCCGTGGCCGAGGACGACCGGGTCACGATCTTCAGCGTCCTGAACGGCCAGGCCGGTCCCAACGTCAAGGCGGCGGCCGAGGTCGCGCTCGCCGGGCCGGCCTGGATGCAGCACGACTTCGTGACCACCGTCCAGTACAAGGCCGCCGTGCTCGACGCGGACACCGACACCCACGTGTCCTCGGTCCTCGCGCTGATCGCCAACGCGGCGAAGGACGCGGTCACCGCCACCCAGGACGCCCAGCTGGCGTTCGAGGTCGCGGCCAACGCCCGCAACGCCGCCCAGGAGGCCAACGACTGGGCGAACAAGGCCCAGGCGTCGGCCCAGCAGGCCAAGGGCTACGCGGACGACGCGAAGGCCAAGGCCACTGCGGCGGACGCCTCGGCGAACGCCGCGGCCGCCTCCGCCCAGCAGGCCAAGTCGGCCGCCGCGACCGCGCAGAAGGCGAACCGCGCGGCCAACTACTCGCTCAACCAGGCGATCGCCTCCGCCGACAAGGCCACCGCCTCGGCGGCCGGCGCCCGTGCCTCGGCCGCCAGCGCGGCGGCTTCGGCGGCGGCGGCCGGCAAGAGCGCCTCCGAGGCCTCCGCGGCCGCCCGGGAGGCGCGCACGGTCGCGGCGGACAAGCGGGCCCAGGAGCAGGCCGCGGCAGCAGCCGCGGCGGCTCAGGCGGCCCGTCAGGCCGAGGCCGCGAACGTCAACCCGTCCAACAACCCGGCCAACGACAAGATCAACGAAACGGCGACCGCCACCCCGCCCGGGGGCTCCGGCGGAAGCGGTGGCAGCGGTGGAACGGGCGGCGACGGCAAGGACGGCATCCGCAACTTCGCCACGGAGACGGGGCACTACAGCACCATCTGGGGCCTGGCCGCAGTCGGTTCGCTCGCCCTTCCGCCGCCCCTCGGGGAGATCGGGTTCGGCGTCTTCGGAGCGTTCTCCCTCGGGGCCGGTTTGCTCAGCACCGGTGCGTGGCTCTATGCCGACGGCTTCAACAGCAAGGATTTCCTCAACGCGGCGACCAGCACGATCCTCGGCACGATCGGAGGCCCCTACGGCAAGATCTACGGCGAGATCGCCGGACCGGTCGCGAGGGCCAGCATCAAGGGCGCCAAGGCGGTCGGTCAGAAGATCATCGAGGGTGGGTCCGCCGTGGCCTCCGGCATTGTCGGTCTCTTCACCTGGTGATCTGCTGAACCGTCCGGCGGTCTAGGCTGCCGGAAGGCAGTGAGTATTCGAACGGGACCGTGGGGCCGCGTCCGGCGCGGCCCCACGGTCGACAAGGGGTGGACATGTACGTACTCGACCTCAGCACGACCTCCTGGTGGCTGATCGCGGCCCTGTGCACGGCCGTCAATCTCGCGCTGCTGGTGCCTTCGATGCCGACGCGCGCGACCAGGATCCGCGTTTCGTCCATGCCGGTGATCATCGCGGTGTTCGCCTACGTCGCTTCGGTCGCCAAGCCCGGCTATCCGCCCCAGCTACTGCTGTCGATGTACTCGATCGCCTGCCTGATGATTCCCGTGAGCCTGCTCGGGTTCCGCAGGAAGATGGCGCGGATGGTCCTGGAACGCCCGGAGGACGGGAGCCTGCTGCCGGAGCACTACGGCCTCGCCCAGGAAGCCATGATCCGTTTCACCGTCGCGGCGGTCGCGATGGGCGGCCTCGTGTACCTGTTCAAGCCGTAACCATCCGGCTAAGGCCGTTCGGAATATCATCTCACCCGTAGAGTTCGTGTGCACACTCATGGCTCGACAATTCTCCTCCGGGCCGGAAGAACGATCTTTCAAAACATCATCCGTTCGTGATAGCAATACGTCCGGTGGCGGCCGCAGGGCCATTCACGCAGATGCCGTGAACCACCGACTTCGGAACTTTCCAGGGGGGATTCCCATGCGCTCCATTTCCAAGCTGCTCGTCGCCGGCGCGGTCGCCGGCTCCGTCGCGTTCACCGGTGCCGCGGTCGCCGACGCGGCGACCGGCGCTCCGGCCGGCTCCGCGGCCGTCACCGCCGACGACACCCCGCCGCCGCCGGCCGTCGAGGACTTCGCCTACCCGGGTGCCGACAAGATCTTCACGGACCGCGGCATCAAGCTCATCAGCGGGGACGGCCACATGCTCCTCGTCGACTGCCCCGCCCCCGGCACCACCAAGCCGGGCGTGCTGCAGGTCGACACCCGCGGCATGGCCGACCGGGACACCGTCGGCCACGGCAAGTTCTGCTTCCAGATCACCGGGAACAGCGCCTCCCTCAAGCTGGAGCTGCCGTCCGTCTACGGCATCACGACCCCCGACTACGCGGTGTCGGCCCACATGGTCACCGGCACCGGCGACCAGACCCAGGAGAAGACCTTCACGCTGCAGCGGAACATGCCGAACGCGGTCGGCGAGGCCACCGAACCGCAGCGCCGCCCGTACACGCTGCTGGACCTCACCGCCGTCAAGTGACGCCCCCGGGCCCCGCCGCGCGACCGCGGCGGGGCCCGCGCCGGCGGAAAGCCGACCGGCCGGCGGACCGTGTTCCCGGATGCCCTGGACGCCGCCTGATCGGGACGGGACCGAGGCGCCGACCATGACCGGGTGGGGCGACGCCTTCGTCCTGCGCGGGTGTACGTGGCTACCGCCGCGGGCACCGCCCGCCCGCGGCCTCTGCGGCCTCTGCGGCCTCTGCGGCCTCCGCGGCCAGCAGGGCCCGCAGCGCGCCCGGGGTCAGCCCGATCGACCGGCGCATGGTGTTGGTCATGTGGGCCTGGTCCGCGAAGCCCAACTCCGCCGCCAGGGAGGCGAGCCCCGTGTCGCCCTGGCTGATCCGGTCGAGCGCCCGGACGACCTTCAGCCGGATGCGGTAGCGGGCCAGGCCCTCGCCAGTGACCTCCCGGAAGATCCGGCTGAGGTGGTGGGGGGAGCACCCCACCGTGCGGGCCAGATCGTCCAGGCTCGAGCCGAGGTCCGCCGCCAGCGCGGCGCGCGCGGAGTCCACCAGCCGGCGGCGCGCCGACACCCGGACGGGGATGCCGGCAACGACCCGCTCCGGTACCAGGGCGGAGAGGATCTCCGAGGCGAGTTCCAGAGTCAGCTCGGTGAGTTCGAAGGCGTCCGCGCGGCCACGCGCCCGTGCCGCCAGCATCCGCTGGCGCACCGTCATCCGTGGCGTGGTGAACACCAGTCCCTGCGGCACGGTCGGGTCCCCGGCCAGCAGTTCGACGAGCCGGGGCTCCGAGAGCACGATCTCGGTGTAGGAGTCGCCGCCGCACGGGTGCGCGAACTGGTGCTCGCCGCCGGGGCGTTCGACGTAGACGCTGAGGGGGTCCAGCACCTGTTCCACGCCGTCCGCCCGGGCCAGGAAGAGGCCCCGGCGGACCATCACCAGACCGAACACCTGCATCGGGCGAACCTGCGTCCATCCGCGAGGCGGATGACGGCAGTCGACTTCCGCGCTGTAGACGTCGTCATCGCGCAGCAGGCAGAGGCGTTCGACCGGCATGCCCCCAGCGTAGGCCCGCCGCGGTGCGGGCGGACAGGTCCGGACACCGCCCGGTCGCTCGTCGTGCGTCGCGGGCATCCGGCCACCCCGCACGCCTCGCAGCCGTACGGCGTGGCCCGTACGGCGATCACCGGTCCCGGCCGCTTGCACGCCGCCGGCCGAACGCGCAAGAAGATGCAAGCCGGCCCGTCGTCCTCCCCTCCAGCATGGAACCCGCCGACGCCCCGCACGGGGGTCGAGGCGTCGGCGCCAACACGCCCCCTGGAGGAACACCGATGACCCGCGATCCGGGAACCACCGCGCGACGCACCCTGCTGCGCGGGGCCGTGGCCACCGTCGGCGCGGCCGCCCTGGGGCCGCTCACCGGGACGTCCGCGCGGGCCGACACGCCCGCCGAACCGCCCACCGCCCAGGGCAGTCGGGCCGCGGTCCGACGGCTCGGCCGCTACCGGGTCCTCGCTCTCCTCGACGCCCACGGCACCTTCCCGGTCGCCGCCGCGGCCGCCTTCCCGGACGCCACACCGGAAGCGTGGGAGCGCGCGCGGGAGCTCGACCCGCCCGCCTTCGGACCGCACGGCACGTGGGAACTGGACTTCCGCTGCTATGCCGTCCGCGCACCCGGCGGGCGGATCACCCTGGTCGACACCGGCATCGGCCCGGTGGGCAGTCCGGCCTCCAAGTGGGCGCCCGTCCCCGGCCGGCTCCCGCAGTCCCTGACGGCGGCCGGCATCCGACCGCAGGACGTCGACACCGTCGTCCTCAGCCACCTGCACGAGGACCACTACGGCTGGTCGGTCACCCCGGACGGTGTCCCGGTCTTCCCCGACGCGCAGTACGTCGTCCAGCAGGCGGAGGTCGCGGGGCTCGCCGCGGGCGACTCGGCGCTGCGGTACGTCGTGGACCCGCTGCGCCGGGCCGGCCTGCTGCGCCAGGTCGACGGCCGGTGCCGACTTCCCGGGCCCCGGGGGGCCGGCGCAGGACTCACCCTGTTCGGCACGCCGGGCCACACGCCGGGCCACCAGTCCCTCCTGGTCGAAGGGGGCGGACAACGGCTCCTGATCACCGGCGACGTGCTGGTCCACGCCGTCCAACTCGCCGACCCCGCGACCCGCTACGCCTTCGAGGCCGATCCCGCCCTGGCCCGCCGCACCCGCGAAGCCCTCCTCGCCGAAGCCGGGCGCACCGGCACCGTCCTGGCCACTCCCCACCTCAACCGCCCCTTCCTCCCGCTCCCGGCACCGGATGCCCCACGGCACTGACGCCTCCTGCGAACTACCGACCCGTCCGGCCACCACGGCCCGCGGGTGCCTTCTTCCGTATCCGGCCGCGGGATATCCGCTGGTGGGCGGTGGGCGGGAGGCAGCAGGATGCCGCCATGACGACGAGCGGGGTCCCCGGGACGGCGGCCGAAGCGGTGCGGGAACTGCGGGGGATCGCCCACGAGTGGGTCGACGGCCGGTACGCCGAGCCGCAGTCGCTGATCCAGGCCGCTCTGCGAGCCCTGGTCGCGGGCGTGGACACGCCGTCGCTGTGGCTCCTGGCCTGGCTGCTCAGCGGTGAAGAGGACCAGGCCCCAGGGCTGTTTGACCGGGTGACGGACGAGCTCGGGTTCGGGCTGTGCCCGCTTGAGGAGTACGGGGACTACTGGCAGGGCCGGCTGGCGCTCGCCCGCTGGTGGGCCGCCGAGATCGTGGGCGGATGGCTCGATCCCTTCGAGGGGGCCGGGCTCATCGTCGAGAACGTGGCCGAGGCCTACGGGGAGTGCGAGGAGCTGGCACCGATGGTCGACGCGGTGGCGGCGTACCTGGGCCATGGCGGATCGCAGGTGCCCGCGCAGGAGATCGCCGCGCACCTGACCCGGGCCGCCGGTGAACTCCTGACCCGCATCCCGCCCCCGCCCGGCCCTCCCTGACGGCACGACGGCCCGGCACCCGTGCCACGGGCGACCACGTCACAGCCTCCGCAAGCATGGCCGCGGCGGCCCTCATCCGGCCGCGGCGGCTCTCATCTGATCCGCAGGTGCTCCCATCGGGATGGCTTCCAAACCTCGGATGATCATCCGTACTCATCAGCCGGAGATTTGCGATAGTTTGTCACGCCTCAGCACGATGACTCACCCACGCGCGGCATCCGCCCCATGGGGTGAGGCACATCCCTCAACCGGGGAATCGTTGCTGATCACTGCAGCGGGGGCCTCGGTGAACGCCACGACCGGGCTCCGGCACGGCAGTTGTACCATGATCCAACTCAAGGGGGACACTTCACCATGCGTGCTTCGCACAAGCGCTTCCTCATGTCGGCCGTCGTGCCGATCGCTCTCCTCGGGAGCATGGCCGCCCAATGCGGCCCCAACAATGCCGACCCGAGCAACACCACGACCGGCTCGACCGCCACGACCGCTCCGACCGCCGCGACCGGCTCGACCGCCACGGCCGCTCCGACAGGCACGACCGCTCCGACCGCCACGGCCGCACCGACGGGCAACCCGGGGCCGATCAAGACCCTGTCGTCCGACGAGCTCACCAAGGCCCTGCTGACCAAGGCGGACGTGCCGGGCGCCACCACCGTGAACAGTGCCCCGGCCGGCGGCGACAGCAAGACGGTCGCGGACAAGCCCGCCTGCCAGCCCGTGCTCGACCTGATCGACGCGATGAACGCCGCGACGAAGCCGACCGCGGCCGTGAAGGCCGGTTTCAAGACGGGCGCTAACGGCGGGGTCATAGTCCAGCTCAACCAGTTCGCCGCCGGCCAGGGCGAGAAGGCCTTGTCGTCCGCCGCGGCCGCGCTCGGGGCGTGCTCCAGCATTCCCGGCTCCGTCCCCGGGAACGGCAACGAGAAGGTCACGATCTCCGTGTCGAAGCTGAGCGCCCCGACGCTCGGCGACGCGGCCCTGGCCTTCAAGCTGTCCTTCACCGGCGAGTCGGCGGGCGAGTACTCCTACGTCTTCGTCCGGAGCGGGGACGTCGTGATCGACATCAGCAACCTGGCGTCGGGATCCGTGCCGCAGCCGGACCAGGGCATGGTGAAGAAGCAGGTCGAGCAGGTCAAGGCCGCCCAGCAGCACTGAACCACCAGCGCAGACACCGAACCCCTGGGGCGCACGCTCCAGGGGTTCGGACATCCCCTTGGACGAGCAAGTCCGGCGACCTCGCCCAGCCCCTTCCCCCTCCCTCCCGCTCCACCGGCGGCGGCACGACGCGGGACGGCCAGGCCACGGGCACTCACCGAGGCGTGCCCGCAACGCCGTTCGGGGGAGTTCATCGACCCCGAACCGGCTGCTCTGTACCAACGGGCTCTGACACACGCTTCCTGCTCCCGGACCTGCCGTCCGCGCCGGGACCGTACAGGCCGTGGCCTCCTTCGACGTCGCCGACGACGGCCGGGGCACCCGGATCCGGTGGTCTTCAACCCGGAGAAGCTCCGCCCGTGGGCGCGGGAGGCATAAGAGGGGTGAGGGCGCCCGGCCCCCCTCGTACCGAACCCGAGCGGATCGGCTTTCGGTACTACCCCCGAGTGACGGGGGCCGGCGCACGACTCCACTCTGGGGCTTGATCAGCAGCAAGCACAAGTGAATGTTCATCGACCCAATCTCGTAGTATCACTGAGATGTTGAACCTAGAGCGCCTCCGGGTGCTGCACGCCGTGGCGACGACCGGATCGGTCGTGGGCGCAGCACGGTTGCTGCACGTCACCACCTCGGCGGTCTCGCAGCAGATGGCGCGGCTCGAACTGGAGACCGGTGCCCACCTGACCGAACGTCAGGGCCGGGGCATCCGCCTGACCGAGGCCGGCTCCCTGCTCGCCGACCAGGCAGCCGGACTGCTCGCACAGGCGGAGCGCGTCATGGCGACGATGGCGCAACACCGCGGAGTGGTGACCGGCGAGCTCACGATCGCGGCCTTCCCCACGGCCGCCCGCGGCCTGCTCCCGCCGACCCTGCGGGCCCTGCGCTCGCGCTACCCGGACCTGACCGTGTCGGCGCGGGAGCAGGAACCCTACGAGGCGGTCCCGGCGGTGCGTCGCGGGCTGCTCGACCTGGCGGTCGTCGAGGAGTGGATCGGGGACCCGCTCGTCCTGCCCCAGGGGCTCGAGCAGCGCGCCCTCCTGGAGGACTCCTATGACATCGCGCTGCCCCGGGACCACCGGCTCGCCGACCGCCCGGTGCTTGGTCTGGACGACCTCCTCGAGGAGGACTGGATCACCTCGAACAACGGGCAGTTGTGCCACGAATGGCTGGTGCGCAGGCTCAGGAACGCCCGCATCGCCCACACCGCCGCCGAGCACCCGACGCAGATCGCCCTGGTCGCGGCGCGGCTGGGCGTCGCCCTCATCCCGCGCCTGGGGCGTGAGCCGGCCTCCGCCCGGGTGCGGTTCGTCCCCCTGACGGACGGTCCTCGCCGCCGGGTCTTCGTCATCTGGCGTGCCACCTCGGCCGCGCGCCCCTCGGTCGGCGTCGTGGTCGACACCCTGAGCGAAGCCTGTCCCGGCGTCTAGCAGTTCGCACGCCGGGTGGCCCGCAACGCTGAGCGGGCCGCGCGATGTGCTCCGCGCGGCCCGCTTCCCTCTGGTGAAGGCGGGGGACGACGGGCGTTCCGCCTCCGTGTCCCCCGAGAAAGGCGATCACCGTCCCGGACGGCGATCTCGGTCAATTCGATCCCGCACTCTGCCCCAACACCTCGCGGGCGGAGCCGAGTTGCTGCTGTTCGGCGGCGCGGTCGCGGTCGAGTTCCGCTTGGTGTGCCTGGATCTGCTGCTGCTGGTAGGCGGCGTCCACCGCGTACCAGATGCCGATCAGGTTGGTCTGGCGCTTGCAGGCGATGTCGGCCTGGGCGGTGGCGATCTCCTGCTGGTCCGCCGTGGGCGAGGTGCGCCAGTGCGGGTCGTTGTAGGCGTCCATCGGCGAGGCGTAGTCGTAGCCGGCGGTCTTCATGCAGCCGGACCAGGCGGCGAAGGCGGCCTTGACCCGGTCGTCGGCGGTGGCCTTGAGGTAGCTGCGGGAGTTGATCTGCTCGCCGATCGGTGAGGAGCCGAAGGCCGCGCCGCCGGCGAGTTCGGCCTGGGCGTCCTGTTGGCACCGGAACACCGTGGTGCGCTGGTCGGTCGACAGGGAGGATAGGCCGTCGGTCGGCGCCTTGTCCCCGTCCGGTGCGGCCGGGTCGTGGTAGCCGTCCTTGGCGGCGGCGGCCGGGTCCGCCGGTCCGTAGCGGCGCGGTACCTCGCTGCCGCTGCGCTGGTGGGTGAGCTCGGGCGGCGTCGGGAAGGCGATGCCGTGCTGCCGCACGCAGTCGGCGGCCAGCACCCAGCTGGCGTGGGTGAGCCGGGCGTTCTCTGCCGGGGTGAGCACGTACTGCTCGATCGGCAGGCGCAGGGTGCCCAGGTCGGTCGGGGCGGCGGAGGGGACGGTGGCGCTGGGTGTGCCGGGGATGTCCGCCAGGGTCGGTACGGCGGCCGGGTGGTGCGGGGCGGCGGCCGGGTGGCCGGGGGTGGCGCAGCCGGCCAGCAGGGCGCCGAGCGCCGTGGCAAGGAGCGCGGCGGATCTGGTGGACACGCGGTGCGGGAGGCGCGGCACGGCGGTTGGGGACCTTCCTGGAGCTCGGGGTGCGGCTGCCGGGCCGGCCGCGGTCGTGCGAGCGGCCGGCCCGGCGGTGATCGGCGTGTGACCGGCGGGCCGTGCGGGATCGGAGCGCCGGCCCGTCAGTCGGCGACGATCACGAGTAGACGTTCGTCGAGTACGCGGCCTCGTTGTTGCGCGTGACCTGGAGGTTGCCGGCGCGGCCGGGGTAGACCACGTCGTAGGCACCCCATCCGTAGGCCTTGCTGTTGACGTACACGTAGATGTCCTGGCTGCCGCCGTTGCCGACCCAGGCGGCGGCGTTCTTGACGGGCTGGCCGTAACCGTTCCATTCCGTGCCGGACATGACGCCACCGTGGAACTTCTGGCCTTCCAGGTCGGTCCACTCGGAGGCCTCCGACGTCCACCAGGCGCCGTCGCCGTCACCGTTGTACGACAGGCAGATCCGGTGGTAGCAGAACCACGAGCTCCCGTCCGAGATGACGTCGGCGCTGGCCGGGGTGGCGAGGGCCACCGTGCCGGCGGTGAGGCCGGCCGTGGCGGCGAACAGCGCGATCTTGCTGCGCAGAACGGACATGGTGGTGCCTTTCCGATGATCGATGAGGGTGAAGCCCGGGAAGCCCCGGAAGGGGGAGGTGACGACACGTCTGCTGTCGGGGATGTCACGGGCAGACGCGTCGTGGACCTCGGAGCGCTGGAAGGGTCTCCTGACAGCGCGGGCGTCACGACGGCGGCGCCCGGCCTCCTCGCGCCGAAGCCGACGGACCGGCCACGGCGCTGCCCCCGAGTAACGGCGGCCCGGCGCACGATCCACACTCTGGGGCTTGATCACCAGCGCGCACAAGTGAACATCCGTGGACTGCATCTCGTAGCAGCGCTTAGATCTTGAACCTCGAACGCCTGCGCTTGCTACGCCCTGCGGCGACGACCGGATCGGTCGTGGGCGCCGCACACGCCTCGTGCACACCACCACCCTGGCGCTCGCACAGCAGGTGTCCCGACCGGAAGGGAAGACTGGCCATCAGCTGAGTTGTCGTCAAAGCTATGGCATGCACGGCCGGAGGAGCGGGAACCGAGCCAGGGCCATGATCGTCTCCGGGTCCGATACGGACGATCGGTCGAGTGGGGGACCTGCATGGCGAGGGTGGCGAGGGTGGCGGGCGTGTTGGTGTGCCTGCTGGCGGCAGGAGCCGTCTGGCTGCTCGGGATGCTGTCCGGTTTCGAGACCCGTCCGACCCGGGCGTGTGTCACCGAGCTCTACGGGTGGGACCCGGGGGCGTACCGCGAACCCGAACACAGGAACATCCGGATCGAGGAGTCGTTCCTCCCGCCCTCGCATGTCTGCCGCTGGCCGGACGGCCGGTCCGTCGAGCTGGTGCCGTGGTGGAATGCCCCGCTCCTGTTCGGCGCGCTGGGCGGGGCGGCCGCGCTGTCGGCGTACCCCCTGGCCCGGCGCGCGGTCGCCCGGCGCCGTCCGGCCTGCAGGACCGCAACAGCACGTCGGCCGACGACGTCGGCAACAGGCCGGGATCAGTCACTACGAGAAACGAGGCCGCAGCCCGAAAGCTGAAGCCTCGTCATAGGAAGTACCGTTGCAGTACCAGGAGTTGTGACAGGCGCCCTACCACCGGGTTGCCGGGCTACCAGCGAAGCCCGATCGAGTGACCCGTGACCTCGGGGTTGTTCATTGCGTTCGGCACCCCCGTCCCGGGCGGCCGGGAGCTGACGTGCACGTAGTACGTGACCCCGCGCGTCAGCGGCATGTCCACGGGGTAGCGGAACTCCTGTGCAGTCGACGTGAGGGTGGTCGATGGAAACCCATGGGGGCCGCTGGACGGGTACGCGTACACGTTCCCAGCCGTCAACCACACATAGACGGTGGCCGAAGCCGCTGTCGAGGCCTTGGCCGACGCCATCATGTAGAGCCTGTCGCCATCCCGCAGGTAGCAGGCCGACTCAGAGACGTTCGAAGCAGGCGCCGGCTGCTCCGACGCGCATACCGGGCCGGGACTCCCCGCCGCGGGGGTGGGGCTGGTCGGCACCGCGAGTCCCCCTGCCGAACCGGTGTTGGCCGCCCCGGCGGGTGCCGTCGGCGGCGTGCTCCGACCTGGCGCATTGGTGTCCGCCGCGCTGGTCGGGAGTACCCCCGACGACGTCCCGGTGATCGTTACGGCCGGGGCCGGACTGTCTGCGGTTGCCCGTACGTCACCCCGGCCCTTCTCGCCCTTCAGGGCGACGAGGACGACCGCCACAAGACCGATAAGGGCAAGGGAACCGAGCACAAGAACAATGGGGTTCTTGTTGCCGTCCGAGCCGACGTTGACCTGCTGCACTGGCTCTCGCGCCCCGGCTTCTTGTAGCAGTCAAAACGCGTTCGCGGCGTTGATCGCTGCGGACAGGGCCGCGACGATCGCGGGGGCGCCGCCCGATCCGACCAGGAACTGCCGGGCTGTGGTCAGCTTGCCCTTCGCGGTCTGCCCGTCGGCGTTCGGGCCAGTCACGGCCTCGGCCGCCTCGCGGACTTGTCCTTCCAGCTTGCCTGCGACAACCCCGGTGAGAGCACCGGTGTCACGGGCGGCGCTGATCTCCTCCAGCACGGCGGCGAGGGCGCTCTGAAGTTCGGCCTGCCTGGGCGCCCCCGACCCGATGACAAGGCCGCCGTTCTCAAAGTGGTTGACAGTGTCAACCTTTTCGTAGTTATTGAAGTTGCCGCCTTGAGTCGACAGCTTGTTGATCTTCACCGGGCCCCCTGCGAGCTAGGTGGATTAGGTGGATTCACACCCTCGGCCATGTCTGGAGATCCAGAGGCTAACGGTACGTCAATTCAGTTGTCCACAAGCCTGCAGGGCGCCACAGCGCACAGCGGCCAGGCTTGCAGCACTACTGTGCGAGTGCGCCCCCGCGCACGCCGGGAGCTCCTGGGCTAGCGCCGTCACAACACCGGGAACCAGTGGGTTCACATCACCCACCAGGCCATCCGGCCGCACGCGAACACCTCGAGTCCGGCTGGCCCAGTGGCCGGCCCGTCGGTTCACCGGAAGAAGCCCACTGTCCTGGCCATCCGACCCACGCCCCCGACGAACCTCCGCGGAGCTGCACTAGGCTCGCGCCATGGAGCTGGAGCTGGCGCTGGAGCCGCTGCGTCGGGTGCTGCTGGAGCGGGGGACCACCGGCTGTCCGGAGACGGTCGCCGCGGCGGTGGAGGCTGCCCGGACGGCACTGGCCGGCGGGGTGGACACCCCGGGCCTGTGGGAGCTCGGCGTGCTGTCCGAGTCGGACGTTCTGGAGGCGCGCCGGCTGCTGGCCGAGGTGGAGCAGGAACTCTGGCCGGAGCTGCGGCTGCCCGCCACCGTGGAGGCCCGCGCCCGGGCGTTGGCCCGGTACTGGCTGCGGGACCTGCTGGACGGTCGTCTCGATCCGCTGGTGGTGGCCGGGCGGATCGACTTCGCGTTGGGCCCCGCCGACGACCCCGGCTCGCCGCTGTGGCCGGTCCGCCGATGGCTGTACCACGCGGAGGACCAGCAGGAACACTGCGGCGGGCCGACGAAGGAGCTGGTGGCCGAACTGCATGACCTGGCCGCCCGGCTGCTGGCCGGTCCGCTGTCCTGACGGTCAGGTACCGACGGAAGTACGGCCTCTACCATGATCGAGTCGAGGCGTTCGGGGGAGGGGATCCGATCGCGGCGTACCACCTGACGTACTTCTGCCGGTCGGACGAGGAGAACGGGCGAGCAGCGATCAGCCGCCTCCTGGACGAGCTCCTGTCAACTGGTGATCTCCTGGTGACCGAGCGGTCCGGTCCGTTCGTCGACGAGGTCGCCGTGTGCTCGACGGCGACGAGAGGGACCGCAGGAGATCCCGTCGCCGACTGGCCGACCCTTGAGGTGCAAGCGGGAGTGTCGTGGATCGCGGAGTCGGTGATCGCCGCTTCACCTGACGACGAGCACGGGATCTGGGGCTGCGACCTCCTCGCAACGGTCACTCTCATCGGGGACAACCCTGACTGGACGCTCGTCGGACCGCCCTCGCTGCGGTCCTGGTGAAGTCGGCCGGCCCGGCAGGGGTCGCGGCACCCGCGTTCTGTCGGTCCTGGAATCGGTGGCTCCGCTTGCCCCGTGCCGGTCACACGAAGCGATCGCCAGTCGGCCCGGGCCGACTGGCGATGCGCCGCTCCTACCGGTGTGCGCCTCTCCCACGGCCCAGGCGCACACCGGCGAAGACCAGGGCGGCGACGAACAGCACGACGCCGATGACGAGTAGCCACAGCAGGCCCTTGACCAGGGCGCCGACGAAGCCGAACACCACCGCGATCAGCAGGATGAACAGGAACAGTGCCATGCCGGTGCCTTCCTCGGTCAGTCCTTGCGCCTGAGTGCGCCCTTCACCCGGTCGGCCGCGCCCTGCGCGGCGTCCTTGACATCGTCGGCGGCCTGCCTGAGCTTCGACTCCACCTGATCGGCCTGGCCCTCACCCTTGAGCTCCTGGTCGCCGGTGAGGTCGCCGGCCTTCTCCTTCGCCTTGCCGGCTACTTCCTGCGCCTTGTTCGACAGGTCACCCATCGATTCCTCCAGCGGTTCCCGGCGGTACGGCAGCACCGCGCTTTCGTCACCTTTTGCCCGGTATTGACTCTTTCATTCCTCTTCATTCCTCCTTCGGCGAGGGGCAGCCGCTCCCGCGGTGGGGGGGGGGGGGGGGGGGTC
Source organism: Streptomyces sp. SP17BM10 (assembly GCF_036322405.1). Lineage (NCBI taxonomy): Bacteria > Bacillati > Actinomycetota > Actinomycetes > Kitasatosporales > Streptomycetaceae > Streptomyces > Streptomyces sp. SP17BM10. The sequence continues at coordinate 218,303 of NZ_JAQYXB010000539.1, read as the reverse complement.
AGGCGGCAGCGGGGGTGAGGTCGGCGCGGCCGAACAGGAGCGCGTACCCGCGGGGGAGGTAGGCGAGGAGGCGGTCGGTGAGCTGGTTGCCGGCGAGGTCGGCGAGGGCGGTCAGGACGCAGGAGGCGTCCCAGCGGGCGCCCGCGAGGGTGGTGTGGAGGGTGCGGGCGACGGCTTCGGCGAAGGCCGGTGCAGTCACCGGCCGGTCGAGCGGGATCGGGGCGACGAACGCGGCGCGGGCGTGTTCGGGCAGTGCGGCGGCAAGGGCGCAGCGTTCTTCGCCGGTGAGCTGGGAGCCGAGTATGCCCAGGACGGTTTCGAGGACCTGTTCGGCCTCCTGGTCGCTGGAGTAGCGGCCGAGTTCGCGGACGTGCTGGACCAGGCTGTGGCGGGTCATGGCGGGTGGCCTTCCGGAACGGTCCGCCGCGGCTGAGCGCGTCGGTGGGGTCGGGGTTCAGGGGCGTCGGCCGGCGGCAGGGCGAGCACGACGCGCGGCGCACGCTCCGCTTCCCCGGGCGTGCCGTACTCGCCCGCGTTCGCGGACGGTGTCCAGGAACGCTTCCCAGCGGATCCTCACCGTGTTCACCTTCCTCCCGGATGGGGGGCGGACGGGGCCCGTTCCGCCGTCCGGTCCGGGACGGGGGCCAGGCGGCGGGTGAGGCCGGTGAGCCTGAGGATCCGGGCGACCGGGCGGCTGACGCCGCGCAGGACGAGGCGGCGGCCGCCGCGGTCGGCCTGGTTGCGGGCCTGGACGAGTGCGCCGAGGCCCGAGCAGTCCATGAAGGTGACCTGTGACAGGTCGAGCACCACCACGTGGTGTTCGGCGAGTGCGCGTTCCAGTTCGCGGAGCAGGCGCGGCGCGGTGTCGAGGTCGATCTCGCCGCGCGCCCGGACCGTGAACGGGCTCACCAGAGTGGTCATCGCAGGACTCGCAGCCCCGTTCGCCGCGTAGTGGGCGGGCGGGAGAAGGGAAGGGGCGGGGGTGTCCCGTGCCGCGCCTACGGGGGGAATCAGGGGCGGCACGGGACGGTCCGGGGGCGGGGTCAGGCCTGGAGCTGCTTGGGGTTGCCGCTGTGGCTGATGGTGATCTTGCGGGGCTTGGCCTTCTCGGCGACCGGGATCTTCAGTGTCAGCACGCCGCAGTCGTAGTCGGCGGTGATCCCGGAGGGGTCGAGGGTGTCGGAGAGCATGACCTGCCGGGAGAACACGCCGAGGGGGCGCTCGGTCAGCTCCCACCTCACGTCCTCGCCTTCCTGGCGGGGGCGGCGCTCGGCCTTGACCGTGAGCATGTTCCGTTCGACGTCGATGTCGATCGCCTGCGGGTCCACCCCGGGCAGGTCGAAGCAGATCACGTACTCCTCGCCGGCGCGGTAGGCGTCCAGCGGCATCGGCGTCGGGCGCGACCAGGTGCCGGTCGTGTTGAGGAACTGCTGGGTCAGCCGGTCCAGCTCGCGGAACGGGTCAGTGCGCATCAGCATCGCGAAACACCTCCACAGGTCGATGGGTGCCAGTGCGCTTCACCGGACACCGTTGTAGCATGTCATCCGTTCGATGACAACAGCACCTCGTCATCCCTAGAATGACGTCATGAGTACAAAGCCGCCGAAGCCCGACCCCAGCCCTGGCCGCGACTCCGGGCCGGTTTCCTTCCTCGCCGCCGCCGCGGCACTCGCCGCCATCGACGACGCCGTGCGCACCGCCCACGCGCCGGCCTCCGCACCCCGGGACGCCGAGGAAGGCGGTGCCGAGCACGCGCTGGCCGCCCTGCTCCTGCTGCGCGAACTGCGCGGCCGGCTCGCGGACTGGGAGGCCCCGCTGGTCGAGGCCGCCCGCGCCGGCGGCGCGACCTGGGCCGACCTCGCCCGCCCCATGGGCGTCGCCAGCCGCCAGGCCGCCGAGAACCGCTACCTGCGCCTGCGCCCCGCCGGCACCACTTCGCCGGGGGAGACCGGAGCCGAGCGGGTCAAGGCCGTGCGCGACCGCCGTGCGGCCGACCGCGCCGTCGGCGTCTGGGCCCGCGACAACGGCGCCGCCCTGCGTGTCCTGGCCGCCCGGATCACCGCCGCGCCCGGCCACACCCCTGCCGCCGGGCCCGCGCTGACCGCGCTCACCGCCGCCCTCGGCACCGCCGACCCGGCCGACCTCATAGCCCCCCTGGCCGACATGCGCCCCCACCTCGCCGCCGCCCACCCCGACCTCGCCACCCGGCTCGACGACCTCACCCGCCAGACCGACCGACTCCGCGATGACAGCCACCAACGACGCGCCTGACCCCCACGCGACCGGCCCGGACCGGTGGCAGCCCATCCTGAACGGGATCGCCGACCTCCAAAGCCGGGTCCGCAGCCTCGGAAACGACGTCAACGCCACGCTCGACGCCCACCTCGCCCGACTCGAGACCCTGCGCCACCAACTCGCCCACCCCGCCTGGATCACCGCCGTGAAGGCCCCGGGCAACGAGCCCGGCGCCGGGCCTCAACCTCCGCCCGGCGCCGCCCGGTACCCGCACCGCGGCTCGGCCGACCCCACCGGGCCGGATGCCACCTGGATGATCTCTTCCAAGGGGTGAGGCGAGCTGAAGACGGGTGGCGGCGTCCGGCGCGGAGCGAGTAGCGTCCGAGTTCGATGCCTGACTCCTGGGACACCATCGCCGACTGGTACGCGGAACTGCTGCGGGCGGGTTCCGCAATGCACGACTTCAACCGTGATGTGCTGCTCCATCACCTCCCGGAGGAGCTCGGCGGCAATCGCGCCCTCGACCTCGGGTGTGGCGAGGGGATCATCGCCCGAGCGGTGGCCGCCCGCGGAGCCTCCGGGTGACCGCCGGGCTGTCCCTGAACAACGTGCCCGACCTCGACGCGGCGCTCGCGGCCGTGCGGCGAGTGCTGGTGGCGCAGGGCTCACTCGTCTTCACCATCCCCCACCCCTGCTTCGAAGCGCCGTACGCCACCTGGACGCAGGCGCCCGATGGGACCGTCCGCCGGGTCGTCGGCCACCACCTCACCGAAGGCTTCTGGCGCTCCGGCAACCCCGACGGTGCTCGCCGGGCCGGCAACCGACACCGGACGCTGTCCACGTACCTGACCGCACTGGTCCGGCACGGTTTCGTCTTGGAAGCCGTTACCGAGCCGGTCCCATGTGCCCGAGTGGCAGCCGCGCAACCACAGCGGGCCGGGCTGCCCCCGTTCCTCGCCATCCGCGCGCGCCGCGCCTGACTAAGAGCCGGTACCAACCGCATCCGTTCCGCGGTGAAGCAGGACGAGGGAGTCCGGATCAGGCGCCACAACCGGTCTTTGGACTCCCTCACTTCATCTCATGCGCGCCGGCGAGTCCTTCGCATCAGTCCTCTACAGAGCACTGGGCTCCTCGGGGCGCGCGTCGAATGCGGCGCGGGCGGCGTGGATACGGGAGGCGTGGTCGACGGCCCAGTCGGCGACGGCGGTGGTGAGCTCGCCGGCGGCGTGTCCGAGATCAGTGAGGGAGTACTCGACGCGCGGGGGCACGGTGGGGTAGACGGTGCGGGCGACGAGGCCGTCGCGTTCGAGGGCGCGCAGGGTCTGGGTGAGCATCTTCTGCGTCACGCCGTCGAGCAGGCGCCGCAGTTGGCTGAATCGCAGGGGTCCGGGGGAGCGGCGCAGGGCGGCGAGGACGTACAGGGACCACTTGTTGGCGAGGACCTCGACGACTGTGCGGGAGGGACAGTCGCGACGGTAGGTCGCGAGTAGGTCGGCGTTGCTGCGGCGCGAGTCGGTATCCATGAGGTACCTGAATACCCTTCAGGTACCTACTTCACAAGTGATACCCATCGCGACCAGGATGATCGCCATGGCGAGGCGACCGGGAACGGCCCGGTCCCCGTCGGCGTCGATCATCAGGGGGATTCCATGGGCAGCGATATGCGCGCGGTCGTCGTCCGCGAGTACGGCGGGCCGCAGGTGTTGGCGGCGGCCCGTGTGCCGGTGCCGGAACCGGGCCCGGGCGAGGTCCTGGTCAAGATCGCGTACGCCGGGGTCAACCCCGCCGACTGGCGCATCCGCTCCGGACAGGTGCGCCGCTTCGGTACCCCGCCGTTTTCGATCGGCCTCGACATGGCCGGGACCGTCGAGACGACCGGCCCGGGGGCCACCCGGTTCCAGCCGGGCGACCGCGTTTACGGGGTGACGATCCCGCCGCGCGGCTCCTACGCCCAGTACGCGGCCGTCCCCGAATCCCAGCTGGCCGCTGCGCCCCGGCGCGCGGGCCTGCGCGAGGCGGCGGCGCTGCCGGTGACGGCGCTGACGGCGTGGCAGGCGCTGGAGCGCGCCGGCACGGTGGAAGGGAGCAGCCGGGTGCTGGTCCACGCGGCGGCGGGCGGCGTCGGCCACCTGGCGGTCCAGCTGGCCAAGGCACGCGGCGCCTTCGTCATCGGCACCGCTCGCGAGGCCAACCACTCCTTCGTGCGCGGGCTGGGTGCGGACGAGGTCCTCGACTACACGGCGACGGACTTCGCCGCCGAGCTCGCCGCCGACGGCCGCCGGGTGGACGCGGTGATCGACCCGATCAGCGGCGACTACGGCCTGCGGTCGCTTCAGGTGCTCAGGGCCGGCGGTGTCCTGGTCGACGTGCGCGGCACCGGCCCGGTCCGCACCGCCCTGCGCACACGCGCCGACGAGCTCGGCCTCGGGCTGGTCGAGCTGTCCTTCACCCCGTCCGGTGAGGACCTGGCCACTCTCGCCACCCTCGTCGACCAGGACCTGCTGCGAGTGTCCCTGGCCCGCACCTACCCCCTGGAGCACGCCGCCGAAGCCCACGCCACCAGCGAGTCGGGGCGCACCCGCGGCAAGATCGTCCTTTCCATCGCCCCCGACGCCGACGCCGATCCGCTGCCGTAGCGTCCTGTGGGCTTCTCTCCCTTCGTGTCATGCATGCCGGCGAGCCCTTGACATCCGTCATCCCGGCGTGCGGCCGGCCGCGCTCGCGGTCACCGTGAGGGAATGGACGAGCGCACCGCCGCCTGCGCTGCGCTCCCGTGGCGCCGTCGTCGCCGTCCCCGCAGGGCTGTTGGTCCCGTGGTGCGCCCGGCGCCGCCGGTTGCGGCCGTGGAACCGCACGCGACCATCCTGTTGACTCCCCGTTGACTGGACGTCGATGCCCGAACGGCAGCCTCGCCGCCGACCACTGAACCAGCACGGAGGAGTCGTCGTGGTCAAGAAGTCCGTTCGGAACGTCGTCGTGGCTGTCGTGTCCTGATGTCCGGTAGGCCCTGGTTCCCGTCCGGGACCGGGCCGGTCAGCTGTGGGGCCGGATCCGCCCCAGGGGCTCCGTGGGCTCCGGGCCGTGCTCACCGGGCCTGCGGACCGTTGCGACGAGTCGCCGCAGCGAGGCGTGGGCGGGTGGGCCCCAGGTGACCTTGCCGCCGGGGCGCCCGTGGACGCCGGCGTCTGCGATGAGGAGGCCGGCGAGGGCGCGCCACACGGCCCAGCCGCGGGCGCGGCGCAGGGTGGCGGGGTCCGGGGTCGGCCGGTAGGCGCGGTGGAAGCGGTCGGTGGCGCCGTCCGGCAGCAGGATCCACGCTGCCGCGAGGTCGATGGCCGGGTCGCCTGCGAAGAGGTCGCCGAAGTCGATCACGCCGCAGATGGTGCCGTCGGTGGTGAGCACGTTGGCCGGGTGCAGGTCGCCGTGGAGCCACAGGGCCGGGCCTGTCCAGTGGGGCGCGGAGGCGGCGTCTTCCCAGACGGCGCGGACGGCGTCCGGGTCGGGGATCAGCCCCTTGTCGGTGGCCGAGGCGAGCCGTTCGGCGAAGCCTTCGGCGTGGTCGGCCGGCGGTCCTCCGCGGTCACGGCCGGTGGGCGCTCCGTCGGGGGCGGGTCGGTGAAGGGCCGTCAGGAAGGCGGCCAGGGCGTCGGCCGCCTCCGCGGCGCGCGTGGCGGGGGCGCGGTCGGCGGGCTCGCCCGGCACCCAGGTGGTGACGATCCAGGGCCGTGGGAACCGCTCGGAGGGCTCGCCGAGGCGCTGCGGGACGGGCACCGGCAGGGGAAGGTGCGGGGCGAGGGCGGGCAGCCAGGCGTGCTCCTTGCGCAGCAGCGCGTCGGCGGACTCCGTTGCCCAGGGCAACCGGACGGCGAGGTCGTCGCCGAGCCGCCACAGCTGGTTGTCCCAGCCACGCGCGCCCAGCCTCACCGGGCGATCGGCCAGGTCGGGATGCTGGTCACGCAACAGGTGGCGGACCAACTCCGCCGTGACTTCGAGCCGGGTGTGGGTCATGCGGAGCAACGGTAGTCGGGCAGCGGTCCGCCCGTGGAGCACTCGATCGGGCGATCGACGATCTGCCTCGTCCGTGGCGGCTCATCACCCCCGGCCGAACGTCCCGTTGTCCACGGTCACGTCCGTCGCGCAGACCGGGGTCGACGCGATGTCCGTCGGCGTCATCTCGCACAGCGCCGGCCTTCGACCTCGGTCCGCTGTCGACACCGACGACGCTCGCGGGCGAATCGCCGCGCGCCGCGGCCGATGGACGCCCGGCGCAGGGGTTCGGATGAACCACCGGGAAGCGTACGGTGCGTCGTGGCTAGGCGGGAACGGAGCCCGCATCGCCGGTGGCCGGATCCGGGGCACGGAAGGTACGACGGTACGCCGACGGGGCGACTCCGGCCTCCGCCGCGAGGTGCCGGCGCAGCGAGGTGGCGGTGGCGAATCCGACCTCGTGGGCGACGCGTTCCACCGGCAGATCGCTGGACTCCAGCAGGTGCCGGGCCCGCCGCAGCCGCTGCGAGGTCAGCCAGCGGCCGGGGCTCAGACCGGTCTCTTCCTTGAAGCGCCGGGCGAAGGTACGGGTGCTCATCGTCGCGTGCGCTGCCAACTCGTCTAGTGACAGCGGCAGTTCAAGCCGCTGCAAGGCCCAGTCGCGGGTCGGCCCGGTGCCGGTTGCGCCCGTCGGCGGCAGTGGCCGCTCGATGTACTGTGCCTGCCCGCCGTCCCGGTACGGCGGCATGACGCAGAAACGGGCGACCTGGTTGGCGACCTCGGTGCCGTGGTCCTGGCGCAGCAGGTGCAGGCAGACGTCGAAGCCGCTGGCCGCCCCCGCCGAGGTCAACACGTCACCGTGGTCGACGAAAAGAACGCCGGTGTCGAGCTCGACCCGGGGGAACAGTTCCCGGAAGCGGTCGCTGAGCGCCCAGTGGGTGGTGGCCCGGCGCCCATCGAGGAGACCGGTGCCGGCCAGCAGGAAGGCACCGCTGCAGATCGACACCAGACGGGTGCCGGGCCGGACGCCGGAAAGCGCGTCCAGGGCCTTGGAGTCCGTGGCGGTGGCCGAGGACCGTGTGATCGCGTACCCAGGGATGATCACGGTGTCCGCCTCGGCCAGCACCTCGGGGCCGTGCCCGGGGGTGACGGTCAGGTCCGTGACGGTGCGCACGGGCTTCCCGTCCACGCCCGCGGTCACCACCTCGTAGCGGCCACCGGCGGCGCCCAGGACGTGTTGAGGTATGCCGAGTTCGAAGGGGTAGATCCCGTCGAGTACGAGGACGACCACCTTGTGGGCGCGAGGCCGCGGTCCTGGGGGCATCGCGCGATCCTGTTCGGCGGTGCGACCGGCTAGGTCGCGGGCGCCGGGAGCACCGGGGCCGGCATGGTGGACGGGCATGGCCAGAATGTATCGGAGGCTGACCTTTCCGCCATGGCCGAGGCCGGCTCGAACGGCAAGGATCGAGGCATGACCTCGACGGAGACCTTTGAGAACCCCGCCCCTTGGGCCGTCGTCGGGATCGAACGATCCGAGTGTCGATTCGAAGTCGGACGTGTCCGGCCGAACACAGGAGGTCTTCCATGGCCAAGGGTTACTGGGTCAGTGTCTACCCCGCCATTTCCGACCCTGAGAGGCTCACTGCCTACAACGAGCTGGCGGGTCCGGCTGTCCGGGCTGCGGGCGGGCGCGTCCTGACCCGTGGCGGTCGAGTCGTCGCCCACGAGGCCGGAATCACGCAGCGCGTCGTTCTGATCGAGTTCGACAGCTTCGAACAGGCGGTCGCGGCATACGAGAGCGAGGCATACAAGAAGGCGCTGGTGGCCCTCCCCGACGGCTTCGAGCGCGACTTCCGCATCATCGAGGGCATCGACTGACCCGCCGACCGACCGACGGGCCCAGCCATCGCCGAGCGCCTCCTCCGTGATCGACGACCCTGCACCGATGCACTCCCCAGCCGTTCTCGACGGCGCCATGGACGCTTGCTCCGTGCGGGCGCGCGTGGTGATGGCGACAGGGCGATGGTCGTCGGTCGCCCCCGGCGCAGGCCGCTGTGACGGCGGGGGGCCGGGCCGGGGGCGAAGGGGGCCGGGTTCAGGCGGTGGTGTGGCGCCGGCGGCGGAGGGCGAAGGCACCGCCGGCGAGCGCCAGGGCCGCGCCCGAACCGCCGAGGAGCAAGGGTGTCGAGGAGGGGGCGTCTTCCGTCTTCTTCGTGGCGCCGTAGCCGCTGGACATGCCCGTGGTGTCGTACGCCGAGCCGGGCAGCTTGTCGGCATAACGGGCCTTGACCAGCTTCTGGTAGTCGCTCAGCGAGACCGACGACCGGCCGTCCAGGCCCTGCCTGGCCTGGTCGTTGAGCGGTTCGACCGTGGTGAGCTTCAGTCGGTACCAGCCGCGGATCTGGGGCTCGGTGAACACCAGGGTCCCCACCGTGGCCGTGCCCGCGTACGTGGCGTCGCTGTCGCCCTCGCGCACGGCCGCCAAGTGCCATCCGCCACCCTCGGTCGGGGCGAGCATGACGGTGGCGTTCCGTCCGTTGACCGGGGCGTTCAGCGCGGAGACCAGATGACTCAGCCTGACCGCCTCGGTGGCGATCGGCAGGGACGTCCCCGCGACGAAGCCGGGGGTGATCTCATTCAGCGCCAACGGGTCCTTGACCGTGAACGCCGGCATGCCCTCGCACGGGTCGGCCTTGTCGGGGATCGGCTGCGGCGTCTCGACGCCGTCCCCCTGGGGCACCGGAACGCTGAGGAAGCGGCAGACGGCGTTGTGGACGTCGGCCGACTTCACAAGGTCGAGGGCGGCCCGGTAGTCCGGGATGTCCGCCGGGCGGGGGTCCCTGGGTGCGGCCGCGTGCGCGGGGCCGGCGACGGACAGCAGCGCGGATGCGCCCAGTGCCAGGACGGTGGTCAGGCGGGAGAGGCGGGGGGCCGCCCACCTGCCGGACGTTCTTCTTTCGTGCATGCCGCCTGCCTTAACGGGAGATGCCGATCCGGGAGTGGGTCCACTTGAACGAGCTGTTGCTGACGTAGTCGCCGTAGTTCCACCACGTGTAGGTGGCGGTGTCCGGCCACGGGTCGGCGACGGCGATGGTGTTGTTCGACGTGTCGAAGCCGTAGACGACGTTCATGTGGCCCCCGCCGGACGTCCAGCCGATGCGGGCGGCGACCGGCCGGGCCGCCTTGACGTCGGTGTAGACCTGGTTGAACGTGGCCGCGCTGCTCAGGCCCGAGCCGGGGTGGGTCATGCCGAGGCTGCTCCAGCCCCTGGCCATGTCGTCGAGCGTGGCGGGCTGGTTGTTGCAGCCGTAGTAAGGCTGGGCCCGGGTGCAGAAGTCCGTCTGCGTGCTGCCGTAGCCGTGGAACTTGGCGATCGTCAGCCCGGAGGCGACCCAGCACCACTGGGTCTTCTCCTGCTTGTACATGCCGATGGTGTCCTGCCCCGCCTCGGCGTGGGCCGGGCTCCCTGAGGCGGCGAGCAACGCCGAAGCCGTCAGGGCGACGGCCACCGTCCTGGCCGTGAACGTGGATCTGCCCATCTTCCTGCCTTCCCGCCAAAGTGCGATGCGTGCCGGGGGATCTGACAGGGGTATGACAGCACGGATTGGCGGCGTCACGCATGGTGTGTATAGAAACTGCACCTACAAGGATGAATCGTCATATATGCGATGACCCTCGCCACGACACCGTTCTCCGGCACGCGCTGCGCGCTGAACGCCGCCGGCAGGACGTTGCACCCGCCTGTTTGGGGCGCGGCGCGCGGGGTGCTTCCGATCGCTCCGAAACTGCGCCCGATTGGAGGGCCGTGGCGCCGGGGACGGGCGTCGTCACCGTGGACTGCGTGGCCCTGCCGTCCACGCAGCGCGCTGGCACCTCCGAGCAGGCGGGCCAGTCCCTGGCCGAGCTGGTGCGGCCGGCCCGCCGACGGAAAGCTCACCGTGCCGATCTGGCGCACCTACCCCCTGGCCGAGGCCACCCAGGCCCACGCCGACCTGGAAGCCCACCGCGACCGGGGCGAGGCCGTCCTGCTGCCCTGACGATGACCCCTGCGGCGGCCTCGTCGGCGTGGCCGGCCTGCGCAGCCGTACCGACGGCCCGCCCTGCCCAGGCCGCGTCGGCGGCCCGAGGAGCGAAGCGGGCCGACCCGGGTGTCCGTGCCTATCGTGGAAGGACTCCTTGATCGGAGAGCGGCGAGGGAAGGGAGGTGGATCGTGGGCGGGTCCGTCATCGACTACCAGTCGGTCTTCCAGTCCCTGCCGGGCGCCGTCGCCCTGCTGACCACCGACCTGGTGTACGCGGACGTCAACGGGGCGTACCTGCTGCTGTCCGGACGCACCCGCGAGCAGCTCGTCGGCCGCTACCTGTTCGACGTCTTTCCCGACAACCCCGACGACCCGGCGGCCACCGGGGTCCGCAACCTGCACGCCTCACTCCGGCGCGTCGTCGCCACCCGCGAGCGCGACACCATGGCCCTGCAACGCTACGACGTCGAGGACCTCGAACGGCCCGGCACGTGGCAGGAACGCTACTGGAGCCCGGTCAACACCCCCGTGCTCGCCCCGGACGGCAGCGTGGCGCTGCTGCTGCACCGTGTCGAGGAGGTCACCGAGCTCATCAAGGCCCGCGGTAGCCGCGGCCGCGACCGCACCCGGGTGCTGGAAGCCGAGCTCTACACCCGGGCCCGTGAACTCCAGGGCGTCAACGAGCGCCTGCGCCGGGCCCACGCCCGCGAACGCGAGGTCGCCCTCCACCTGCAGGAGGCCATGCTCCCCGCGCCCCGGCCGCTGGGCCACCACCGGGCCGCCGTGCGCTACCGGCCGGCGACCGGGGCGCTCAACGTCTGCGGCGACTGGTACGACCTCGCCGACCTGACCGGTACCGACCACACCGCCGTCGCGGTCGCGGTCGGCGACGTCGTCGGCCACGGCCTCATCGCCGCCGGCGTCATGGGCCAACTGCGCAGCGCCCTGTCCGCCGCCTCCCGCGTCGCCACCGGCCCCGCCCAGGCCCTGGAAGTCCTCGACCTGTACGCCCGCTCCGTGGACGGGGCGGAGAACACCACCGCCGCATCGGTCTTCGTGGACTGGACCGACCACACGCTCACCTACAGCTGTGCCGGCCACCCGCCGCCCGCCCTGTGCCGGCCCGACGGTACCGTCATCTTCCTCGACCAGGCCACCGACCCCCCGCTCGGCGCCCGTCCGGAGCACGTCCCCCGCCCCCAGGCCCGTACCGCCTTCGCCGAAGGCTCCGTCCTCGCGCTGTACACGGATGGTCTCGTCGAACGCCGCCGCGAGGACATCGACACCGGTCTCGACCGGCTCGCCCGCTCCCTCACCCGCCACCGCCTCGCCGACCCCGACACCCTCGCCGACGCCCTCCTGACCGACCTCATCCCACCCACCGGACTCACCGACGACACCGCCCTCATCGTCCTGCGTCTCTGATCCCCGTCCCAGTCCGTCGATCAGCGGCCTGAACGCGGCGGTGCCCGCCACCCCGGGGAGGGGCGGCGGGCACCGGGTCCGCGGCGGCCCTCACGGCCACCGGGCGCCTCACATGCAGGCGCGCGAGGACCAGTGGCTGCACCAGAGCGACTCGACGTAGGTCTCGGACTCCTCGTGCAGGCCCTGAAGGTCGAGGATGAAAGCCATGACACACCTCATTTCGTTGAGTTGAACGGCGACTGACCGGTCGGACGAACGGCCAGCCGTACGGTTTCTTGCTCTACCGGGACGCGGCCGCGTCCCGGTGGTCCAGGAGGGGAAGGGCGGTGCCCTTCGGGTTCGACGCCGCGTGCAGCGCCAGGAGGACGCCGGCCGAGCCGGTGGCCAGGTCGGTGGAGAGCCGGAACAGCTGGTGGCCGGGGACGGCCGCGCGGCCCTCGTGGCGGACGAGGTGCCAGGCCAGCCGTTCGACCTGCCGCGCCGCCTGCCCCCGCACCTGCGGCGAGGAGGAGCCGGCGAGCGCGCAGATCAGCCCGGCCCGGCCCTCGAACAGGCCCGGCATCAGCACGAACTCCGCCGCACAGGCCCGCTCCGCCTGCTCGACGGCCTCGGCCAGTCGGGGGTCGTCACGGTGGCGCAGCAGCGCCCTGGCCGCCACCGCCGCGCCCGCCGAGCCCGCGCCCAGGTAGGCCGTGGCCCGGTCGTCCTCGGTGAGCAGCAGGCCCTTCCCGTCGAGCCGGGCCGTGGCCAGGTCCCGGGCGAGGGCGGCCTCCGCGGCCTGCAGCCAGCGCGCCTCACCGGTGTGCTCGAACAGCCGGACCAGGAACAGCGCCACGCCCGAACCGCCGTGCAGCAGGCCGACCCGCCCGCGCCCGAGCGCAGGAGCCTCCGGGCCGGTCAGCACCCCGGCCACCGTCACCGCCTCCTCGGCCAGGGACGGATCGGCGCAGCGGTCCGCGAAGTGCAGCAGGTTCAGCCCGATGCCCGCCAGGCCCGACGCCAGGTCCGCACCCAGCACGCCGAGTCCGCTGCGCACCTCCCGCAGCGTCCCCGCCCGCCGCAGCACGTCCAGTGCGTCGTCCCGCCGCCCCATCCGCTCAAGCGCCAGCGCCGCGCCGTGCAGCCCGTCGTACAGGCCCGGGCGGACGACCTTCGGGTCGCGGGCAGCCCGTAGCAGCCACTCCACGTGCTCCCCGGGCACCGGGTACCCGGCCTCCGCGAGCGCGTACAGGACGCCCGAGGCGCCGTGTGCGAGGTCGACCCCGGCCCGCGCGAACTGCTCCGGGTCGCCCGGGTACAGACGGTCGGTGCGGTGCGGGGTCGCGGCGGCGAGGATCCCCTCGGCCAGGTCGTCCATCACCCGCCGCACCCCGGCCGGGTCGTCCAGGGCCGGCAGCACGGCTGCGGCCCCGGTGCCGGTGGCTCCTGTGTCCACGGCTCTGGTGCCCGCGGCCCCGGCGCCGGCCCCGGCGCCGTCGGCGCGCGTGGCGAGCTCGACGCGCCCGGCCGGCAGGGCGCCGCCCGTGGCCGCGGCCAGCCGGGCGACCAGTTCCTGCGCCCACCCGTCGGGCAGGGCGAAGCGCTCGGCGGCGGCGCGGGCGAGGTGCCCGGCCTTGGCGGAGTCCAGCTCGATCAGGAAGGTCAGCGGCAGGAACAGGAACAACCGCAGGCAGGCCAGCGCGTACTCGTCCACGGCCGTCCCCGAACGGGCAGCGGGGGAGATGAACCCCGGGGCGCCGAAGGCCGGCGGGACACCGTCGGCCAGGTCGAAGGCCAGCTCGAAGTCCACCAGCGCCAGGCGGCCGTCCGGGCGCACCATCACGTTGCCCGGGTGCAGGTCGCCGAAGGCCACCCCGCGCTCGTGCAGCGTGCGCAGCATCGCCGCGAGCTGCTCCGCGAAGTCCAGCGCCTGCGCCGTGTACTCGGCGATCCGCTCCGGGCCCGCGTCGCCGTCCAGCAGCGGGTGACGCCCGGTGAACAGGAAGCGCTCCAGCTTCTCGCCCTCGACGAACTCCTCGACCAGGTACTCGTGCTCCCACACCACCCGGTGCTCGTACAACCGGGGCACGAAGTCCAGCCCGTCGAGGCGCCGCAGCATGTCCCGCTCGCGGTGCAGCCGCACCACCGCGTCCGCTCCGTGCTGGTCCAGGCCGGCCAGCGGCCGCGCCTCGCGCAGGACCACCAGCCGCCCGTCCCGCCGGTCGCGGGCCTTGTAGACGCCACCGCCGTTGGAGAAGTGCAGGGCGCGCTCGATCGTGTAGGGGAACTCCTCGGGTGCGCCCTGCTCCAAGGCCCTGGCCTCGATCTGGGCGGCCAGGAACGCCGGGACCTCCACCCACTGCGGCACCGAGAACACCGGCCGGCGCAGGTCCGGCACCAGGCGGCCGTCCGCGTCGCGCAGCGCCGAGACCGTCCGGCCCTGCGCGTCCAGGCAGTACAGCTGCCGGAACGCCCCGTACCGGACGAACAGCAGGCTGTCGCGCCAGCGCAGGTCGCTCAGGATGTACGGGCCGCGCCGCCCCTTCAACAGCGGCTCGAGGCCCTCCAGGACGCGCCGGAGCTCCTGCTCGTCCAGCGGGTAGAGCGTCAGCAGCTTTCCGCTGGAACCGCGCGGCGCGTATTTCGAATTGGCCTTCAGGACGATCTCAGGGCTCGCCAGGAATTTCACGCTGACCCGCTCGTCCCGGCAGAATCCGATCACGGTGTCGATGATCTGCGGCGCCTCGTCCAGCGCCCCCGACACGTGCACCTTCCAGCCCTGCTCGGGCAGCGTGACCCCTTCGGGGTGCAGGTAGACCCACACGCCGTCCCGGCTGCGCCGCCAGCCCGGCGGCACCGGGCCGACCGCCGCCGGGTACAACTCGCCGGCGTCGTCGCGCACTGCCGGGTCGTCGTAGAAGACCTGGTCGACCTGGCAGTACGGCTCGTAGTCCGATGGACGCACCTCGCGGTTCCCCCTCTCCTGAGCTCGACGGGGCGGCGCGGAACGCGCCCGGCCCCGGATTCACGACTTCCGGCGTCCCGAGTTCCCGACATCGGGTCGTCCCGACCGAGCGTTCGGCCCGGCGGGACACACATCTATCCACGCCCCGGAATTCCGGGCAACCCGTTGCCAATTCATGTCCCGCGTGTTAACCGCCGTAATTCACCGGCCGATTGCGCCCGAATTGCCCGTCGGCACCTTCGGCCGGAACCCGTCGAACCCGGCCTCCCCGCGAGCCGTTGGGCGCCTGCCGCCACCTGCGGCGACGGCCGGAGGAGCGCCCGTCGAGTGCTGCCACGTCACTCCCACCCCACGCGTTTCGGCCAACTCGCCCTCCGCATGCCGAAAACCGGTCTCCCGCCCGCGCCAGTCGGTCGTCGGTTTCTGCCGCTCCTCGGGGCGCTCGACCATGGGCAGGGGGCCGGTGGGATCTCGGTGAGCGGGGCGCCGGGGATGTTCTGGGCGAGGTGGCGGTGCAGGGCGGGGGCCTCTGAGCGCCCGATCTGTCCGGAAGGGCACCGAACTCTGCCCAAGGGCTGCATGCGCGGCTCTGGCCGCTTCACCGTGCACGACGGGACTCTGGTGGGTGGAGATCGGCGGGTTGCGGACGAATCCGGGAGCGGGCGTGTTCCAGAGCGGCAAGCAGGCGGACGTTGTCAACGACAAGGCGAGCGGAGCGAGTCGGCCGCGCGGCACCGGGCCGGCGTCGCAGCCCCTGCAACGCCTGCAACGCACCGTCGGGAACGCCGCGGTGGTGCAGATGCTCCAGCGGGCCGGGCACCTCCCGGCGGGAAGGCGGCTTCAGCTCCTCGTCGACGACGGTCGTCAGGACGAGCAGCCGCAGGTGCAGCGCTCCACCGTGCACGACGTCCTGCGCTCTCCCGGCCGCCCGCTGGACACGGCGACCCGCGACGACATGGAGTCCCGGTTCGGCGCGGACTTCTCCGACGTCCGCATCCACGACGACCACCGCGCCAGGAACTCCGCCGCCGAGGTCGGCGCCCGCGCGTACACCTCGGGAAGCCATGTGGTGATCGGCGAAGGCGGGGGCGATCACCACACCCTCGCGCACGAACTGACCCATGTCATCCAGCAGCGACAGGGCCCGGTGGCGGGCACAGACAACGGCACCGGCCTGCGCGTCTCCGATCCGTCGGACCGCTTCGAGCGGGAGGCCGAGGCGAACGCGACCCGCCTGATGTCCACGGGTGCCCGGCACGCGGCGGACGCGGCGGACACGGCGCGGCCCGGCCGTGCGGTGCGAAAGGACGCGCCGCCGTCCTCCGCGACGACCGTTCAGGGCGCCTGGGAGATGCGGGACGGCACGTACCAGTTCGTCGAGGACGACGACTCCGTGTTCCAGGCTTCGCTGCACGAGGCGACGGGCGACACGAAGAAGCTGAGGCGGGAGCTCGCCGAGAAGTGGCTTGAGGCTGCCGGCCTGGGGGAGAACGACAAACGGTCGGCGTACTACAGGAGCACCGCGTACCGCTCTCTCGACACCTTCCTGAAGTCAGGTCCGGAACGCGAGTACGGGCCGAACGACCAGGCGCGGTTCATGAACGAACTGGCCGCCTACAGTGCGGGCAAGGACGCCGACAAACAGGACGAACTCCTCACATCGGTGGTGGAGTTGGGCGACTGGATCGAGAAGACGTACCCACCCGGCACGTTCGTCTACGTCGGCCTTGGGCGCAGCCCGGCCGCCGTCATGGCGCACCTCCAGAGCAGGAACCCCCGCATCACCCACTCGATTCCGTTGTCGAGCTTCCGCCCCGGACCGGAGGACCCGGGTTCGATCCTCGGGAAGGTGCTCACCACCAAGTCGCGGGAGAGGAACTGGTTCGGCCGTAAGTCCGCGGTGAGCCGGCCGAGCGCCCCGCCGTCCGAACAGCAGCAGGCCATGCTCGACGCTCACTTCGCCGAGTTCCTGCCGAAGGACCTGCCGGGCAAGGTCCTCCTCATCGACTACACGCAGTCGGCGCAGTCGCTGGTCTCGGCCCAGCACTATCTGCAGCGCTACCTCGGCAAGAAGACACCCGTGTACGGCCTCGCCCTGCACGAGGACCGGCACCAGGCGCAGGTACGGGCCGTGTACGAGGCCGTCACCGTCGACGAGGAGGTGCCGATGCCGTACAGCCCCACCGATCTCGACGTCATCGAAGACCTCGCCGACGAACGCGCGACCTGGGGAGAGCGGTTCGCCTCCAGGAACGTCGGGGACGACACCCCGCTCGCGGAAGCGTTCCGGCGGGAGCTGTTCGACGAGTACTCCCAGTACGGCTCCTACACGCTTCTGGAACAGGAACTCCAGTCGTTCGAGGCGGGACGGCCCCGCACGAGCGACGAACGGGAGGCCTACCAGGTCCTCAAGGAGGAGATCGAGAAGCTGGACAAGTCCCGCGGCGCGCGTTCCTGACGCCTGACGGCCCCGCCCCGGGGCGGATCAGGCCGGCGGACTGCCAGACTTGCGGTCATGACTTCCGATCAGCGGCGCCCGTTGTGGCGTCCTTTCTCCGAGCCTGCCGCCGACCTGCCCGTCCAAGCCTCCCCCGCAGCCCGGCTGACGGCCGTGGAACGGGCACCGTTCCTGGAACCCGCCCCCGCCCCTGCCGTCGCCGCCGCCGCCGAAGCGGCGCAGCCGGCGGTGAACGGCACCGCCCGCCGACCGCTCGACCCCGGCAGCCTGGCCACCTCGGCGACCAGCGGCTGACCGCGGGCCGTCACGAGCACATGCGGCGGCCGGGACAGCTCCCGGCCGCCGCTCCCTCCGCCTGCTGCGCCTCGTCCCACCCGTCGCAGGCGGGCCGATTCCCGCCGCTGTGGCAAGGGCCACGGGCAGGGGCGGAGCCAGAACCCGTTGGACCGGCCGCACCTGCCGGTGGAGGACTTCTCCATGTTCGACGAGGCCGAAGCGGCCGTCGAACTGACCTCCGGCTACCTGCGGATCACCCAGCCGCGCAAGCCGTACGTGGGCCGGGATGCGGTGGCGGAGAAATCAGCGGCAATGCCTAGCTGAGCAATGAGATCATCACGGATATGACCCCTCCTCGGCTCACTCACCCGCAGCTAGAGCGCGTCGTGGCTTCGCTGCGGGGCCTGCGCATCACGGGAGTCGAGTACGCCCTGATGACCGGCAGGGATGAGGGCGGGCGCGAGCCGCTGACCTGGGATTACGGGACGTCCCACGAGGCGGCTCACGGGTGTCAGCTGACCACGGACATCGGAGTCGTGTTCACCTTTACATGGGGGAGCGCCTTCGGGCGCTACGGCTTGGAGGTCTTCGATCGTCCCGTTGAGGAGTTCCTCGTCAACATCGGCGAGTCGTGGGGTCCAGTCGTCCTGCCGGTTGTCGGCCATCCTCACTGGCAGCAACTGCTGGGTCGGGAAATCGTCGACACCGAGTTGGCATGGGTCGACTGGGTCTCGGGAGATGCGACACCGTGCTGGGTGCGTCTGGACCTCGGCCCCGACGCGATGCTGCGAACCACGCCAGAGTCGGTATGGATCGCCGCCGGCCGCTGGGAGGGTGACCGGTTCCTTTTCGCCACCGACGACGTGACAGTGATCTTCGACCGAGCCGAGGCCATTCGCACGGCGATCATGAAGTAGTCGCGGCGACGAGGCTCTGGAGCAGGGCCCCGCATTGGTCTGGTTCGCCGGCGGCCGGCCCACCTGGGCACCGGATGCGGCCTGGCCGCTACCCGAGCTGCCCGATGACGCGGACGACCCGGCCACACCGCTGACCCCGTACCGGCCATGACGGACAGCGGTCACCGGTGTTGCTTCTAGATGGTCGCACCCCGGCGTCGCGACAAGAGCGATTGCAGGGCGACGCCGAGGGCGATCAGCTCCGCGGCGGCGAGGGCCGTGACACCGGCCCAGCCGTACGGCAGGCTCGCCGCGACCGGCAGGGCCACCAGCAGGGCGATCCCTTGCAGGACGGTGGAGACCATCACCAGCTGCTGCACCGACCGGCCCTTCCGCCTGCGCATCACCGTGATCCCCCACAGCAGCGGGAAGACCAGGCAGACGATTGCGAGGAGGGCGAAGAGCGGCACAGCGGCCACGGCCCCCATGTCCCCACCGCCGGGTGAGTCGTCGCCGGGGACGGGCACCGGATGGTCCGCGTCCCAGTTCGCGACCAGCGCCGCCTCCACGAACACGGCCGGGAACACCCCCGAGCCCAGCGCCGCCGCGCCGAACCGGGCCCGACGCACTGTGCTGTCTCCTGCCGCCATTCACCGCTCCCGCGTCAACCGCTCCGCTGGGTCGACGAGTTCGCCGCACCACGTCCTACATGATCAATAATAGCGGGATGCCGATTGGCGGCATGGTCGTCCGACTGACCATTGCGACGACAGGCCCGTCCTCGTCGGCCTCACCCATCCCGACAACCGCGCTGCGGCAGGTCGCGTCCCGCCGAAGGAACTACGCAGCCGATGCGGCGAGTTGGACGACGCCTGCGCCCTCATCGCGCGGCTCGCCTGGGCGGCGGCGAGGAGTTCGGCCTCGGCAGCGTGAACGTCTCCTCCGTGCGGGCGCGTGCTGCGGGCTGCGGGCTCGAGGAACAGGCCGAGGGCCCCGGGCTCAGCCCCGGCCCGCCTGCACCGCCGCGACCGCCGGCTGTGCACATCGAGTTGCCCGGTGCGCGCCGGGCAACTCGGGCCGGTCCTCTGGAGTGATGCGCTCGATCAGGTCGGCGACCGGCAGCGGACCGGCCGACTGGCGCGGAGCCGTTCTCTTCGCAGACCCGCACGCACCCCGTGCGGTGGGGCCGGGCACGACGCCGGCCTCACAGTTCGATGTCCGGGTGCAGACTGGCCGGGGTCCAGCTGCGCCGGCGCCGGACGCCGAGACTGCTGAGTGCCAGGCAGCCGAGCGCGAAGGCGGCCAGGACGGCGGCGTCGCGAAGGAGGTGGCCGGTCTGGCCCCCGGAGATGGTCACCCTGAGGCCGTCGACGAGGTAGGTCATCGGCAGCAGGGGGTGCAGCGCCTGGAAGAAGCCCGGTGTGGTGGGCATCGGGTAGAGGCCTCCCGAGGCGGTGAGCTGGAGGATGAGCAGGACGAGCGAGAGCACGTCGCCGGCCACGCCGAGGGTGGTGCGCAGCAGGTGGTCGACGGCGACGAAGGATCCGGCGGCCAGGACGAGCAGTGCGACGGTGGCGGCGGGGTGGTCGGCGTGCAGGCCGAGTCCGAGGTCGACGACGGTGTAGAGGATGACGGCGGCCAGGGCGCCGAGTGCGGCGGCGGGCAGCCAGCCTCCGACCGCGACGCTGGTGGAGCGGGTTCGGCTCGCGAGGGCCCGTCGGTTGAACGGGCGCAGGAGGAGGTAGGCGAAGAGGCCGAAGACCCACAGGGCGATGGCGAAGAAGAAGGGTGCCAGTCCGCGTCCGTAGACGCCGGCGGGGTGGAGGTTGGTGCGGTCGATGTGGACGGGCGTGCCGAGGGTGGTGGCGGCGGCGGTGGCCTGCTGGTCGGTCAGGTCCGGAATGTGCCTGAGCTGGTCGTCGATCGTGCTGGAGAGCTGGGTGGCGCCGTCGTGTGCCTGGTTGGCGGCGCTGGTGGCCGCGCCGGCGCCCTTCTGGAGGGCTTCGACGGCTCCGGTGAGGGTGGTGGTGCCGGTGGCGACGCCCTGCGCGCCGGTGTCGACCAGTTTGAGGGGAGTGGTCACGGCGGTGGTCTGCTGCTGGAGTGAGGCGGCCTTGGTCTGGAGGTCCTGGGCTGCGGTCAGTGTCTGGGCGGCGGTGGTGTGGGCGGCGGCCGCCCCGGAGTCGATCCGCCCGGCGGCGCTGTCGGCCTGGTCGGCGTCGCGCAACGCGCGCTGGTAGGCGGGGTCCTGGGCCAGGTCGGGGTGGTCCGCCGCCAGTTGCCGGAGGTCGGTCACGGCGGTGGCGGTGCCCTGTTTGACCTGTGAGGTGCCGGTGTGCACGGTGGCCGTGCCCTGGGACGCGAGGGAGGCCGCGGTGACCAGGGCGGCCGTGGCGGTGGGGATCTGCCGTGCGGCCGTGGTGTCGAGCCTGTCGGCGGCGGTGTCCACCTCGGTGATGGCCTGGCTGATCTGCCGGGCGCCCGTGGCCAGTTGGGTGGTGCCGGTGCTCACCGTGGAGTTCGCGGCGGCGAAGGCCGCGCTCGCCTGTTGGGCCGTGGTCGAGGCGGTGAGGAGCTGTTGGGCACCGGCCGAGGCAGTGGTCAGTTGCCGCCGCACCTGGGAGAGTTCGCCGTAGAGGGCGTGTGCGTAGGCCTCGTGGGTGGCGGAGTTGATCTGGGCCTCCAGCTTGGACTGGACGACCTCGGTCATCACGCCCGCGATGTAGTTGTTGGCGTCGTTGAGCTCCATCCGGATGCCGGCCTGCAGGGGCTGTGGGTCGGTCGCGCTCGACAGGCGGTTGCTGAAGTCGGCGGGGATCCGGATGGTGAAGGCGTAGCGGCCGCTGCGCAGACCGCTGCTCGCGGTGTCCTCGTCGACGAAGCGCCATGCGAAGGTGCCGGCGGCTTTGAGCTTCTCGACGATCTGGGTGCCGGCGTCGACGGTGGCGCCCTGGGGGGTCGTGGCCGGGCGGTCGAGATTGACGACCGCCACGGGGACGCGGTCGGTCTTGCCGTACGGATCCCAGTTGGCCCACAGGTACATCGCCCCGTACAGCAGGGGTATCAGGCACAGCAGAGCGGGCACGAGGCGGCGCAGAGGCCCGCGGAAGCGTCGCAGTTCCAGGTAGGCCAGGCGCAGGACGGTCATGCGGCCGTCTCCTTCGCGGCTGTCGGAGCGGTCGGGCGTCCGGTGTGGCGGCGGGGCAGGGCGAGCAGGGCCGCGCCGTCGGCAGGGGCTGCGGGTGGGTCGGTGGCGGCGGCCAGCACGGTGCAGCCGCAGGCCCGCACGGCTTCCAGGGCCTGCCAGGCGTGCTCGCGGTCCTCCGCGGGGCAGTCCCGGTCGAGTGAGTCGACCACGAGCACCGGGGGCCGGGCCGCCAGGGCGAGGGCGACGGCGAGGAGCAGGGCGTCGAGCGGTCCCAGATCCTCGACCAGGGACTCCGGGCGCAGCCTCAGCCCGACCCGCCGCGCCGCCTCGACGACCCGGCGGGGTGTGACGTCCCGCTCCAGCCAGCAGCGCTCGGCGATCACTTCGCTCGTCCGGAGCCGGCCCTCCAAGTCCACGGCCCCGTCCGCGCGGGCGAGCGCCACCAGGCGCCGGACGTGCCGGGCGCCACGGCCGGGGCACCGGTGGCGCCCGACTTCCACGGCACCGGTGTGCAGGCGCATGCGCCCGGCCAGTGCCAACAGGAGCGACGTGCGACCGGATCCTCCCGGCCCGTGCACCACCAGCAGACCGCCCGCGCTCACGTCGAGGTCGACGTTCTCGAACACCGGCCCCCGAGGGCCGCGCACCCCGATGCCCCGGGCCGTCACCGCTTCACCAGATATCTCCACCCGGGTCTGCTAACCCGCGCCGCCCGGGGTATGCGGCGCGGGCGACGGATGTCCTGAACCCTTCCTTCTCCCGCTCACACCCGGTGCGAGCCGCGTCGGCCGCGAACCCGCACCGAAGAGGCGGGCGGTTCAGCGGTCCACCGGTGACGGTGGAGCGCCGCCCTCACCCCGCTGCGCTCCGGGTGGGTGGAAGTCGACGCTGATCTCCTCGTCCGGCTTGTAGGCGGCGGCGGTGGCGTAGGAGGTGTAGGCCCGCCGGTCCGCGCGGGTCAGCGGGACGTGATCGGCGAACGGCGCCGTGAGCCCGCGGGGCCACAACCGGTGGGTGCGCACGGCCGCGCTCTCCGCACACACGACGAGGGTGAGAGCGCCGAGGTAGATCCACGCCATCAGACCGAGCACCATGCCGAACAGCCCGTACGTGGCTGTCGCCCCGCGCAGTTCGTGTCCCACGTAGTAGGTGCCGACCAACAGCAGCGCCTGCCAGAGCAGCGACGCCGCCAGGGCTTCGGGCCACAGCAGGCGTACCCGGAGTCGGCTGTTGGTCAGGAGCTTGAAGCCGGCCAGCAGCAGGGCGGTGCCGACCGCGACCGACAGCGGGACGGCGGCGATCCGTACGCCGCGGTCGATCCAAGCGGGCCGGCCGTGCGCGGTGGCGGTGAGGGCGGCCAGGCCCGTGGAGGCGACGACCGCCGCGGCCAAGACACCCAGCAGGGCGAGTCCGCGCAGGCGACCGGTCAGCGCGTTCGGGCGGCTGTGCTGAGGAACGGCCCACACCGTGTTGAAGGCGTTCTGGAGCGCCTGTGCCACCCCCAGCGCGCCGTAGAGACTGCCGGTGATGCCGGCTGCCAGCGCGAAGCCGCTGCCCTGGAACGAACGGATGTTGTGCTCGATCTGGTCGCCGATCACCGGGAACTGGCTGAAGGCGGAATGCAGCACCTGCTGCTGCAACTGGGCATCGCCGTGCAGTGCGAATCCCAGCAGGGCGAGGAGGAGTAGCAGCATGGGGAACAGGGACAGGAAACCGTAGTAGGTGATAAGGGCGGCCATGTAGGTGCCCTGATCATCGATGAACTTGTACACCACCGCGATCGTCAGGCCCGCCCAGCGGTGCCGTCGCTGGTAGTCGTCGAGTGCGTCAACCACGTTCATGGACCACCCGTCCCGGACAGAGTTCGGGTGCACGGGGAACGTGTACCCGTGGAACATGTCGAGGGCCGGGGCCCGGGTGCCGCCGCACCCGGGCCCCGGCCGGAGTTCAGCAGCGGCGCCGGCCGGCCAGGGCTGCCCAGGACGCGCAGGCCGCTGCCGCCACTGCCGCCGCGAGGGGGGTGAGCGTCCGGGGGCCTGCCGCCGAGCGCGTGCTTCCGTCCGGGCGGTCGCTGCGCCACCGGGAGTCCGTTCTCGACGGTGTTGTCGACGTCACCACCGGTACCAGCGTCGTCGGCCGCCGGCACCGTCGACGGTGCGGACGACGAAGCCGAGGAGCCACACCGCCAGGACGAACAGCGCCACCCACCACAGCACCTTCACCGCGAACCCGAGGCCGAAGAGCACGAGGGCAAGCAGCAGTACGAGCAGAAGAGCACCCATGGTTCTGTCATCTCCTTCGTCGTTCATCGAGGATGCTCATGCTGGTGACCCGACCGGCGGGATTCATGTCTGCGAACCGGCGTACGGATCAGGACAATGTGGAGAACGTGCGCCATCACGTCGAGGAGGCGCGGGCGGATCACCCCCGACGGCTGACCTCGCCCCGCCGAACGGGGGCCCGGCCCGACGGCCGGCGCCCCGTCCTCCGTTCCGGCGACCGGGCACCCACACGGGCACGGACCAGTCCCAGGCGCCCCTCGCCGCATTCCACGCCAACCCGCTGACCGTACTTTCCTCCCCCCGGCCGGGTCGACCGCCCGGGAGACCCGGGCGCTGTCAAGAGCTCGCGCGCCGCCGGTGCGGCCGGCGCCACCACGTTGTGCCGGACCGGACGCATGACGGCCACCCGGGCGGGCAGACGCACACCATGGCCACACAGCAGGTGGAAACGGAGCGTAAATACGTGGGGGCCGCACTTCCGGAGCGGCTCGACCGGATCCGGGGAGTCGCGACCACCGAACGCGCTGCGCCCCAGGACCTCGACACCGTCTATTACGACACCTCCGATCTGCGTCTCCTGCGCCACCACATCACCCTGCGCCGACGCACCGGCGCCGCCGACGAGGGCTGGCACCTGAAACTGCCGTTGGACGCGGACCGCCGCCGTGAGATCCGGCTCCCGGCGGCGGCCGGCGCCCCCAACGACATCCCGGCCGAACTCGGTGCGCAGGTCAAGGCATTCACCCGAGGTGCCGTGCTCACCCCGGTGGCGCACCTGCGCACCCACCGGGCCCGGGTGCTGCTGCGCGACGAGAACGAGGAGGTGCTCGCCGAGATCACCGAGGACCGGGTCGCCGCCCAGGTACTCGACGCCTCACGCCTCGCCGCAGCACCCCCGGACCGAGACCCGGCTGCGACGGACGGCCAGGCGGTGCCGGACGGCGCAGCACGCCCGCCCGGCGGGAGCAGTACGGAGATCAGCCAGTGGACCGAGTTCGAAGTCGAACTGGACCACGGTACGGCGGCGCTGCTGGAGCGCATCGACGCCGTGTTCGCCGACGCCGAACTGACCCGCTCGCCATGGCCCTCGAAACTCGCCCGCGCCCTCGGCCCGACCCGCCTGCCCGGGTCTCGCCCGTCTCCCGCCCGGCCGGGCTCGGGCGGTGCCGTCGTCACGGACTACTTGCGCACCCAGCACGATGCGCTCCTCACACTCGATGCAGCAGTGCGCCGGGCAGAGGAGGACTCGGTGCACCGGATGCGGGTGACCGTGCGCCGCCTGCGGAGCCTGCTCAGAGCCCACCGCAAGCTCTTCGCGCGCAGCCGGGCCGAGCCGCTCGCCGCTGAACTGCGCTGGCTCGCACGACTGCTCGGCCGGGCCCGTGACCAGGAGGTGCTCGGCGAGAACATGGTGGACCAACTCGACGCCGTGCCCGCCTCACTGCGCCGGCACGCCCTGCGGGGCCGGCTCACCGAGCACTACGCGCACCGCTACCACCAGGCCTGGCAACAGGTGCTCCTCGAGCTCGACGGCAACCGCTACTTCGCCCTGCTCGACGCCCTCGACGCCTTCGTCACCAGCCCGCCCCTGCGCCGCCGGGCCGCCCGGAAGGCACCGAAATACCTGTCCGACGTCCTCCGTCGCGAGCAGCAACGGACCCTCAAACGCCTCGACCGCGCCCTGCGCACCGCACCGGGCCCCGCACGTGACCAGGCGCTGCACCGTGCCCGCAAGGCCGCCAAACGCGCCCGGTACACCGCGGAAGCCGCCCAGGCCCCGGTCCCGCGGCGCACCGAGGAGCGCGCCGCCGCGTTCAGCGCCCGCATGAAGAAACTGCACAAGGCCCTGGGCACCCACCACGACGCCGTGATCCTGCGCCGCGAACTGATCACGCTCAACGGCGAGGGCACGGGTGACACCGGCCACGCATTCGTCTACGGCGTGCTGTACGAACGCCAGCGGGGCACCGCCGACGCCTGCGAGGAGCGACTGCCGAAGCTGCGCCGTCGGGCGGGCCGCCCCGGCCTGGCCCGGCTGATCTGAAGGAC
Source organism: Streptomyces sp. SP17BM10 (assembly GCF_036322405.1). Taxonomy (NCBI): domain Bacteria; kingdom Bacillati; phylum Actinomycetota; class Actinomycetes; order Kitasatosporales; family Streptomycetaceae; genus Streptomyces; species Streptomyces sp. SP17BM10. The sequence goes on along the minus strand of NZ_JAQYXB010000539.1, from coordinate 192,581 downwards.
ACGCGCGCGGCGGCCCGTCCCCGGCCTTCGTACGCTGTGACCGGGTTGCGCGGGGTAGGCGCGGCCTGCCGCGACATCGGGGCGGCCGGCCGGTGGGCGCGCCGTGGACATTCGCTGCCGGCCCTGACCGCGTTGGCGTACGTTCCGCAGTCGGCGACGGCATCGCGGCGCGCCGCGTATCGCGTGTGTGGCGGCCGCCGCTCGCGCTCGTGGCGAAGTGCCGGGCCACCGGAGTGTGAGCATCCGGTCAATGCCGGAGACCGAGCAGCTCGGCCGTGTCGGCGCGGTGGTTCCAGGCGATGACGGCCAGCGGCACCATGAAGAGGAACGGCGTTCCGGCGTTCTCCCCGTGCATCGCGGTGAGCTGGGTGAGGAACGCGAACGCCAGGAAGACGATGAGTGCCGTCGCGGCCGGTCCGGCCAGTCGCCTGACCAGGAGGCCGATCGCCCCGGCGAGCTCCACGAGTCCGGTCAGGTACATGAACCAGTGGCCCCAGCCGATGGCGTCGAAGACGGAGGTGGCGGCGGGGAGCGCGAGCAGCTTGGGCAGCGCGCTGGCCAGGGCGAAGAAGAGTGCGAGCAGGATCCGCAGCGTCCGGACCGACCGGACGACGGCCTTGCTGGACTTCACGGCGGTAGCGGCGGTGGTGGACATTTCAGGTCTCCCCGAGTCGGCTGTCGTTGCTTTCCCAGGTTTGACTGCCGCCACCGCCTGAACTCATCGGTTCGGCGAGAGAAAGTTTCAAGACCCACACGTGGAGGCCACGGCCGGGGCCGGCCTCGCCCGGATCCGCCGCGCCCGCAAGTGACGCGGCGCCCGCACCGGCCGCGGCCTCCGGGTCCCGCGCAGGTGTGACTGCCCGCCAGGAGGCGCAGGTGGCCGGCCGACGCGAGCCTCACGAAAGGGGCTCACCACCAGCCGGGCGTTCACGATCACCGCCGGACCCCCGGGTACCGGCACCGCCCCGTCCGACGGCGTGGACCGGCCGGTCATGGCGTCACCGGTGACGGCTGCCGCGTCCGCCGTGTCCGCGGTGACGAGCACTGGCGCAGAAGCAGCGGAGCGCCGTGTCGAGCTCGTCTGAGAGGACGTCAGCGCCCTGAACTGCCGGCCTTAGGCCGGCCGGTGCGCCACCGCGGCGAAAATGGTCACGGAGAGGTGGAAGGCGCCGCGTCCGGCGGCTTCCGTGAGGTCGTCGTAGAGCTCGTCGCGCTGCCTCTCGGTGATCAGGCCGCGGCCGAGCGCCGCCGTGGCGAGACCGCGGACGATCGGCCAGGTCACGTTGCCGGTGTCGTGCAGCAGGACGTCGGCGCCCGCGTGGTCGACGGTCAGCCCCGCCTCTGCCAGCCAGCCCGTCAGGCGGCGCCCGGCGTCCGGGGTGGCGGCGGTGGCCTGGGCGACGGAGGCCAGCGCGGGGCGCACCTCCGGGGCGGCCGGGTGAAGGACGAAGGTGGCCCAGTCGGTGTCGAGCAGGGCCACCCGGCCGCCCGGGCGCAGGACCCTGGCCATCTCGGCGACCGCGCCCGCCGGGTCGTCCAGGTGCTGGAGCACCCGCTCGCACCAGACCACGTCCACGTCGCCGTCGGGCAGTGGCAGGGCGAGGGCGGTCCCGTCCACGAAGTGCGCCGAACTGTCCGTCTCGGCGGCGCGCTGCTCGGCTACCGCCCGCAGCCCTGGATGGGGTTCGAGCCCGGTCGCCGTACCCTCCGGGCCGACCGCCGCCGCGAGCACCCGGGTCTCCGAACCGGTCCCGGCCCCTACGTCCAGCGCCCGCTCGCCGGGTCGCGCGGCAAGCTGTGCGTGTGCCCACTCCCGCAGCCGCTGTACACCCGGATTGGCGGCCTGGACGTCGAGTGCGCTGATCAGGCGGTCGGTGATCGCGGGGTCGGCGTTGGGTGCGTGGAAGGCCGAGGTGGCGCGCGGACTTGTCATGCCGCCCACTCTAGGACCGACGGTCCGTCAGCGCCGGCCGGGTACGTCGACTCCTCGGTCCCCGTCCGGTTACGTCATCACCTCCGAGTACCAGACCAACAGTTACGGCGGACACCTGGGCGCAACCGTCACCAGCGGACTGCGCCAACTCGACGGTCTCGGACGGGTGGCCCCACCACCGACCTTGACGACGTCGCGCGCCAACGGGTGCGCCCGGGCATCCTCGCGATCGCCAAGGAGGCCAGGCGCGTTGAGTTCACCTTCCTTCGCACCACGCTTGGCCTGACCGCCGGCGATCTTTCCCAGCACGTCGCAGTACTGGAGGAGGCAGGGCTGATCACCGTCGAGAAGGGCTACGAGGGCAGACGCGTCCGCACCTGGATCCACCTCACCAAGGCGGGCAAGCAGGCCCTGCTCGACGAGGTCGCCGCCCTCAAGGCGCTGATCCACCAGCTTGAGAACCCTCCTCCGGACGCAACCCGATGACACACCTGCTCCCTCGAGGGCGGGTCAGGGCGACGAGCACGGCCTCGACGGCCCGGGCCCACCGGTTCGTCGCCCGGGAGGCCGCTGCCGGACCTGCGCCCGTCACACACCCGGCCGGCCCGGCGCTCGCCGCTCCTGTCCGCGTGTTGCGTCACGCCGACATCGCCCACCTGATCCGGGCCGGGTGACAGGCACGTATTCGGGAGGCGTCGTATCAACGGTCGGCCGCGGAGTCAGGGGCGGGGCGGGTCGCCGGCTGGGATGGGTGCGGTGGGGGTGGCGTGGGGAATGCGGGTTGCGGTTGCGAGGCCTATGAGGGCGGCGAGGGCGAGGGTGGCCATGGCCGCGGCGTAGGCGTGTTTCGTGAGGTCGGCGACGAGGATGGTGCCGGCGATGGCGGTGCCGAAGGAGGAGCCGAGGTTGGAGACGCTCCGGGACAGGCCGGAGATCTCGCCCTGCTGCTCTTCGGGGAAAGCGGACTGGACGATGTTGACGGAGGGAGTGAGCATCACGCCGAGGCCCAGGCCGATGAGGAGGAGGCCGGGGGCGAATGCCCACGCGCTGGGGTTGCCGGCGACCAGGGCGAGCAGGACGGCGACGCCGGCCACGGAGAGGGTGAATCCGGCGATGATCAGGGTTCGCTGGGTGAGGCGCCTGGCGAGGCGTTCGGCGGCGAGCGAGGAGGTGAGCACGCCAAGGGTGGCGGCAGTGAAGATGACACCGGTCTGGATGGCGTCGTAGCCGCGGACGACCTGCAGATAGGTGGCGACGGTGAACGAGGTGCCCATGAGGAGCATCCACTGGGCGTTCTGGGTGATGAGGCCGAGGTTCGAGGTGCGGTTGCGGAAGAGGCCGGTGGACAGCAGTGGTTCCACTCCGGCGCGTTCCTCGCTGCGGATCCAGTGGAGGAACCAGACGAGGACGAGGGCGCCGGCGGCGATCAGGCCGAGGGCGAGCCACAGGCTGTTGTCGGCGGCGAGGATGCCCATGACGATCAGGACCAGTGCGCCGGCGGACAGGACGGCGCCGGGGACGTCGAAGTGGCGGTCTGGATCGGGTGGCAGCGGATCGGTGATGGTGCGGCTCAGCGCGATGATCACCGCGATCACCAGGGCCTGGAAGACGAACGCGGCGCGCCAGCTGATCGCGGAGGTGATCAGCCCGCCGATCAGCGGGCCCGCGGCCGCGCCGACGCCGCCGGCGGCCATGATGACGCCGAAGGCGCGGGCGCGGGAGGTCAGGTCGGGGTACAGCAGGGTGGTGAGGATGTAGACCGGGGGGATGAGCAGGGCCGTGCCGACGCCCTCGAGGATGGAGTTGCCGAGGATCAGCACGCCCAGCCGGGGGGAAACCGCGCTGAGGAGGGCGCCGACGCCGTAAACGGCGAGGCCGGTGAGGAAGCAGCGTTTGCGGCCGAACCGGTCGGTGGCCTTTCCGCCGGGGATCATGAGGGCGGCCATGACGAGCAGGAACACGGTGATCGCGACCTGCACGCCCTGGACCGTGGTGTCCAGGTCGTGGCTGATGTCGTTGATCATCACGTTCATGTTGGAGCCGGCGAAGCTGCAGATGAACTGTGCCAGGGCGAGTGGTGCCAGCAGGCGGGAGCCGGCACCCGGCCGGGCGGGGCTGCTGTGCGTACCGGTGGCGGGATCCTCGGTCACGGGAGTCGGCCTCTTTCCACTGCGGGCAGATCAGGGGCCCGGCTGTTCGGCGCGGTCGAGTTCCTCGTCCAGGGCGATGGCGGCCGCGACGAGCGCGAGATGGGTGAAGGCCTGCGGGAAGTTGCCGAGTTGCTCGCCGGAGGGGCCGATCTCCTCGGCGAACAGGCCGACGTGGTTGGCGTAGGTGAGCATCTTGTCGAAGGCGTAGCGGGCGTGGTGGACGCGGCCGGAGCGGGCGAGGGCCTCCACGTACAGGAAGCTGCACAGGCTGAACGTTCCCTCGGAGCCCTGCAAGCCGTCGGGGGAGGCCGCCGGATCGTAGCGGTAGACCAGGCTGTCGCTGACCAGTTCCTCGGTCATGGCGTCCAGGGTGCTGAGCCAGTCGGGGTCGACGGGGGACAGGAACCCGACGCGGGGCATCAGCAGGAGGGACGCGTCCAGGACGTCGGTGTCGTAGTGCTGGACGAAGGCGTGGCGTTTGTCGCTCCAGCCGCGTTCGGTGACCTGCCGGAAGACGGCGTCACGGGCTTCGCGCCAGCGGGTGAGGTCGGCGGGGCGGGCGTGGGCGGTGGCCAGGCGGATCGCCCGGTCGAAGGCGACCCAGGTCATCAGCCGGCTGTAGGTGAAGTGCTTCTGTCCGCCGCGGGTCTCCCAGATGCCTTCGTCCGGGCGGTCCCAGTGGTCGCACAGCCAGTCGATGAGCCCGGCGAACACCTTCCAGCCGCGGATGCCGCCGATGTCCTCGCTCTGGGCGATCGCGTACGCCGCTTCGCCGTAGATGTCGAGCTGGATCTGGTCGGCGGCGGCGTTGCCGGCCCGCACGGGGGCGGAGCGCCGGTAGCCCTCCAGGTGGTCGAGGACCTCCTCGGTCAGGTGCGGCTCACCGTCGACCCGGTACATGATCTGCAGCGGTTCGCCGGAGGCGGTGCCGCCGGCTTCCAGCCGCTCGCGCATCCACCGCCGGAAGGCGTTCGCCTCGTCGGTGAACCCGAGGTCGATCAGCGCGCGGACCGACAGTGAGGCGTCGCGCACCCACGTGTAGCGGTAGTCCCAGTTCCGCTCGCCGCCGATCTGCTCGGGCAGGCCCATGGTGGGCGCCGCGATCGGGGCGCCCGTCGGGGCGTAGGTCAGCAGTTTCAGGGTGATCGCGGACCGGATGACCATGTCGTGCCAGCGGCCCTTGTAGCGGCAGGAGCGCAGCCAGGTGAGCCAGAAGTCGCGGCACGCGTCGAAGGCCGCTGTCACTTCCTCGACGATCGGTGGCGGACCGCCCGGACGCCTGCTACGCGCCCCGGGCTCGCCCGTTTCGCTGGTGAGGACGACTGCGGCGCTCTCGCCGGCGTTCAGGGTGAACCGGGCGGACACGTCCTGGCCGTCGGTGTGGAGGCCGACCTGCTCGGTCGCCTGGACATGCAGGTCGCTGTCAGGGCCGCGGAAGACGATGCTGCCGTCGTCGAGGCGGTTGAGCGTGTGCGGGGCGCGGCCGTAGTCGAAGCGGGGCCTGCAGACCAGCTCGAAGGGCAGGCTGCCGCGGACCACCCGGGCGACCCGGATCAGTCGGTGCCGTGCGGCCGGGGCGGTGGAGGCGATCGGCTCCATGAAGTCGATGACCTCTCCGACGCCTTCCTCGGCCAGGAACCGGGTGATGAGGATCGGGGTGTCCGGCAGGTACAGCTGGCGCACCGTGACCTTCTCCCCGAGGTCGGCGGCGAGACGGCAGTGGCCGCCGCGGTCGCTGTCGAGCAGCGATGCGAACAGGCTCGGCGAGTCGAACCGAGGCGTGCACCACCAGTCCACCGTCCCGTCGGACGCGATCAGAGCCGCGGTCTGCAAGTCGCCGACCAGGCCGTGCGCCGCGATCGGGGGATAGTCGTTCATGGACCACTCCTGCCTGGAGAGGGCTGGTACCGCAGGCGTAGTACCGCGGGCGACGCGGGAGCGGCGGCCTGCTTCGGTGAAAGGCCGTTCCTTCATGCTGACCGCTGGGTCGCGGTCAGCGCATCTCGGAACCCGAGCCCCCTCGGACCGCCGAGCCGGTGGACGCGATCTCCGCCGTACCGACTCGACGTCGCCCGCGGCGCCCCGGTGCGCCCGGCCGGTGCACCCGGCCTACGGTGGAAGGACGACGATCCCGGCGTGCCGCATCCGGCGGCGCCGTGAGGACGGTGAGCCCCATGTGCCGATGGCTGGCCTATTCCGGTTCCCCGATCATGCTGGAGGAACTGCTCTACAAACCCGCCCACTCCCTGATCGACCAGAGCCGGCACGCCCGGTTGGGCGTGGAGACCACCAACGGTGACGGCTTCGGCGTCGGCTGGTATCCCGACGGGCACCAGGACGGCACCGCCGAGCCGGCGGTCTTCCGCGCCGTGGGACCCGCCTGGAGCGACCGGAACCTGCACGAGCTGGCGCACTGCGTGCGCTCGCCGCTGTTCCTCGCCCACATCCGCGCCTCCACCGGCACGGCGGTGCAGCAGACCAACTGCCACCCCTTCCGGTACGGGCGCTGGCTCTGGCTACACAACGGAGCGATCAGCGACTTCCCGGTCCTCAAGCGCGATCTGGCGCTCGCTGTGGACGCCTCCCTCTACCCGTACATCGAAGGCTCGACCGACTCGGAGCTGATGTTCTACCTGGCGCTCACCTTCGGACTACGGGACGACACCCCGGGCGCCGTCGAGCGCATGGCCGGCTTCGTCGAGGCGGTCGCCGCCGGCCACGGCGTCACGGACCCCCTGCAGATGACAGTCGCAGTCTCCGACGGGGAACGACTGTGGGCGTTCCGGTACTCCACCTGCCGAGCCTCGCGCTCGCTCTTCTTCAGCACCAGCGTCCAAGCGCTGCGCGCCCTGCACCCCGACAACCCCGTTTTGCACCGGGTGTCCGACGAGACCCGCATCATCGTCTCGGAACCGCTCGGCGACCTTCCGGGGGCCTGGAACCCTGTTCCCGAGTCGTGCTACGCGCTCGTGCGCGATGGGCACGACTCCATCCACATGTTCCAACCGGCCGCGCCCTGAACGGCACACTCACCAGCAGCCGCCAGAACGCCCGCCCCGGAACAGCAGCCGAACGAGAGCGCGAATCGCTCCTCCACCCCGACGAGTACGCGGCCGCTGTGCGGCGTGCACCGCCACAGCCGGGCTTCCGCCGCTCTCGCGGCGGCTGGAGGGCCCGCCGGCTGCGACGGGAGGTCGGCGCATGGCCGGGGTGGTGCCCCGGCCAGGCCCTATGCCTGCCGGGGTCCTCCGGGGGCGCCGGCTTCGGGGGGTGGTGGGTCGGTGAGGCGGGCGATGAGGTGCCAGTCGTGCAGGGCCCGGTCGGCCTGGGCGGGGGAGAGGGGGCGGTGGTAGGCGGCCAGGGCGCGGTTGACGGCCCACATGCGCAGTTGGAGGGCGTCGTCGGGGTCGAGCCGGCCGGTGCGCGCGAACCGTTGCCGTGCGGCGTGCTCGTCTCGTGTGCCGCAGTGGCTGGTGCGCGTCGCGCTCTCCCGTTCGGCGAAGAACCGCTCGACGATGCGGTGGGTTTCGGCCCGGTCGTCCATGGCCGCCTCCGGCAGGTCTCCTCCCACCACCGTGACGCGTTCTGGCGGGGTGCGGGGTGGGCCGGACGGCCCCTGCCGTGGGGGCGTGGGACCCCGGCGTGGCACCGCCCCGGGTCCGTGGTCTCCCGGCCGGCCGGCCCGACACCCTCGCCACCCGCCTGCGCCTTGCTGCGCGTCCGCGGGCCCGTCGGTCGCCCCCTCAGCAACGCGCGGCACCGGGTGGACCTACCCGAAGGCCCCCGGACCGTCCTCTCCATCGGTCCACCACACCCCGAGCCGCTGGCTTACGAGCAGCCAGCCTCCCTCCGGGCTCCGACGGAACTCCCAGTCGTAAGGGCCGCCCATGGAGTACGGGGAGGACGCCCGCGAGGGTGCGGTGACGGCGACGAACCACATGTAGCCGATGCCGATGGCCCGGTCGCCCGCCACGTCGAAGTGGGTGTTGAGGAGGTGATGCTGCATTGCCGGAAAGGACGATTCCGCCTCCTCCACCTTCTCCCGGATCGCCTCCTTGCCGCGGGTCCTCCCCCACGGCCCGAAGTCCAGCACCGCGTCCTCGGCCCAGCACTCGCTCCAGGTCCGCCAGTCCTTGTGGTCCAGCGCCCGCCACCCGCGGACCAGCAGGGCACGCAGCGCTTCCTTGTCCTCCAGCACCCGCAGCCTGCGGGCGAGGCCGTCGTACTCGGCGGCGGTGTGCGTCATGTGGGTCTCTCCGGAAGAAGTCATCGGGCGCCGCCGCGGGGACGGACGACGACCTCGTTGACGTCGACCTCCGCGGGCTGCGAGATCGCGTAGGCCACGGCTGCTGCGACGGCGGAGGCGGGCAGCGCCACGGCACGGTAGGTCCTCATGGCTTCCCGGGCGGCCGGGTCGGAGATGCCGTCGGCGAGTTCGGACTCGGTCACGCCCGGGGAGACGAGGGTGACCCGGACGTCCGCCGCGGACTCCTGACGCAGTCCCTCGGAAATCGCACGCACGGCGAACTTGGTGGCGCAGTAGACGGCGGCGGTGGGAGAGACCTCGTACGCGCCGACGGAGGCGATGTTCACGACGTGTCCGCCGCCCTGCGCGCGCATCACGGGCAGGGCGGCGGCGATACCGTGCAGGACTCCCCGCACATTGACGTCGATCATGCGGTCCCACTCGTCCGTCCTCAGCGCTTCCAGCGGCGAGAGCGGCATCACCCCGGCGTTGTTGACCACGACGTCGACCCGGCCGTAGCGCTCGCGGGCGGCAGTGACGAAGGCCTGTACGTCGGCGGCGTCCGTGACGTCCAGGCGCCGGAACGCCGCAATGGCGCCTGCGGCGGTGAGTTCTGCGGTGAGCGCCTCGAGACGGTCGGCGCGCCGCGCTCCGAGGAAGAGCCGGTGGCCGTCGGCGGCGAGCCGGCGAGCGGTGGCCTCGCCGATCCCGCTGCTGGCTCCGGTGACCAGGACGACCTTGTCCATGTGTGTCATGCCTGCTTCTCCTCGCGGTAGAGCACGAGGTGTTCGTGGTGGAGAACTCCGGCGCGGATGTCGCCCGTGGCGGTGAACCCGCTGTCGTCGAGGTAGTCGATGTGACTGCCGGTCACGGTGTAGCGGCCCGTATAGGCGCTGCGGCGGCGGCCGCGAGCCTCCTCGTACCGGCCGTCCGCCCGTAGCTCCTGACGGATGTGACCGTCCGCCGTCACCCACATGCCGAACACGTCGGCTTGGTCCTGCCCGGTGCTGCCCGTCACGTGCCCACTCCTTCGTCGATGGGTGCGGATCTGTTCCGCCCGGCTGAGTCTGGACAGGACGAGGACCGCCGGCCAGGCCGTGGCTTGCCTGGGTGCGCCGCACCCAGGCAAGCCACGGCTCGCGGCACCTAGGGTGGTGGCGTGAGCGGCAACCACCTCGGAGAGTTCCTGCGCGCCCGCCGGGCGGCCCTTCGGCCACAGGACGCCGGCCTGGCGAGCCACGGGGTGCGCCGGGTCGCCGGACTACGCCGGGAGGAGGTCGCCGTCCTGGCCGGGGTGAACGCGGACTACTACGCCCGGCTGGAACAGGGGCGAGAACGCAACCCATCGGCCCAGGTACTCGACGCACTCGGCCGCGCCCTGCGGCTGGATCCGGACGGGCGGGCGCACCTGCACCAGTTGGCGGGGACGGTGCCGAGCAGCCGGCTCGCCCCCACCACGGACCGGGTCAGCCCCGCCCTGCGGCAGCTTCTGGACGGCCTCCTGGCCGCCCCCGCGTTCGTCATCAACCGGTCCTTGGACGTCTTGGCGGCCAACACCCTGGCCCAGGCCCTGCATTCCCCCTTCGAACCGATGGACAACCTCGCCCGGATGGTCTTCCTCGACCCGGCGGCCCGTCAGTTCTACGAATGGTGGGGTCACACGGCCCAGGCCGTCGTAGGCAACCTGAGGCGCGCCGCAGGTCTCGACCCCGACGATTCCGGGCTGCGGGAACTCGTCGGCACCCTCTCCCGGCACAGCCCCGACTTCACGCATCTGTGGAACACCCACACCGTGCACGGCAAGACCCGGGCGCCCAAGCACCTCCTGCACCCTGACGTCGGCCCGCTGGCTCTCACCTACCAGGCCTTCGACGTGGGCGACGCCCCCGGCCAGCAGATGATCGTCTACCAAGCGGAACCCCTCAGCTCCAGCGCCCACGCCCTCAGCCTGCTCGGGTCCCTCCACGCCACCTCGAACCAGGCCGCTCGGGGCGGGCGACCGTAAGTACCTGAACCCGGAAGCCGCGGGTCAGCCCGTCGGTACCCGGAACGCGAAGTTCATGAAAGTGTTCGCCGGACGGTCGCTGTGCCTGTCCGGCGAACGGAAGCTGGTGGGACGTGCGGGGCGTCGTGCATGGACAAGGCCCCGGGTGTCCCCTCTCATCCGTCGTTGCCGCTGTAGCCGAGGTCGCCGCTTGGCTGCTCAGCGACCGATCCTCCATGGTGACCGTGCGCGATCGTGCCTGTGGACGGCGGCGCCGGCGCCAAAAAGACAGGGCCCCGGGCTGTCCGCCGCTCGTCTGGCCCGACTTGGGGTGATACCTCGACAACCACGCCCAGCGACACCGCCGAGCCGGTCGAGGCGGCTGTCGGAGACGAACGTGGCGGGCGCGGTGCGTCACAGTGTGAGCGGCCCCGGCCGCTGCGAGGTGGAGCCGGGCTATAGTCGCAGGGTCGCGAAAAACGATGTCTCGCGGGTCCACCCGCCGGGCATCGCGCATACATCGATGCAGATGGTTCTGATCGGTGAGCGTCTCCTGCCGAGACCGGACATCCCGTCCGCTCACGGCGCTGACCATCGCCGACGCGTGTCGGCGCTACAGAGGAGCGCAGCATGCCGAAGACCATCGCCATCGTCGGAGCGGGACTGGGCGGCCTGACGCTCGCCCGGGTGCTTCAGACTCACGGCGTCGCCGCGGCGATCTACGAGGCCGAGGCCTCGGCGACGACCCGTGCGCAGGGCGGCCTGCTCGACATCCACGAAGAGACCGGACAGGTCGCGCTTCGCGCAGCCGGTCTGTACGACGGGTTCCTCGCTCTGGTCCGCCCGGGCGAGGACGCCAAGCGTGTGGTCGACCGTCACGGCACGATCCTGTTCGACATGCCTGCGGACCCCGGTTCGGCCCGCCCCGAGGTGGATCGCGGTGAACTCAGGCGCCTGCTCATCGACTCGCTGGCGCCCGGGACGATCAGGTGGGGCCACAAGGTCGCCTCGGTCCGGCACCGTCCGGAGGGCGGCTACGTCCTCACCTTCGCAAGAGGTTCCGCCGTCCGCGCCGACATCGTCATCGGCGCGGACGGCGCCTGGTCCAAGGTGCGCCCGCTGCTCACCTCCGCCGAGCCACTCTTCAGCGGAACCTGCTTCATCGAGATCGCCCTCACCTCGGGAGGCCAGGACGGTCAGGCGAGCGTGGCCGCGATCGGCAGCGGCACGCTGATGGCGATCGCGCCGGGCAAAGGCATCTTCGCCCATCGCTACGCCGACGGACACGTGCGCGGATACGTGGCGCTGAACAGGCCCGAGGAGTGGACGAGGTCGATCGACTTCGGCGACCCGTCCGCAGGCCTCCGCCGGCTTGCCGACGAGTTCGACGGCTGGTCGCCGCTGCTCACCGCCTTCGTGACGGAGAGCGACGTGGAACCGTGGCTCCGACCCATCTACGGCCTTCCCGTCGGGCTCGAATGGGACAGGGTGCCCGGAGTGACGCTCGTCGGTGACGCCGCGCATCTGATGTCGCCCTTCGCCGGCGAGGGCGCAAACCTCGCCCTGTACGACGGCGCGGACCTGGCCGGCACGCTGGTTGAGCAATCCGACACCGAGGTCGCGCTCAGCGCCTACGAAGAGCGGCTGTTCCTGCGGAGCAGCGACGCCGCCGGCCGCTCGGCGCGGAACCTGGAAGTCTTTTTCGGCCGGGACGCACCGCAGAGCGTAGTCACTCTGTTCGCTCACTCCTGATGCCTCGGGCCGGGTTCGCGATCGTGCTGCCGACCCGTTAACAACGCGTCGCTGTTCCGGCTGCGGGCCAGCATGTCCGCAGCTCGTGGCACCCGGACCAAGGCACCGTCCTCGGAGTACTCGCACGACCACCCCTTCGACCGCACCAAATTCCGCCCTCCCACACGTGGGATCGGGCGCTACGCCTGCGGGACCACGGCGTCGCTCCGGCGGACGCGGGTGGTGGTGCGCTTGTAGAGACGGGTGCCGAGGGTGTGCCACAGGAGGCGGGCGGGGGCGGGCATCTGCGCGAGGAACAGCTCGCGTTCCTGTGCGGTCGCGTCCTCGAGGATCGCGCCCAGGAAGGTCAGAAGCCTGGTCTTGGGGACGCTGCGGCGTCCGCGTTCGCCGACCTCGGTCCATTCGCGGGGCGTGATGTGGTCGGCCATCAGGGGCAGGAGATGTTCTTCTTCTTCGTCCATGTGGGCGGCGGCGTGCCGGTCGAGGGCACGCAGGGCTTCGGCGAGACGCAGAGCCGTCTCGCTGTCAGCCCGGGTGCGCCACCGGCGCGACAACTCGGTAGCCGTGGCGAGCGCGCCGGCGATGGCCTCGTGCTGGTCGGCCATGCGTGCCACGACGTTGTCGCCGGGGGCGGCGCGCTCGCGCAGCTTGGGCCACAGCAGGTGATCCTCGCCCTCGTGGTGTTCGCCCAGGGCGCCGAGGATCAGGTCGAGGTGGTCGGCGAGCACGTCGGTGCGGCGCCGGTCGCCGGGGGTGGCGGCCTCGATCAGGTTGGCCAGCAGCGGTATCTCGCGGCGGAAGACGCGGTGCAGGACGACCATCTCCTGCGGGTCCAAACGCTCGTTGGCGGGGGCCGGGTCGGCAGCGGTGGGCATCGGGATCCACTTCTCTGAGGGAACGGTGATCGTTCCGGGAACCGGCAGCCTAGTCACGCCGGCCCTGCCGCCGGCAATCAGGTCACGCCGCTCACCCTCCGCTGTGGCCCGAACCCCGTACCCACACCCTCGCTCGCTGAACTCCTCGCGTGCTTCAACCGGCGACGAGCTGGGGAGCCGAGAGCGGGGCCGGGAAATTCGAAGATGCGGCCCTGGCAGCCTGCGCCGGGCACGGGACCACACCAGCACCGGGCGGGGGCGCTCTGCCAGGCCACCCCCAGGGCCTCGAGCTGCCCGTTCTGCTCCTCCCTGAGCTTGTTCCGGCGGGCCGGCGGGCCGGCGGGCCGGCGGGTGGGCGGGTCCCGGTGGGGGCGGTGGTCACTGGCCCTGGCCGGCGCTTCCCATCGGGCCGATCTTCACCGGGGATCCGTTGGTGTCCGTGGCGGGCAGCGAGCCGGCGCCCGGCCAGGGCAGGGTGACCGGCTGGGTCTCGTCCGGCGGGGTCACCACCAGGCCGGTGATCCGGAGGCCGGAGCCGCCCGTGTTGTTGGGCGGGTAACTGATGCCGAAGTAGGTCGACTTGCCGGGTGCCAGGACGCTCGTGCCGACCGGCTGGCCGGAGCGGTCCGCGGACAGGGCACCCGAGGGAGTCTTCAGGTCGACGCCGGCGTATCCGGAGAGCGTGCAGTCCTTGCCGCTGTGGTTCTTCAGCTCGACCACGACGGTGTTGTCGGGGTCGCCGGTGATGGTGCGGTCCGCGGCGGTGATGGTCAGGTCCGCGGTCCGGCACTTGGCGGTCTTTCCGGCCGTGCCGGAGTCGGCCGGTGCGGCGGTGGGCGGGGTGCCGGTCTTCCCCGGCTTGCTCGTAGCCGGTCCGTTCGTCGCCGGTCCCTTCGAAGCCGGACCGCCGGTGGGGATGGTGCCGGTGGACGCCGTCGGGGCGGTGGTCGGGGCGCCCTGCGCGGTGTCCGTCTCGTCGTTCTGGCAGGCGGTGAGCGAGAGAGCGGCGGTGACGGCCAGGGCGGCGAAGGCGAGGTTGCGGACGCGCACGGTGTTCTCCTCCAGATGGGGGCGGCAGTGCCTGGTGCTCGGTGCGAGCGGGTTTTCGACAACGAGGACTGCCCTCCCTGGGGGAAGCGTTGCGTCCGGGCCGCTCCCAGGACAGTGCTGTGACATGTACGGCCGAAACCACCCGCGCCGTCGCTCGCCGTGTCGTGCCGCATCCTGCCGCCGACCTGCCCAAACGCCGGTTCACACCGCCGCCGCGCGCCGTTGACGCCGTTGCCGATCACCGGGACGGACCCGTGACGCGGACGATCTTGACCACGGACCGCGCGACAACACCGCCCGCCCCGGCACGCCGGTGCGACGTACTCGGTTCCGGCGCAAGCCGACGGGTGGCCGACTGCCGCCCCGACTCCGAACCGACGTCGTCCTCGACATCGGGCGCAGGCTTGCGACGGCCGCGGCTGTCGCGGCACTCGCCGCACGTGGAGTGGGTGTGGGCCGTCGGCAACGCGTCGGCGTCGGGGAATCTTCCATCTGGCTGGACAGCCCGCACGGCCCCGGCGTGTACTCGGAGGCCGCGGCCAACACCCCGAAGGTGGCCGACGACTTCGCCCCCTATGGCGGGTGGGCCGCCTCGGACTGCTGGGTGCCCGGTCAGTACGTCACCAGCCAGGGCGACGTCTGGTACCACGTCTACCGGGCAGCAACCTGGCGCACCTTCGGGAAGCGCTGGAGTTGTTCCTCGCCGCGTGGATCGAGCAAATGCCCGTCCAGCGGCCCGGGGAGAACGTCACGTCCACCGTCGCGTCGCGTCGGATCAGCGGCGGGATCTCGTTCACGTACGCCACCGTGAAGGAGTTCCCGCTGCGGGTCGGCGCTCGGCCCCGCGACCCCGAGCCGCCCTCAGCGGTCCTCGCCGTGGCGCAACACGTCGGCCAGCTGGTCCAGGTCCGCGTTGACGCCTTTCAGCATCCGCACCGTCTGGTGATAGGCGGTCGGGCCCATGCGCGGGATCGCGGCCCGCAGCAGGTCGAAGCCGTCCATCAGCGGCTCCAGGGTCTCGAAGTACATCGCCTGGTGGACCAGCAGGACCGGGCTCTGCAGACCGGCCTCGATGAGCTCGAAGCACCTGGCGAGCAGTTCCGGGTCCGGCTGGGCCGCGCGCAGGGCGGGCAGGTAGAGCGGGAAGGCGAAGGCGTCCCGCAGCACCGCGTACGGGTCGACGAAGCGCTCGGTGCGGCCGTCGTTGTCGAACTCCAGCGACAGCCCCGACACCGGGCCCGCGCACTCGGGGACGGCTTCCAGCATGGCGGTCAGCAGGGTCTCGCCGTCGACGATCTCCGTGACTTCGCGGGGCACCGCGGTTCCTCCGATATGCCTGGGGCACCTTGATGTGCCAGGGGGAAGTGGACGGACGGGGCCGCCGGATCGCCGGTGCACGAGATTCTATGCACCGGGACCCGGCGGCCCCGCCCACCGTTCGGCCAGGTCAGATCGCCTGACCCGAGGTCAGCACCGGATCGGGCCCACTGCGGCTGGTGCTCCTTTCGCATACTCGTCCAGGAGCCGTCGCCGGTCGGTTTCCACACCCCGTCGTCCTCGTGGACGCAGGCGCCGCGGCGCCCACCACGCTCGCGGCCGTGCCGGAGGACGGTACGCCTCCCGGCACGTGCGGGTGCTACCAGTTGACCCAGAGGAGGTTCCAGCCGCCGAGGCCGTTGTCGGGGGCGACGGTCTTCTCCTTGGTGTTCACGATCGTGACGATGTCGCCGATCAGCGAGCCGTTGAAGAACGACCCGGCCGGGGAGGTGTCGCTGCCGCCCTCCACGTCCTTGAGCGAGACGCAGCCGTGGCTGGTGTTGGCCGTGCCGAACGGGTCGCCCTTGTACCAGTAGTTCCCGTGGAGGTAGGTGCCGCTCCTCGTCAGCCGCATCGCGTGCGGGGCGGCGGGAATGTCGTACTCGCTGCCCAGGCCGACGGTCTGGGAGTTCATGTGGGTGACCTTCTCCTTGGACATGATGACCATGGTTCCGCCCCAGGAGGGGTGCTTGTCGTCGCCGAGGGTGGCGGGCACGGTGGTGGACTTGCCGTCCCGCACGGTCGTCATCAGGTGCGTGGCGGCGTCCGCGGTGGAGATCTGGGAGCGGCCGATGACGAACGGTTCGTCCTTGTCGACGTCGCCCCAGACGCCGGGGGCGACTTCGACGTTCTTCAGCCGGTAGTGGATGGTGACCCTGGTGTCCGGCTTCCAGTACTGCGCCGGGCGGAAGTCGATCCGATCGTCGCCGAACCAGTGGCCCTTCACCTCGGTGCCGTCGCTGGTCTCGAAGGTGATGGCCTTGGCGACGGCGTCCTTGTTCACGATCCTGCTGCTGAAGTCCACCTTGACGATCATGCCCACGCCGTAGGTCTGGCCGTCGGCGATGTTGTCGTTGGTGGACACCTGCTTGCCGGGGGAGACGGTGGTGAAGGCGCTGGTGGCCGCGGAGACCAGGCCGTCGGCGTCCTTCGCCTGGGCGTTCACCGTGTACGTCGTGCCGGGGGCGAGCGCGGCGGCGGGCTTCCAGCCGGTGCCGTCCGGGGTGATCGAGCCCTGGACGGGCTTGCCGTCCTTGTCGGTCACGTCGACGGTGGTGAGCTTGCCGTGGGAGACGGTCACCTGGAGCGCGGTCGGTGCGACCGCCTGGGCCCCGTCCTTCGGTTCCACGTCCAGCACGGCGGCCGACGTCCTCGGCGCGGCCGGCGCGGCCGGCGAGGCCGCGGGGGCCGCCCCGCCGGAGGGGGTGCCGGCGGGGCGGTCGGCGGCGGCGGTGTCAGCGCCCTTGCCCTGGCCGTCGCCGCAGGCCGCGGACATCAGCAGGATCCCGCCCATCGCCAGTGCCACCGCGCCGCGGTGGAAACGGTCGTTGGTGCGTATCGCGGCCCGGGCCGCCCGAACAGTGCTCACAGTTGCTCCCTCTCGGTGTTCGCCGTCAGCTTGTTCGCCGGTTCGTCCCAGCCGCAACGGTGGGCCGGGGATCAGGGACGCAGGGACGCTTCTACTCCGTTTGAGCTGGGAAGACGTAGTCTTCCTGGGACGCTCTCTACGGGCGCTGGGAGGGCGCGGCCAAGGCCGTGCGGGGGCTGAAGGGGTGGAGGATCAGTGCCAGAGGGGACCGGGGAGTTGGGGGAGGCGGACGGGGTGGCGCGGCTGCTCCAGGAGCTGAAGAGCCGTTCGGGTCTCAGCTACGGCGCGCTGGCGAAGCGGCTGCACGTGAGCACGTCGGCCCTGCACCGCTACTGCAACGGCGAGGTGATGCCGGTGGAGTTCGCCCCCCTGGAGCGTCTCGCGCGGCTGTGCGGGGCGACCTTGGAGGAGCGCACCGAGCTCTACCAACTGTGGGTCGTCGCCCACGCGGCACGGGGCAACCGGCAGACGTCCGCCCCCGCCCCCGCGCCCCCGCAGGCCCCCGCGCCACCGGCACTGACAGTGGAAGCGACGCCCCAACCGCGACCGGCCGCAGGAGGAGTCGCGGAGGACACGACGGCCGTCCCGGCGCACACCCCCGCAACGTCGGCGAGGCGACGGGCGCGCCGAAGCGTACTCGCCGCCGTGACGGCCGTCGTGGTGCTCGCCGCGGTCGGGGCCGTCGCCACCGGTCTCAAGCCCACCGGAACGGTGGCCCGTCGTCCGCTTCCGTCCCGGGGGGCGGACGCCGGGCCGGCCGCCGGCGCGACCCCGCCGGGGCCGACCGGCACCGCGGACCAGGGCGCGAGTGCCCCGATCACCGTCACGGTCCGCCCGTCCCTCCGGGAGGCCGAGTGCGACCAGTACGTCGTCGACCGTCCGCCGTCGCAAGTCCCCCGGCCGCCCGCGGTGGCGGACGTGCCCGCCTGGGTCTCCGAGGTCGGCGCGGTCCCCGGCCACTACCAGTCGATCGAGCTCACCGTGCAGGGCATCGGCAGCGACACCGTGGTGCTGACCGCCCTCAACGTCCGCATCGCCCGGACCGCGGCGCCGGCGGCCTGGAACGCCTACTCCATGGGCGAGGGCTGCGGCGGCGGAGTCGACGTCCACTCCTACGACCTCGACCTGGACGCGGCCCGCCCCCGCCCGGTCGTGACCGAGGGCAGCACCGGCCTGCCGGTCAAGGTGAGCGAGCGGGACCCGGAGGTCATCGAGGTCACCGCCGAGACCACCTCCCACGACGTCAGCTGGTACCTGGAACTGGAGTGGTCCAGCGGCAACCGGACGGGCACCCTGCCCATCGGCCTCGGCGACGGCGCGCCGTTCCGCACCAGCGCGGTCAAGGGCCGGCCGCTGTACAGCTACCCGACCGGCGGGAAAGCCTGGGAACCGAGCCCCTTCCAGCATTGACGGCCGTCCTCGTAGCCTCGCGCGGACGGGATCATGCGGGGCAGCATGCCACTGCGGAACCCGGCGACCAGGGCGGGACGTGGTCGTTCGCCACCGCGCGAGCCGGCCGCGCCGCCGGAGCGGACGCCGGAGGGACCTCCGCCGCCGCCAGGCTCGAGGAGTCGTTGCAACACCCCGGTTCAAGGGGTGCGATGGACTTCGAGATCCGGGCGGCCCCGGCCGGGACGGCGGTGAGCATCTCGGCAACGACTGGGTTCTCCCCGGCGGCCGACTGCAAGTCCGCCACCGTCGGGCGCGCCGCCTGCTCGGCGACGCGCCCGGGGTAGGGGCGGGGCGAGCTCAGGTGGTCTGCTGCGCGCCCGCCCAGACAGCGGGGGTCCGCAGCGCCCAGGGGGCGGCCTGCTCCAACTGCGCGGCGAGCCGGAAGAGCAGGTCCTCGCGCCCGTGGCCCGCGGCGAACTGGATGCCGATGGGGAGTCCGCTCGCGGGGTCGCTCTCCAGCGGGACGGACATCGCCGGGGTGCCGGCGACGTTGAACGCGGCGGTGAACGGCGAGCGGTGGAGGACCTGCCGGATCCAGCCGAGGCCGTCTGCGCCCTCGGCCCCCGCGGCGTACGTGCCCAGCGGGACCGGCAGTTCGGGCAGGGTCGGGGTGAGCAGCAGGTCGTACTCGGTGAAGTAGCGGCCGATCGCGCGGGCGACGGTGTTGCGCATCGCGAGCGCGTGGACGAACTCGGTGCCGCTGACCTCCCGTCCGTAGGCGTAGCTCGCGAGCATCTCGGGTTCGACGGTGGCGGGGTCGACCGGCCGGCCGGAGGCCGCGGCGAGGCCGTCGATCCAGGTCGCCAGGTTGGTGCTCCACAGGCGGGCGTTGGCCAGGACGAACTCCTCCCAGTCGACGCCGAGTTCGACGCTGACCTCGGTCACGCGGTGTCCCAGGGACTCGGCGAGCCGGGCGGAGCGCAGGGTGGCGTCGAGGACGACGCCGTCGACCGTCCGGCCGCCCCACGGCTGCGTGAGGAGGCCGATCCGCAGGCTCCCCGGGGAGCGGGTGACCTCCTGTGCGTAGGGCCGTTCCGGGCGCGGGGCGCTGTAGGGGTCGCCGGCCTCGGGGCCGTGGACGAGGTCGAGCAGGACGGCGCTGTCGCGCACCGAGCGGCTGAGGGCGCCGTGGACGGCGAGCCCGTTGAAGACCTCGTCCGCGTCGGGGCCCATGGAGATCCGGCCGCGGGTGGGCTTCAGCCCGAACAGGCCGTTGGCGGCGGCGGGGACGCGGATGGAGCCCGCAGCGTCCGTGGCGTGCGCGAGGGGGACGATGCCCGCGGCGACGGCGGCCGCCGAGCCGCCGCTGGAGCCGCCGGGGCTGCGCTCCGGGTCCCAGGGGTTGCGGGTGGCGCCGTACAGGACGCCTTCCGTGGTGGTGCTGTAGGCGAACTCCGGGGTCGCCGTGCGCCCGAGCGTCACCAGCCCGGCGCGGCGGAAGCGGGCCATGAGCGAGGAGTCGGCCCGGGCGACGTTCCCGGCGGCGAGGCGGCTGCCCAGTTCCACCCGCTTGCCGGCCATCGCGACGGCGAGGTCCTTGATCAGGAAGGGCACCCCTGCCAGCGGCGTGCTGCCCGGCGCCGGCGCGTCCTGTGCGGGCCAGGTCTCGACGACGGCATTGAGCTGCGGATTCACCGCCTCGCACGCCAACTGGGCGGTCGCGGCGAGTTCGGCGGCGGTCATATCGCCGCGGGCCACCAGCTCGGCCAGGCCGACGCCGTCGTAGGTCGCGTACTCGGAGAGCTTCATCTCTGTCCGTTCCGTTCCGCTCGGGGCTCGACATCCGATTCGCGATACCGATCCGTACCTCATGATACCGATCGGTATCGCACAGGACTGGTCGGTACCGTAGCATTGCCCCGTGGACACCGTGGACAGAGTCAGCAGGCAGAGCCGGGTGGCCAAACTGCCGCCCCGGGAGCGGATCCTCGACGCGGCGGAGGAACTCTTCTCGCGCGAGGGGATCAGGGCCGTCGGCGTCCAGGCGATCGCCGACCGGGCCGAGACCACCAAGATGGCGCTGTACCGGCACTTCGCGACCAAGGACGCGCTGGTCGAGGAGTGGCTGCGGATCGTCGCCGCGGATTACACCGCCGTGTTCGACCGGCTGGCGCAGCAGCACCCCGACGAGCCTCGGGAGCAGATCCTGGGCATGGCCCGGTTCATCGCCGACGGGCTCCCCGGGATCTCCCACCGGGGCTGTCCGTTCATCAACTCCATTGCGGAACTGCCCGACCGCACCCACCCCGCGCGCCGGCTGATCGAGGCCCACAAGGCCCGCCAGCTGCGCCGCCTTACCGACCTGTGCGCCCGGGCCGGACTGCCCGACCCGGAGGGGGCGGCCGCGGAGCTCACCTTCCTCCTCGAAGGAGCCCAGGTGAGCGCCCAAAACGGCAGCGTCGGGCACGCGGGCGAGCGGCTGATGCGCATCGTCCGCTCCCTCCTACTGCGGGACGGAGCGGACGCGGCGTAGCGGATGGCTGCGGGTCGGCGCCCGGGCCCGCCGGGCCACCGACCCCCAGGCCCGCCCGGCCACCGAACCCTCCTTGTCGAGCGCGGCCTGGTCCTGCGCAAGGGCTACCGCCATCGTCCCCACCCGGCGATCGCCGGCTACCGCTCCGAACTGGAGATACGGGCCGCCATGGCCCGCGCCGCCCGTGAGGGAGTCGCGCGATCCCGTCCCGACTGCCAGGCTGCCCCGCCCGAGGCCGGCCGGTCCAGGCTGCGCGCTCGGCTGACCCCAAGCGTGTCCGGTCCCGGACTGGGCCGGTGCTGGGGACACTCGGCCCGGCCGGGCATGACCCACCGACTTCCGGTCTCTTTGAGGACTCGGCATGAGATAGGTCGGGCGGCTGGCTGGCTGGCTGCCGGCCGGGCCGTCTTCGACGCCCTGGTAGTCAGCCGCACGGTCATGCGCTCGTGCATGAGGAGTTGCTTCCCGGCCGGCTGCCCGTTGCGGTGCTGGGGCCCCCGGTGGCGTCAGCTGCCGCACGCGCAGCCGACGGCTGCCTTGGCCTCGGCTGGACTGCTCGCGGGGTCCAGGGCCTGCTCGTCGGTGGTGCGGCAGGCGGTGGTGCCGCAGCAGGCGTCCGGTGCGCTGTCGGCCTTGCTGAGGGTGTCGGCGTCGGCCTTCACGACGTAGATCTCCCAGGGCTCCTTGCCGGGGCCGTGGACCCAGACCTTGTCCTGGAGCGCGTAGCAGCAGGAGGTGTCGTTCTCCTCGAAGGTCGCCAGGCCGGCCTCGCTGAGCCGGGTGGTGGCAGCGGTGACCTGCTCGGTGGACTCGACTTCGACGCCGAGGTGATCCAGGCGGGTGTCCTCGTCGGCGTCGCCCTCGATGAGGACGAGCTTGAGCGGGGGCTCGGCGATGGCGAAGTTCGCGTACCCGGGGCGGCGCTTGGCCGGCTCGGTGCCGAAGAGTTTGGCGTAGAAGGCGATGGAGCCTTCGAGGTCGGCGACGCGCAGGGCGAGCTGAACACGGGACATGGCGGTCTCCCTGATCCGAGGTCTTGTTTCGATATCTGTCGATACAGCGAGCTTGCCTCTCCGATTAGATGGCTGTCAACATAGACGTATGTCGAACCTAGAATTGCCGGTGCTCGGCCAGGACGAGGCGGCGGTCGCGTGCTGCTCGCCGATGGTCCGCGAGCCCCTGGGTGAAGCGGCCGCCGCCGACCTGGCGAAGATGTTCAAGGCCCTGTCGGATCCGGTGCGGCTGCGGCTGCTGTCGCTGATCGCCTCGCACGAGGGCGGCGAGGCGTGCGTCTGCGACCTCACCGGCCCGTTCGACGTCTCCCAGCCGACCATCTCCCACCATCTCAAGGTGCTGCGGGAGGCCGGCCTGGTCGGCTCGGAGCGGCGCGGGACCTGGGTCTACTACTGGGTGCTGCCCGGCGCGCTGGCCAAGCTGTCCTCCCTGCTCCAGGCCCCGGCCGGCACCGCCACCGCGTCGGCGGGGGGTGCGAGATGACCGAGACGGCACCGCTGGGGCGCCGGTCGGCGGTCGAGTTCGTCGGGACCGGCGCGCTGGTCGCCGTCGTGGTCGGCTCCGGCATCCAGGCCACCAAGCTGTCCCAGGACGTCGGCGTGCAGCTGCTCGCCAACTCCCTGGCCACCGTGTTCGGCCTCGGCGTGCTGATCGTCCTGCTCGGCCCCATCTCCGGCGCGCACTTCAACCCCGTGGTCACGCTGGCCGCGTGGTGGGGCGGGCACCGCGACGGCGAAGGCCCGACGGTGCGAGAGGTCGCCGCCTACCTGCCCGCGCAGATCCTCGGGGCGATCGGCGGGGCGGTGCTGGCGGACGCGATGTTCGCCGAGCCGCTGGTGCGCTGGTCCACCCACGCGCGGTGGGCTCCGCATCTGTGGCTGGGCGAGGTCGTGGCGACCGCCGGGCTAGTCCTGCTGATCTTCGGTCTGGCCCGCGCCGGCCGGGCCCACTTCGCGCCGGTCGCGGTCGCCTCCTACATCGGCGCCGCGTACTGGTTCACCTCCAGCACCTCGTTCGCCAACCCGGCCGTGACGATCGGCCGGGCGTTCACGGACACCTTCGCCGGGATCGCCCCGGCCTCAGTGCTGCCGTTCGTCGCCGCCCAGCTCGTCGGCCTGGTCGTCGGCGTCGCCCTGGTCGCCGTGCTGTTCGGCCGCCCCGCGCCCGCCACGGCCGAGGACGTCGTGGTCCCGCACGGCGAGCACCACCCCACCGCAGTCTCCGGCCGCTGAACCCCGCCCCGTTCCTGCCCGAAGGAAGAACCCCCGTGAGCTCTCCCGCCGTCCCCTCCGTCCTGTTCGTCTGCGTCCACAACGCGGGCCGCTCCCAGATGGCCGCCGCCTTCCTCACCCGCCTGGGCGGCGACCGGGTCGAGGTCCGCTCCGCCGGCTCCGCCCCGGCCGACACGGTGAACCCGGCTGTGGTCGAGGCTCTGAACGAGGTCGGCATCGACATCTCCGCCGAGGCGCCCAAGGTCCTGACCGTCGAGGCGGTCCAGGCATCCGATGTCGTGATCACCATGGGCTGCGGCGACGCCTGCCCGTACTTCCCCGGCAAGCGGTACCTGGACTGGAAGCTGGAGGACCCGGCCGGTCAGGGCGTGGAGGCCGTGCGCCCGATCCGCGATCAGATCGAGCAGCGCATCCGCGGTCTGCTCGCCGAGCTCGGCATCGAGGCCGCCGCGTGACCACCACCGCGGTGACCGTCACCGGGATGCTCCCCGAGCACGCCGAGCAGGTGCTGGCCATCTACCAGGCCGGGATCGACGGCGGCGACGCCACCTTCGAGACCACCGCCCCGACCTGGGAGGCGTTCGATGCCGGCCGGCTCCCCGGCCACCGGCTCGTCGCGGTGGACCAGGAGGGGCGGGTGCTGGGTTGGGCCGCCGTCGTGCCGGTCTCCGACCGGTGCGCGTATGCCGGGGTGCTCGAGCACTCCGTCTACGTCCACCCCGACGCCCAAGGCCGGGGCGTCGGGGTGGCCCTGCTCCAGGCCTTGCTGGCCTCCACCGACGCCGCCGGGATCTGGACCGTGCAGTCCGGCATCTTCCCGGAGAACACCGCCAGCCTCGCCCTCCACGCCAAGGCGGGCTTCCGTGTGGTCGGCACCCGCGAACGCCTCGGCCGCCACAACGGCCGCTGGCGCGACGTCGTGTTGGTAGAGCGCCGCAGCCCCGTCATCTCCTGACCGGCCTGGCGGCCTGGCGGACGTTCGCCAGGCCGCCCAAGGTGTCGGCCCCTACCTGGAGTTCGTCCGCACGCCGGACACCAAGAGCGTGTGGAGCCGCGTCCACCTCGACGTCCGCCCGTGCCCCGGTGACGACATGGCGGCGGAGGAGGCCCGACTGCGCGCCCTTGGCGCCACCGACCCCGGTGTCGGCCAGTCCGCGATCTCCTGGACCGTGCTCGCCGACCCGCAGGGGCACGACTTCTGCCTCCTCACCCCCTGCTGACCGACTCCGGCCCCTGATCGTTCGTTTCCGTCCGACGGCAGCCGGTGATGCGTTAGGTTCCGTGTCGTGACTGACGACTTCGGGCGCCTGCTGGCCGGGCGGTACCGGCTGCGCGACGTGCTCGGCCGGGGCGGCATGGGGACGGTCTGGCGGGCCCACGACGAGCAACTGGACCGGGAGGTGGCCGTCAAGGAACTGCGGCTGCCCGAGGGCATGGAGCCCGCCGAGCGGGAGTCGTGGATCGGGCGGCTGGACCGCGAGGCCCGTGCCGCCGCGAGGCTCAAGCACCCCGGGGTCATCACCGTCCACGACCGGGTGGCGGGGGAGGACGGGCTGCCGTGGATCGTCATGGAACTGGTCCGCGGGCGCTCGCTGGACGACCTCCTCCAGGAGGAGGGCCCGCTGCCGCCCGAGCGGGTCGCGCGCATCGGTCTGCAGGTCCTTGAGGCACTGCGGGCCGCCCATGCGGCGGGCATCACCCACCGGGACATCAAGCCCTCCAACGTGCTGCTGGAGGGCGAGCGCGTCGTCCTGACCGACTTCGGGATCGCCGCCGTCGAGGGCGACCTGACGCTGACCCGCTCGGGCGCGCTCCTCGGCACGCCGGCCTACATGGCCCCCGAGCAGGTCCGTGGGCTCCCGGCGACGGCCGAGTCCGACCTGTGGGCCCTGGGCGCGACGCTCTACACCGCCCTGGAGGGCCGTCCGCCGTTCGCCGGTGCGGGCGCCGGGGCCCTGTTCCTGGCCATCGTCACGGAGGAGCCGACACCGGCCGCCCACGCCGGGGCGCTCGCACCGCTCCTGACGGGCCTGCTCCGCAAGGCGCCCGCGGACCGCCTGACGGCCGAGGCCGCCCACGAGCTGCTCTCCGGACGCGCCCCCGACACCAAGCGCCTCCCACGGGACTGGGCGCCGCCCGCCGCCTCGCACCCGACGCCGGGCACCATGCGCCTGGCGCCGCCGGTGGAACGGCACGCGCGAACCCGCCGTGCGCTCCTGGCAGTTGTCCTGGCGGCCGCCGTCGCCGTTGCGACGTGGCAGCTGTGGCCGGAAGCGGCCTCCGACGCAGGGAGCACTGCGGCCACCAGTGCGCCCACGACGACCGCCACCAGTGCCAGCACCAGCTCCAGCACCGCGCCCGCGCCCGCGCCGACTCGGACGCCGACCCCGACCCCGGTGCGCACGCCGACCTACACGCCGAAGCCCGCCGTCCCGACGCTCGACCGTGCGGCCGTCGACCGGGTCTTCCAGGTGTACATGAACGGCCTGGCCAACCACGACATGACGGCCCTGCGCAGCGGGACCTGCCCCCGGCTGCGCTCGACGCTGCTCGGGTTCGCGCTCAACGGCTACTACGTCGCGCGCTGGCAGCTCCAGCCGTACGACATACCCGCCGGGACGGACCAGCTCAGCGTCGAGGCGAAGGTCACCCAACAGGACCCGGACACCGGGCGCCTGGCGGGCGACGTCAACTACCAGTGGATCGTCGAGCGGGACGCGGACCAGAACTACTTCGTCTGCGGCTGGCTCAACCAGCGCTGACCGCCGCCCGCGGGCATGTCAGGCCGGCCGCTCCGCGAGCAGCGCACGGCCGTCGGCGCGGAAGCGGTCGTCGGCGTCACCGAGCGTGGGCGCGATCCCAACGGCCGGACGCCACGGAGCCGGATGTGGCGAAGCTTTCAACGCGTCGTCGATCCTGACGCACAGAGCCGTAGCGAGGGTGTCCAAGTCTGTCATCACACACCGATATTGGACACCCTCGCGCCATGTCCGCAGGCCACCCCCCCTTGACTCACTCAGGGCTCCGGGTGCTCTCTATTGCAGTAACTTATGCGTCGCGGTCATTTCGCAGGGCCTGGATAAGCCAGGGGTACACCGGGATCAGGTTCGGTACGACCTGCCAGCCGTTGATGATCCACACGAGCCGCCAGTACCGGTCCACCCGGGGGTCGTGCGCCTCTTCGAACTGTTGGGCGATCCAGGCCCGGAATTCCGCGTCAGGGGTGCGCGCGAACACCTCGGCGAAGCGGTGCACGAGGTCGTCGATGACGGGTGCGACCCTGTCGTCGAGCGGGTCGAGGCCCGACTCCCTGGCCTCGGCCACCTTCTGACGGGTGAACTCCATCAGTTCCTCCCCGGCCTCGCTCTCGATGTCGAGCGTGCGCCCGGCGGCCTGGCACATGGCTGTTCGGCGCATCCGGGCCCGGAAGTCCTCGTCGCCGACCAGCTCGGCGAGTTCCACCCACGCGGCGACCTGCGCGCTGGACGGATCATCGGGGAGGTCGGGAGCGGCAACGCGAACCATGGCCACCGCGGCCGGGGCGGCATCCACTGTGCCGAAGGTGCCCTCCAAGAAATCGTCGATCAGACGTCGGCGTTCCTCGCCAGTCAACTGCGTGAGCCTGTGCATGAGCTTGGTCTCCTCAGGGCTGGACCCGCGGCTGGCCACGACTCGCAGAACGCTCCGGCGCAGTTGCAGCATCCGGATCTGGACGTCCAGGGCGTCGGCCTGCGCCGCGGCGACTTCCGCCACCGAGAGCTCGCGGTCCAGCACCCGTTGAATCGTGGCCAGGTCCACGCCCAGCTCGCGCAGTGTGCGGAGGAGTTCCAAACGGAGCAGTGCGTCGAGGTCGTAGAGCCGATAACCGGCGGGACTTCGGGTGGTCGGCGCTACCACCCCCGAATCGGAGTAGAACCGGATGGTCCTCACGGACAAGCCGGTCCGCCGGGAAAGCTCCCCGATCGAGTAGAGGGTCGTAACGTCCATGTCCCCACTCTGCTGTCTCCAGTCACTGGAGGCTCAAGGCTATTCCCAAGCTGGGCCCGACCGAGACGTCCTCCGAGTTGCTGCGGCATGGGTCACGTGTTCTCCGCTGACCGCCAGGCCGCCCGACGCGCCATCTTCGCCTACGCCCCCGCGCCGCCCTGGCCGCCGACCGTGCGCATCGCCGTCGTCGTCCGCGAAGACCCGGCTCACCCGGTGCCGTAGAGCCCGCGTTGGCCTGTCCACGCCCGCTACGCTGCGCATCGGCGCCCGCCGGATCCCGCGACGCGCACACTCCGGGCCATCACCGGCGGGCGCTGGCCGTGATGGCCGGAAAAAGTCTTCGGATGGTGAGCGATGAGTTTCGCGCGCGGGCGTGGTCTTCTCCTGTGAAAGGCGACAACGGGCTTGCCTGTGATCGCGGGAGTGGCACCTTCCGAAGGGACGAAGACAATGATCGAGCTGAACGCGGAACGCGCCCGCCGGACGATCGTCGAGCACACGGAACGTCTGGCGGGATCAGCCGTCCTGGCCGGACCTGACGCCGCGGTGCCGACAGCTCCGGGGTGGACCGTCACCGACCTGGTCGAGCACGTGGGCCGGACCCAGCACTGGGTCGCGGAGATCATCGAGCGGCGCATCCGGGGGCCTGAAACGCCTACCAGGCCACCCCGGGGGCTTCCAGCTGCGCGTGCCGTCGGCTGCGCCGTCGCCCCGCCGCTCGTCGCCGATGCCGGAGGAGGCGAACCCGCCCGATGACCCCCGACACCACCCCACCTACGCGAGTCTGGAGCGGATCGTTCAGGCCCACCGGCTGTGCGGTCTGCCCGCGTGGGATCTGGTGGTCATCGACGAGGCTCACCACACCGCCGGTTCGGAGGGGAAGGCGTGGGCGGCCTCCACGACGACGCTCAGGTGCCGCCCGCCGACGCCTGTACTTCACCGACGCGGACTGACACGGGCCGGGACGGTGCTGGAACACCCGTCTCCGGCCGCCGTCCCGGCACCGCCCCAGCCGCCCGTCACGTCCGTTTCGCCGGGACGGACCGAGCCGCTTCCCCCGGCAACGGCGTCCCGTCCCAGCGATCCGGGGCAGCGACGCAGTGCGCCGGATCCACGAGATCGTCCACCAGCTCCCGCAGCCCTCGCATCAGCGCCGCGGTCTCGGCCCGGTCCGCGCCGATGCACACGGCGCCGAACTTCCCGTGGTACGTGACGGCACTCAGCATGTGCAGCACCACGCCCGTCGCGCGCTTGGGATCGTATCCGAGGGGGGACCCGGTGACCGCGCGGATCAGGCGAGCCGGCCGCAGGCCCGCGTAGCGCGGGTCGATGAGGGAGTCGGAGCACTCGTAGACGCGCTCGGCGCTGCCGGGCCCGGCGACGAGCAGCCGTCCGTCGGGCGTGGCGCGCGTACCCAGCACCGCGGCGGCGATGCCGAAGGCGTGCCTGGTGCCGGTGCCCCGCAGATTGATCTCGCAGCCCAGGAGCTGCCAGTTGCCGCCGGTGCGCCTGGCGAGGAAGTCCACCCCGTAGTCGCCCTGGCCCACCCCTTGCTCCCGCAGCGCCCGGCCGATGCGCAGCCCGTAGTCGAGGAGCGTGTGCCGGTACTCGGCGCTCGCCGGGAACCGGCAGCCCGTGTAGCTCTGGCCGTGTCCGCCGAGCACCTGGTCGTGGGTGGAGACCGCCTCCACCGCGCCGGCATCGGTGATCCTGCCCTGGAAGCTGGGGCTGCACAGGGTGTCGTCCCTGATCCACTCCTCCACCACGGCACCGGTCTTCTCGACCGTCCGGACGTAGTCGTCCCAGGTGGTCGTGGGGTCCACGAGGGTGGCCCGGGGCAGGGCGGCGAGAACGCGTTCGGCCGGCGACTCGTCGTCGCTCGTCCCGTCGGCCCCGTTCTTCCCTGCCGACAGGCCCAGGTCGTCGAGGTCCAGTAGCGCGTTGCCCAGACCGGCTCCGCTGGCGGCGTCGTCCAGCTTGATCATCACTGTGCGGTGCCCCGACCGCGCCAAGCGTGCCACCTCCACCGCGATGTCGGCGATGCTGCGGCACAGTTCGTCCGAGCCTGCGGGAACCGGGATGCCCGCCTCGGCGAACAGCCGGCGGCCGGAGTGCTTGGTGCCCAGCGGGATGCAGGACGAGTCTGGCTGGTTGCCCGGCACGCCCAGCTCCCGGGCGAAGCGCTCCAGTGGCGCGGACGGTTCGAAGTAGTCGAGCCGGACGTCGTCGCCGCCACGCCGGTGGCCTTCCAGGAACTCCCTGATGGCCTCGCGGACCTCGGCGGCCTGCGGATTGTCCGGATCGAGGACCTTCTCACTCAGCCAGCGGGGACCGAGGTCGTCCACGCCCACCAGACGCACCCGGCTGCGGGCGCCGCCGTGGCCGGGGCCCAGGAGCCCGAGGTAGTAGTCGATCTGCTCGTCGGGGTCCAGCACCGGTGGCGCGGTGACGTACAGGAGGGCGCCGCCGCCCCGGCCCACCGCGCTGATGACCGCCCAGCCGAGCAGCCGTTCCGGGAAGAAGGAGGCGCCGGTGAAGCGCCCCAGGATCTGCCGATCGCACTCCCGGCTCTGGATGTGGACCTCGGCCGGACCGCGGCGAAGCAGGGGTTCCACGGTGATCTCCTCAAGCGTGTTTCCGAGCGTGGTGGTGCCGCCGGCCCGGCCACTGACACGCTCGGAAAGGGCGAAGTCGGATACGGTGTGCCACGTCGCGGCTACATTACGTTAGCGCACTGTGCCCCACGACCGGCCTGCCGGCGAGCGCGGCCCCTGATGACCGTGTGACTCCCTTTGACTTCCTTCTTTCCCATTTCTCCTGTTCCGCAGCAGCGCGAAGCCTTTTTGCCCGACCTGAGCTTGAGTCTGTCGGCGATCTTGGTGATCTCCGGCTGGGCAGGGGGGTGCCCGGGTTCGGGCCTCTTGACTTCCGGCAGGGCTTGGAGAGGCAGACAGGCCTGGGTGCCTCCGCGACACGAGGCGGATCATCGCGGATTGCCTCCATCTGACCACTTACGCGTGACCACCCGGGCTCCCCGGTGCGGTTCCTGTTCAAGGTCCTTTTCCGGGCAGGGATCAGCCCGGATCCGGACGATCTACTCGTGCTGAGCCACGAGCCCTGCGCCGCCCGGACGCCGACGCGGCCCTCGCCCTGCTGCGCCGCGCGCTCGGGGAGCACCTCACCCGCTGGAATGGAACTGGCCAGCTCGCCCCGCTTGGTTGGTGGGGCGACACGAGCTTGTAGGGATGGCCGCTTGCTGCCGATGCCGCCGTCACCGGGGCGGGCCACCGCAGGTCCGCAGCCGACGCGTACCCTGTCGGACATGTGCTACCACGCGTTCAACGGCGCCTTCCGGCACTACGTGTGCGTGGCGTGCCGGCTCGCCTTCAAAGGCAGTACGTGGCCGATCCGGAAGCGGATCTGTCCCGGCTGTCGTGAGCAGCTCGTCTTCGCCGGCTACGACTTCGCCGCGCCCCGGCGACGCGACACGAAGGCCTGGGCCGTCGTCGCGACCGTGCTCGCGGAGGGGCTGACCTACGATCACCGCCCGGGCTGCGGCTGCTCGCGGCTCCCCTCGTTCCGGCCCCGTACCCGGGCGCAGGTGCGTGTCCGGCGACGCGCGGCCGAGCGGTTGGGCCTGCCTCTGTCGGTGACCCTCGCCCGCCGCGACGCCTTCACCCCGGAGAGCCGCGACGAGCAACCATCCACGCCGTCGCCCGCGAAGCGCGACACGACCTGAGCGTCGCTCGCCGCGGCACGGTCGCGTGTCCGGGCGGCTTGGGTCGGTCCGGCGTCGTGGGCAGGGCGGGGCCGGTGAACGTCCCGAGCCGGAGCCCAGGCCGATGCCGGGGTGACGGTTCTATGGGTCGGCGCACTGACGCACGCCTCCGACGGACGGCCGGACCTACGGCGTACCGCCCTGCTGACGGCTCATCCACTCCTCGATCGCCCGCTCGGTCCTGGCGAGTTCCTCGGTCGGGCTGAACTGCAGCAGCTCGGTGCCGGCGTCCACGTACGGCCGGTGTCCCGGCGGCTGGTAGAACGCGTCACCGGCCTCGTACACCTCGTCCTGGTCCCCGGAGGTGAAGCGCACACGTCCGGCGATGACGTAGCCCCAGTGCGGACACTGGCAGGCCCCGCCGGGCAGCGCCTGCAGCGGCCCGTCAAGGTCGGCGTCGGCTGCGAAGGACACGAATTCGACGGTGTACCCGTCCATCTCCTCGCGGCGGTCGGTCACCGGCCCGAATTCCTGGACCTTCGTCGCGGACAGTTTGGATACCTTGGGCATCGCTGTGGCTCCTCTCCGTGATGACTACGAGACTTCCCGTCGTTTCGAGTCGACCACTTCGCGCAGCGGGGCGCATCCAGGGAGGACGGCCGAGCGCCTGGCCTTCGAGGACTCGCAGACAGGCGTTGTGGCTGCGCTCTCCGAGGGACCGAGCGTGGTCTCGGCGCCGGCGGGCAGCTCCGGGCGGGGGAGGAGGTCGAGCGGGCCGGAGGCCTCGCTGCGGGCGCGGGCGCGGGGCTCGGAAGGAGGCGCGGATCCGGCCGACGTCGAGCAGGTGCACCCGCCCCGCAATGGTCACGATGGGTGACCTTTGCGTGCCAGCCGGCGGCCCACTGGGCATCCGTGGTGCATGGTGGTTCCGGGTGCGGCGAGGTGGCCGTGTGCGGTGACATGGACGCGTTTACTGATACTGCCCGACGGCGCTCGAGTCATCGGCGGGCATGGCCGCCGAAAAATATCTTGAAAGATTTTTCGCCGGGGACCGATGAGTCCGGGGGCGATGTCCCGTCTTACCCGGTGGGAGCAACCGATACCCGAGACAAGCACAGGGAGTACCTCATGAGGAAGATCACCGCCGGATTGTTCATCGCCGCCGACGGCGTCGTGGAGAGCCCGCACGAGTGGCACTTCCCCTACTTCAACGACGAGATGGGCGCGGCCGTGAGCGCGCAGCTCGGTTCGGCCGACACCGTGCTGTTCGGCCGCGTCACCTACGACACCTTCGCCGGCGCCTGGCCGGAGCGGGAGGCCGCCGGCGGAGAGGACGCCGAGATGGCCAAGGCCCTCGGCGACGCCCGCAAGATCGTCGTCTCCAACTCGGAGCTGGAGTTCACCTGGCGCCACTCCGAGCAGCTCAAGGGCGACCTGGTCGAGGCCGTCACCGCGCTGAAGCAGGACGGCGGCGGCCCGATCGGCATCTCCGGCTCGATCTCGGTCGTGCGTGCGCTGCTGGCCGCCCGACTGATCGACGAACTGCACCTGTTCGTCCACCCGATCGCGATCGGCAAAGGCCTGCGCCTGTTCGACGAGACCGCCGCCCCGATCCGCCTGAAGCTCCTGAGCAACACCGCCTTCACCACCGGTGTGCTGCACACCGTCTACGGCCCCGCCGACACATAGCCCCGCCCTTCGGCCGACGACCAGCTGGCCGCTGACCGTCCGGCCAGGACGCCAAACGTGGTGACAGGCCTGGTCAGGACGCCTATTGCGGGCCCCTGGTCACGGAACGGGGAGGACAGCATGAACGCTCGTGTGCGCAAGGACTCGGTCTGTGGTGTCCACGCGCCGGACTCGACGTGGAGCACCGCCGACTCCTCGTGGGGCCCGGACAGCGGCTGGAACCTCCACCAGACCGCGTGACGTACGACATGACGGGACACCACCACCTTCTCCTCTCCTCCGGGGCCGGACTCCACGGCCTCCAGCGGCTCCTTGTGCGCGCGGGGTCCCGGGGACAAGCGCCGCAACGAGGTCGAGCGCACGATCAACCAGCTCAAGCACTCCCGAGCTGTGGCGACACGCTACGACAAGCGCGCTTACGTCTTCACCGGCACCGTTACCGCAGCCTCGATCCGCCTGGGGCTCAGACCGTACGTCACGCCGATTCCAGGGACTCGGCCCGCCTCTCCAGGTCCGCCGCGATGTCGTCCCAGTCCGGGCCGTGCGACCACAGGCTCCGCGCCGCCTCCCGCAACAACGCCGGCTCATCCGGCCGCTGCAGGAGCACGAGCCGATACGCCAGGTTCCGAACCCACACCGGCAGGTAACCGTCGACCAGGTGCGGGCACAGCTCCCGCAGCATGGCCAGGATCGCATCCGCGTCGGCGAAGGTCAGCTGCTCGACGAAGGAGAACTCCGCGTGCTCCTTCGTGCACTCCGGCGTGGGTCGGTACTCGTCTCCGTAAAGACACCGGGCCTGCTCCGTCAGCGTGCTGTGCATGGCCGACAGCCTACGCAGCATGATCCGCCGGACAGAACCTGGACCGCCGCGCTGCGCTCCTTGTCGACCGAGACCGAAGCGGGTGACGACCAGTGGGCTTTCCTTGTACGTGAGCCGGTCGCCCGCTGCGACGAAGTCGGTCCGCCCCGTTCGCCCTGGAGCCAGGTGGAGAACCGGAACTCGTTCCGCCCGGCACCGTGGACCAGCGTCTGGAGGACAGGGGGCGGTGTGCTAGCGCCTGGGCGGCGTCGCGCCCAGGGCGGAGGTGACGACGGGGATGCCCTCGGGGCGACCGGAGAGCAGCGCGGCGATGTGGTCGGCGCAGCGAACGGCGGCCTCGGCCATGGCCGTTCGGGTCATGCCGGCGATGTGCGGGGTGAGCAGGGCGTTGGGCAGGCCGAACAGGGGTGAGGCGAAGGTGGTGTGCTCGTGGGCGAAGGTGTCGACGGCGGCGGCCGCGAGGGGGTGGGTGGGGTCGCGCAGGGCGTCGGCGAGGGCCTCCTCGTCGACGATGCCGCCGCGGGCGGTGTTGAGGAGGATCGATCCCGGTCGGAGCACGGCGAGTTCGCGCCGGCCGATCAGTCCGCGGGTCTGCGGGGTGAGCGGGAGGTGCAGGGACACGACGTCGCTGGTGGCGAGGAGGGCGTCGAGGGACGGGACGTGCCGTAGCGGTGGTGCGGTGGGCCGGCGGGAGTGCGCCTGGACGGTCATGCCGAGGGCGGAGGCCCGGGTCGCGAGGGCCGTGCCGATCAGGCCCGGTCCCACGAT
This sequence comes from Streptomyces sp. SP17BM10, assembly GCF_036322405.1. NCBI lineage: Bacteria > Bacillati > Actinomycetota > Actinomycetes > Kitasatosporales > Streptomycetaceae > Streptomyces > Streptomyces sp. SP17BM10. The sequence goes on along the minus strand of NZ_JAQYXB010000539.1, from coordinate 158,533 downwards.
GCCGAGGGTGAGCTCGGAGAGCTCGCGCGGCGGGGTCGCGGGTGCGCCCCAGGCGCCGCGGTGGGACCTCTCGCTGTGGGCGGCCAGATCCCTGGTGAGGGCGAGCAGTTGGGCCAGGGCGAACTCGGCGACGGCGTTCGCGTTGGAGCCCGGGGTGTGGGTGACGGTGACGCCGTGCCTGGCCGCGGCCGCCAGGTCCACGTGGTCGGTGCCGGCTCCGGCGCGGCCGATCACCCGCAGCGGGCGGGGGCACTCGGGGGGCGTGGCCGTGGTCTTGGTCTTGGGTGTCGTCGGGGCTGTGGCCTCGGCGAGGAAGGCGGCGCGCAGGGGGACCCCCGCTCGGGACTTCAGCGCGTCGTAGCCCGGGCCGCTGCGGAACTCGGCGATCAGGGCCGCCTCGTCGAACGGATCGAGGTCGGTGAACTCGATCCGCTCCGACCAGGCGGACCGGGCGCCGTCCCGGTCCTCGACGCGTCGGAGGTTGAGCGTGACGGCCAGGCGGTGGCCGGTCAGGCGCTCCAGCTCGAGGTCGAGGAGCGGGCCGGGGGCGGCGTCGAGCAGGAGGATGCGCGGGTGGTCCATGGTGCGGGTGCGTGCCGTTCGGTCGGGTCGTCCGTCGCGCCTTGGTCAGGCCATCCAGAAGAAGACGGCCGTCATCCGGCGGTCCGCCAGTTCGGTGCCGTAATAGGTGGTCGCGCTGTGGATGAGGTTGGCGTGGTAGAGGAGCAGCTGGTTGTAGCGGTTCGGGACTCGGACGTCCTCGGTGAAGTGGTCGGCGGGCACGTGGCGGGTGCCGAGCGCTTCCACCAGGTTGTTGTGCGGCGCGTTGACGAGGTTTCCGCCGAGCCGGCCGCCGGGGAACTGCTGGCGGTAGAAGCTGGTGCCGGCGTCCTTGGGGGCGCCGGGGCTCAGGTACAGCACGGCGGCGTAGCGGCAGAGCGCGCGGGAGTCGGTGTGCGGACGGGACTCCGACTCGCCGGCGCCGACGACCTGGACGCAGTTGTGGTTGAGCGTGCCGCCGCCCGGGGTGCTCTGGACCCAGAGTCGGGAGGCACCGGTGGCCTTGCGGACCTGCGCCTCGACGCGGGCCAGCTCGCCGGGCTCCAGGCCGGGCATGGTGCGCAGGCCGGGCCAGGTCTCCGGGCGGTGCGGGTAGCCCTCGGTCCAGTCGCCGCGGGCGAGGACGCGCTCGCGGACGGCGTCCGGATCGGGCAGGACGTCGTCCAGGACCCAGTAGTCCCGGCCGCGGGTGGGCTTGCGGTAGGGGAGGACCGGCAGGGCCGTCGGCCTGATGGGCTGTGGGGGCATGGGCATGGGCCGACGATAGGGGCGGCGGGCGTCAACTATCTGCCGTGAACAGGTCAACCTTTCGTCAAGTGGCGATCGGGGTGCGGGCGTTCGGCACGGGCCGGCGTGCGCGCCGGTTCGTGGTCATTCCATGACTTCCCTGGCCTCCTCGGTGGCCGTGCTGGACTCGGCCCCGTCGGCCCCGTCGGCCCCGTCGGCTCGGATGGCGAAGTCGCCGAGGGCGCCCTCCAGGCGGTCGAAGGCGCGGGCGGCGGACGGGCGGACGGCCGCCGCGATGGCCCCGTGGTCCTCCCCGGCCAGGGTGCGGCGGAAGACCTCGGTGGAGACGGCCCGGGGGACGGCCGCCAGCAGGCCGGCGGCGACCCGGCACTCGAAGTCGCCCGGCGGCACGTGGGCGGCCTCGGTCAGGGCGATGGCGAGCGCCGTCTCGCTCTGCTCGTGCAGCTCGCGCAGCCGGGCGGTCAGCGCGGGGCTCTCGGCGATGGTGCGGGCGAACGCCTCGCCGGAGAAGCCGATCGCGGCGTCGTGCCGGTCGATCTCGGCCAGGCAGGCGCGGCGCAGCGCGGCGAGGGCGGACTCGCCGGGGGCGCGGTCGGCGACCGCGCGGGCGTGCCTGGCGACGATCTGCTCGTGCAGGTCGAGGAGGAGGTCCTCCTTGCGCGGGAAGTGGTTGGTGACGGTCATCTTGGCGACGCCGGCGGCCGCCGCGACCTCGGCGATGGTGGTGCGCTCGAAGCCCCGGTCGATGAAGAGCCTGGTCGCGGCGTGCGAGATCGCCTCGCGGGTGCGGCGCTTGTTGAGCTCGCGCAGGTTCGGGGTGCTGTCGGTCATGGAGGGAGCCTAGCGCAGTTCGCTGGGTCGAGCACAGAAATTAGGCTTGACCTAATCGATGGGTTCGACCTAAGTTCTGTCTCGGCGGTCGGAAGGGCCGTCGGAGGGGTCCTCGGCCGTATCGCCGAGGGCGCGAACTCGGACTCAGGGGAGGGGCCATGACCGCGAAGGTCACCGTGGTGAGGACGGAACCGGCGACGGGGAGGGCGATTGCCGTCGGGCGGGAGCCGCTGCCGCCCGGCCTGATGAAGACGGGCGCCGTGCTCGCGCTCGGTCCGGTGCTCGCGCTGCTGGACACCACGATCGTCACCGTCGGCATCGACTCAGTCGCCCGCAACCTGCACGGCCCCTTGGCGGCGGTCCAGTGGGTGTCCACCGGGTACCTGCTGGCGATGGCCCTGGTCATGCCGCTGTCCGGCTGGGCCGCCGGGCGGTTCGGCACCCGGCGCGCCTGGCTCGCGTCGGTGGTGCTGTTCGTCCTCGGCTCCGCCCTGTGCGGGCTGTCGTGGTCGACGGGCAGTCTGATCGCCTTCCGGATCCTCCAGGGGATCGGCGGCGGGATGATCCAGCCCCTCGGGCAGACGCTCATGGTGCAGGCGGCCGGGCCGTCCAGGATCGGGCGGGTGATGGGCACGCTGCTGCTCCCGATCAGCCTCGCGCCCGTCCTCGGCCCGATCCTCGGCGGGGTGCTGCTGGACCACCTGAGCTGGCGCTGGATGTTCCTGCTGAACGTCCCGGTCGGGCTGCTCACCGTACTGCTGGCGCTCCGTTGGCTCGCGTCGGAGGGTGCTCCGGCGCAGTCCCGTCCGCGGCTGGACGGCGTCGGCCTGGCGCTGCTCTCTCCGGGCCTGACGGGCCTGGTCTACGGGCTCTCGGAGATCGGTGGCGGCGGCTGGGCCGGGCCGTTGGCGGCCGGGGCCGGGGCCCTGCTCCTCCTCGCGTACGGGTGGCACGTACTGCGCCCGGCCGCCGGCGGGGGCTGGGTGCCACTGATCGACCTCCGCCTCTTCGCGCGGCGCGGCTTCGCGGTCGCGACGGCGAACTCCTTCCTCCAGGGCGCGGCGCTGTACAGCTCGATGTTCCTGGTGCCGCTCTACTACCAGCAGGTGGAGCACGTCGGCGCGGTGGAGGCCGGGCTGCTCCTGGCGCCGCAGGCCCTCGGCACGGCGGTCACCTCGCTGCTGGCGGGGCGGATCGCGGACCGGTTCGCGCCGCGCCCGCTGATCCTGCTCAGCATCGTCTGCTCGCTCCTCGGCACGCTCGCCTTCACCCGGATCGGCGCGGGCGGCGGACCGGCGGACTGGCTGCTGGTCGGCTCCCTGGCACTGCGGGGCGTGGGCATGGGGATCATCCTCATACCGGGGATGGCGGCGGTCTACTCCAGTGTGGAGAGGGCCCAGGTGCCGGCCGCCGCGAGCGCGGTCAACGTGCTCAACCGGCTCGGCGGCGCCCTCGGCACCGCGGTCCTGACGCTGGTCCTCCAGCAGGCCCGGACGGGCCACCCGGGCCACCCGGCGGCGGCCTTCGGCGACACCTTCCGGTGGGTGCTGGCCCTGTCCGCCCTCGCGATAGCCCCCGCCCTGCTCTACTCCGGCACCCGAAGGCAGGCCTGACGGCACGCCAGGTCGACCGCCTCCTCCGGGAACGGCCCGTCAGTCCTGCTCGCTCACCTCATTGATCAACACCCAAGGAGCTCTCGTGTTCACCAAGCACCCCGGCGGACTCCGCCTGCTCGCCGTCCACGCCCACCCCGACGACGAGTCCAGCAAGGGCGCGGCCACGCTCGCCCGGTACGCGGCGGAGGGCGTCGACGTCCTGGTGGCCACCTGCACCGGCGGCGAGCGCGGCTCCGTCCTCAACCCGGCGCTGGACCGGCCGGAGGTGCGGGCCGATCTCCCGCGGATCCGGCGCGAGGAGATGGCCGCGGCCCGGGAGATCCTCGGCGTGCGCCAGCGGTTCCTCGGCTTCACCGACTCCGGGATGCCCGGCCCCGGCGAGGACCTGCCCGAGGACTGCTTCGCGGCCCAGGAGCTGGCGGTGGCCGCGGCCCCGCTGGTCTCCCTGATCCGGGAGTTCCGTCCGCACGTCGTGATCACGTACGACGAGACCGGCGGGTACCCGCACCCGGACCACGTCATGACGCACCGGGTAGCGGTCGAGGCCTTCGAGGCCGCCGCCGATCCGGGCCGCTACCCGGAGGCGGGGGAGCCGTGGCAGGTGGCGAAGCTCTACTACCACCTGGCGCTCTCCCGGGCCTGGTTCCAGACCTTGCACGACGCGATGACGGAACGCGGAGTCCCCTCGGCCATGGGCGAGTTGCTCGCCGACTGGCCGGACACCCCGCCCGCCCTCGCGACCACCACGCGGATAGCGTGCGCCGAGCACTTCGCGGTCCGGGACGCCGCGATGCTCGCGCACGCCACCCAGGTCGAGCCCGGGGTGGCCTTCATGGCCCACCCCAGGGACATCGAGCGCGAGGTCTGGCCGACGGAGGACTACCACCTCGCCCAGTCCCGTGTGCCGGTCGTGACCGGCACACGGGAGACGGACCCGCCCGGGGCTGACCACTTCGAGACCGACCTGTTCGAGGGACTGCGATCGTGAGAGGCGGCGGCGGATGGGTCGTTCGGCACTGTCAGCACTGACCGTCCACGGGGATGCAGTAGCCCGGCGCGGTCTGCCTCAGGGGGTGCGTGACGAAGGTGTTCCAGAGCCCCGCGCTCTGCCCGGAGCCGGGCGCGTAGGTGAAGCCGCCGCTTGGGGTGGCGCGGCCGGCCTGCACCTGGGCGTCGTTGTCGGCGGTGAAGCACCGCGGCGCGCTGCCGCTCGTACTCGCCGTCACCACCGCCGACTTGGCCTCCATGGTGCCCGATGCCTCCGCCGCCGCCACGGTATAGATGTACGAGGTGTCCGGGGGCGAGCCCGGTGTCGGTGAAGGAGGTACTGGTGGCGGTGCCGGCCGCGAGCCGTCGCGGAACACCTGGTAGCACACCGCGCCCCTGACGGTCTGCCAGGAGACGGTGATCGGTGCCGAGACCGGCAAGCTGTACGCGCACGTCACCACCACGTGCGCGATCCCGGGCGGCCCGCGCTCGACGGACGAGCGGAGGGGGAGGGGGCTGGAGAGCCGAGAGGGGGCCGGGACCGGATCGGGGCGTCGAGGCCGCCCGATCCGGTCCGTGGGCGGCGGGGGCGTCGTGGGGATTGCCGGCCGGACGGGGGTCAGCCGCCGAGGCTGGTGTTGTTCTCGCCGTCGGTGCACACGATGCGGATGGTGAGGTCGGCGGGCAGGGGCTCGCCCTTCTGGCCCTCCGGCGGGCAGTCGTCCTTGCGGACGGCGACGATCCAGCCGGTGGCGTCGTCGTTGGGGCGGTTCTCCAGGACGTCGGTCGGGTGGCGGTCGAATCGGCGGTTCTCACCGGGGGTCACGCTGAACCCGCCGCCGTAGACGCTCTCGTCGGGCGGGCAGAGCAACTCGTGCGGCTTGCCGTCGGCGCCGCCCCGGAGGGTGGGGCCGGTCACCGACTGCGGGGCGAGGATGCTCGACGTCGCCGCCGCGCTGCCGCTCGTGGCGGCGAGCACGACGACTCCCGTCACGAGGGTCACGGCGATCCTGGTCTTCCTGGGCACGAGGCACTCCTGGGGTCCGGGGGTGGGGGTCCGCGGCCATTTCAGCACGGTGCTGATGAGCCGCCAGGCAACACGCACAGTGACGGTGTGTCGGCAGTCGATCATGGCATTACTGGGGTGTCTGCTCACGAACGACTACCAAGCGTGCTCTACTGGCCGCGAATCGCTGTCATCCGTGCGGCTGCCCGGCAGCCCTGACCGACATGTCGCGAGGAATCCCATGCCACGCAGAACACCACCCCCCACACCACCCACCATCCCGCTCGCCGCGCCACCGAGAGCCCCGCGCAGAAGACTCCGGGCGGTGCTGGCGGCCAGTGCCGTCACCGTCGCCCTGTCGACCACCACGATCCTGACCTCACCCGCCCCGGTGGCCGCCGCCGTGACCGACCCCTTCGCCGGGGCCGGCGCGCCGCGCATCAGCGACGAGCAGGTGCGGGCCGAGCTCCGGGCCGACGAGGTGGCCGCGTTCGGGCGCCCGGCCGCCGAGGGGATGGCGCGGGACCGGATCGGCCTGCGGGCCGTCCAGACCGGCTATCCGCAGACCACCCGCACCAACCGCTTCAACATGCTGACCTCCACCCAGGCGCAGGCCAACGCGGCCTTCGACCCGGCGCAGTTCGGCCGGTTCAAGCAGTACATCCCCTCACCCGAGTACGGGGACCACATCGCCCTGCTGCCCACCGGCAAGGTGTTGATCTTCTCCTTCGAGTCGGTCGAGGACAACCCGCAGAAGGAGACCGCGCCCACCGACGTGATCGGCCGGCAGAACGCGGGCCGCGCCTACCTGTGGACGCCGCCGACGAACGACACCGATCCGGGCGCCTTCCAGGCCGTCCCGCCGCCGGTCGTCAACATGCCGGACGGCCTGGACGAGCCGCGCCCCGCGCCGTTCTTCTGCGCCGGTCACTCCTACCTGCCCAACGGCATGGTCGGCGTCTTCGGCGGCAACCTCGGTGGCAACGGCGGCACCGGCGCCAAGCTCGCCCTGGTCTTCGACCCGTGGACCGAGACCTGGCACCAGGAACAGGACATGTCGGTCGGCCGCTGGTACCCGTCCGTGGTCACGGGGGCCGACGGGCGGCAGACCATCATGTCCGGCCAGTCCGAGCTCGGCTTCGGCACCCCGACGCCGGTCGTCGAACGCTTCCCCGCCAAGGGCATCGACGTCTCCTACGGCAGGTCGAGCGTGCCCGAGGGCATCGCGCTGGACCAGTGGAAGGCCGACGCGCCCTACCGGATGGACTACCCGCACCTGTTCTCGCTCCGGGACGGGAAGATCTACGGCTTCGGCCGCAGCTCGGATCAGCAGTTCGTCTTCGACCCGGCGAACGAGACCCGGGACACGCTGCCCAGCCGTCCCGACAACTTCTCCCGCCTGTACGGCTCGGCCGTCGCCCTGCCCAACGGTCAGAACGGGCCGGACTCGGTGCTCGTCCTCGGTGGCAACCACAAGGACCCGAACACCTTCAAGTTCTCGGGCGGCCAGTGGACGAAGGAGAAGCCGAGGAACCTCGGCCGAGCCCAGGACGACACGCTCATCTTCCCCAACGGAAACCTGTTCACCGTCAACGGCGCCGTCGGCATCCGCGACTACGGCCTCGGCGACTACAACCCGAACGTCCCCGACGACCGGTTCCGCCAGGTCGAACTCCGGGACGCCGACGGGAACTGGACCCTCGGCCCGAAGCAGCGGCTGCCGCGCGGGTACCACTCCAACGCGGTGATCCTGCCGGACGGCCGGATCATGGTCACCGGCGACGAGCTCCAGCAGATCGCCAACAACCCGGACATCAAGTCCGGCAACAACGGCACCATCGAGATCTACGAGCCGCCGTACCTGCACCAGCCCGGCGGTCGGCCGGACATCCGGACCGCGCCGACCGACCCGGTGGGCTACGGCACCACCTTCCGGATCAACACCAACTCGCCGACCCAGGCCGCCCGCGCCGTCCTGCTCGCGCCCATCACCTCCACCCACTCGGTGGACACCAGCCAGCGCCGCCTCGAGCTCAAGCTGGTGAGCCGCGCGGGCGGCCAACTCGTCTTCCAGAGCCCGGCCTCGGCCGCGGACGCCCCGCCCGGCTGGTACATGCTCTTCCTCCTCAACGACGCAGGGGTGCCCAGCGTGGCGAAGTGGATTCAGCTGGCACCGAACCCCTGACCCCCCAGCCCGACGGAGCAACGAACGGACCCACCCCCCATGCCCGACCTGAGTTTGCGTCAAGACACCGATATCCAGGGCGACATTCTCGCCGGCTTCAAGAAAGACCACATGACCCTGCTGCTCCTCCAGTTCAGCGACGCCTCGGCGGCGCGGAGCTGGCTGGAGAAGATCACCCCCAGGATCGCCACCACCCAGGAGGTCGCCCGGTTCAACGAGACCTTCAGCGAAGCCCGCCAGTCCTCCGGCGGCAGCGACCCGACGGCGCTCAAGGCCACCTGGCTGGGCCTCAGCTTCACCTATCAGGGCCTGCAGTTCATCACCGGTCAGCCGGACCTCCTCAAGGCGGAGGCAAGGACCGGTGACACGCTGGAGGCGTTCATCCAGGGCCCGGCCGACCCGTCGCGCTCGATCGCGCTCGGCGACACCGACGACAACGACCCGAAGCGCTGGCTGTTCGGCTGCGCCACCAAGCCCGTCGTCCACGCGGTGCTCACCATCGCCTCCGACACGCCCGCAGGCCTCGACAGCGCCGTGAAGGAGCAGAAGCAGACCGCCGGCCAGGCCGGCGCGGTCGTCGTCTACGAGCAGGAGGGCAGGCACCTCGCGGGCGACAAGAAGGGCAAGGAGCACTTCGGCTTCAAGGACGGCGTCAGCGAGCCGGAGGTCGAGGGCTTCGACGAGCCGGATCCCAACCGGTTCACCGGCGAGGGCGCCGACCGGGTCTTCTACTCGAAGAAGCACCCCGGCACCCGGATCGTTCCGGCCGGCGAGTTCGTCATCGGGAAGAAGCTCGCCGCGACCCACGCCCCGGAGACGGCCGCCGTCAAGACCATCCCCGCCTGGATGCACAACGGTTCCTTCCAGGTGGTGCGCCGCCTGGAGCAGGACGTCGCCGGGTGGTGGGCGCAGGTCGACGCCCAGCTGCGGCGCCTGAAGGACCTCAAGGCCGTGCCGGAGGACACCCGGCGGGACTGGTTGGCCGCCCGGCTGGTGGGCCGCTGGCGCAACGGCGCGCCGGTCTGCAAGTACCCCGACCAGCAGCCCGGCGACCCGGGCGCCGGATCGGACAACGACTTCACGTACCTGGGCGACCCGGAGGACCCGGACGGTCTGATCACCCCGCTCTTCTCCCACCTGCGCAAGACCAACCCCCGCGCCGGGCTCGTCGACGGCGTACCGGTCGACGAGTCGTTCATCGACGCCCGCCGGATCATGCGCCGCGGCGCCCCCTACGGGCAGCCCTTCGACCCGACCAGCGACGTCCCCGGGTCCGGTCCGGACGCCGAGCGCGGCCTGCTCTTCGTCTGCTACCAGTCCGACCTGGTGGGCCAGTTCGAGTTCATCCAGGCCAACTGGATCAACGACCCGGACTTCCCGCCCGGCCGCACGGCCAAGCCCGGACCGGACCCGCTGGTCAGCGGCCAGCTCGCCACTGTGAACGACGGCCGGGTCACCTGGGAGGGCAGGTCCCCGGCGGGCGAACGGGCCACCACCGTGCTGGACTTCCGCCCGTTCGTCCAGACCCGCGGCGCGCTCTACTGCTTCACCCCGTCCATCACCGCGCTGCGCCGGCTCGCCCAGGGCCGCCTCAACGGCGAGCTCGCCGACGACGGCAAGCGGCCGGTCGTGGCGCAGGACCTGCCGGTGGACTGCGTCCTGCCGCTGCCCGACGTGCCCGGCCGGTACTGGACGTTCCAGCAGGGCACGATCCGCCTGATCGGCGTCGGCGACGCCGAGGCCGGCCGGCTCACGACCGGGACGGTCGACGACCGCACCGGGGTCGCGATCAGGGACGTCGGGCCGTACTCCTCGTGGCCCGCGCTGCGGGGCGTCACGCAGATCGACACCATCCTGCCGGTGTTCGACCAGCAGCGCGTCAACGGGACGTGCGACTACTGGGTCTTCCACACGGTGGGCGGCAACCAGGTCTACCGGTACGTCTCGATCGGCGACTCCGAGCCGTACGCGAGCCAGGTGGTGACGGAGGACCGGCCGGTGAGCGGGTGGAGCTCGTTCGGCGGCACGACCCCCGTCACGCACGTGGACGCCTTCCTGCCCGTGCCCGACATGCGGCCCGCCGGTGACGGCCAGCACTGGTACTGGCTGTTCCACACCACCCCCGTGGGCCAGCGCTACCGGCTGATCTCCATCGGCCGCTCCGGCCGGGCGTACCCGGACCGGCTCCAGCGGGACGACCGGCAGCCCGGCCTCTGGCGCTCGCTGGCGGGCGTCACGCGGGTGGACGCGTTCCTGGCCGTCCCCGGCCGGGACGACCCGAGCGGCGGCCAGCACTGGTACTGGGTGTTCCACCAGGACAAGTACCGGACCATCATGATCAACCACGGCGGCAACCACCAGGACGACCTGCTGCGCGAGGACCGACCGACCGCGGTGTGGAGCCGCCGGCCGTAGCCCTTCGGAGCCTCCGGGGAAAGGACGTCGGGTCCCGGCCGTCACGTGACGGCCGGGACCCGATCGGTGGGCGCGATCAGAGCGCGGCGAGGATCCCGCAGACGGCGAGGAAGCCGCAGATGCCGAAGTTGACGAGCTTGTGGGAGAGGAAGACGGCCGCGAACTCCCGGATGGTCGCGCTGGGCCAGTAGTAGGCGGCGGTGGGGGAGCCGAAGACCTGGCCGTTGACGCCGGTCCTGCGTGCGGTGAGGGCGGCGCGGAAGGCGTGGAAGTTGTTGGTGACGACGACGCAGCGGTAGTCGGGATTGGCGCCCTCCATGATGGCCTTGCTGAAGAGCAGGTTCTCCTCGGTGGTGCGCGAGCGGTCCTCGCGGGCGACGTGCTCGGCGGGGAAGCCGCGCTCGACCAGGTAGTCGGCCATCGCGTGGGACTCCGGGAGCTTCTCGTCCGGCCCCTGGCCGCCCGAGGTGATCAGCACCGGCGGATTGCCCCGTGCGGCCTGCTCCTCGTAGACCTCGCGGCCCCGGTTCAGCCGGCTGGCCAGCAGGGGCGGCACCCGCTCGCCGCCGATCAGTCCGGAGCCCAGCACCACGACGAAGTCCACGTCCCGGCGCGGTCGGTGACGACCGTAGAGGAACGCGTAGCCGACGAAGCACACGAACAGGAAGGAGACGTAGCCGACCACCAGGACGGACGTGACCGCGAGGATGCCGAGCCGGTGCGAGCCGGTGGCGACCGCGAGGACCAGCAGGCCGAGGACGGCGAGGATGCCCAGACCGGCCAGCAGGGACAGCAGGTTGGCGGGCCGCACGCCCTCCTTGCGGATCATGGTCACGCCGTTGGCGAGCAGGAACCAGACCAGGGCCACCGTACCGAGCGCCGGCAGCGCCACGATGGCGACCGCCGCCAACTCGGCCACCAGCGTGGGAGCGTGCCGCAGTTCGGCGAGCAGCGCGAGCGAGAGGAAGGAGACGGCGATACCGAGCAGCACGGCGTTGCTGAACCGGCGCCGGTCGCGCAGTACGCCGATCCCGCACAGGGCGAAGAACAGGACGGCCGGAGCGTAGGCGAACATGCCCCGTATCGTAGGCGTTTCGCGCGCCGGCCTGAACTCGTGCGCAGACCAAGGCCGGTGGGCCGTGCCCCTCGCGTCAGGACGTGCTACCGCAGGTCCGGGGGGAGCAGGGTGGCGAGGCCGTCGAGGACGCGGGCGACGCAGAACTCGAAGCGGGCGTCCATGTCGGGTTCGGTGAGGTCGCCGGCGAGTTCGACCAGGGTGGGGAACTCGGCGGCGGGCAGGGAGCGGAAGCGGTCGGCGGCCGCGTCCACGGCGTCCCGGCGGCTGCTGCTGCCGGTGGCCTCGGCGGCGGAGATCGGTGCCTGTTCCTGGAGCACGAAGCCCTGCACGAAGGTGCCGAGCAGGTAGGTGACCATCGCGGCGTCGGCGTTGGAGAAGCCGGCCGCGCGGAGGCGGTCGAGCTGGTCCTCCAGGATCGCGAGCATGTGCGGGCCGAGGCCCATCCGGCCCGCCACGACCTTGGCGGCGTCGCGGTTGCCGAGCAGGAGCTGACGGTGGCGCCGGCAGTACCCGTGCAGCTGCTCGCGCCAGTCGCCCTCGCGCGGGGGCGGTTCGGCCTTGGCCATGATCGCGTCGTTGAGGAGGTCGATCAGCTCCTCCTTGTTGCGCACGTGCCAGTACAGGGAGGCGGCCTTCACGCCGACCTCCGCCGCGACCTTGCGCATCGACAGCCCGGCGAGGCCGTCCCGTTCCAGGACCTTCAGCGCCGCCTGCGCCAGCGCTTCCCTGGTCAGCGCCGGTGTGGTGCCCTCGTTCTCCGGCATGGATGTGTGGATGCCTCCTGTGGTCGGACCGGGTCTTCCGGTGCTGGTCCGGGTGCCGTTCCGGCGCGCCCGCGGCGCTCCGTCCGGCGCCTCACGATATCCCGCTTGCAATCTAACGGCGTTAGGGACAGTCTGGGCGTGCCAGTGAGGCCCCTAACGCCGTTAGGGGTGCAGAAGTCGGAGGGGAGTCCGATGGAGGACCCGGGAGGGCCGGGTGCGCGCCGCAAGCGGCTCGCACTCGTGACGCTCTGCGTCACCATGTTCATGTCCATGCTGGACAACGTCATCGTCAACAACGCCCTGCCGCGGATCGGGCAGGACCTGGACGCCGGCATCAGCGGCCTGCAATGGGTCGCGGAGGGCTACAGCCTCGTCTACGCCGCGCTGGTCCTCACCGGCGGTGCGCTCGGCGACCGCTACGGCCGCACCCGGGTGTTCCGCCTCGGCCTCGCGCTGTTCACGCTCGGCTCCGCCGCCGCCGCGCTCGCCGGGACGATCGGAGTGCTGGTCGCCGCCCGGATGCTCCAGGGCGTCGGCGCCGCGCTGCTCACCCCGGGCAGCCTCGCGATCCTGCGGACGGTCTTCACCGAGGAGCGGGAGCGGGCCAGGGCGATCGGCACCTGGTCCGGCGTCTCGGCACTGGGCCTGTCCGTCGGCCCGGTGCTCGGCGGTCCGATGGTCGAACACCTCGGCTGGGCCAGCGTGTTCTGGATCAACGTGCCGATCGGCGTGGCCGGGCTCGGGCTCGCCGCCCGTGTGCTCCCCGACATCCCCGGGCGCGCCCGGCGGATCGACCTCGGGGGCCTCGCCCTGTCCGCGGCCGGCCTCGGCGCGCTCGTCTACGCGCTGATCGAGGGGCCGTCCCGCGGCTGGACCGACACCCGCGTGCTGGCCTGCGGCGCCGCGGCGGCCGTACTGCTCGCGGCCTTCCTGGTGCTCGAACTGCGGGTCGCCCAGCCGATGCTGGAGCTGCGGCTGTTCCGCGACGGTGCGCTGAACGGCGCGCTGCTCAGCGGGTTCATGGTCAGCTTCGGGATGTTCGGCGCGCTGTTCTTCCTGCCGCTCCTCATGCAGGGCGTGCTCGGGTGGGCCCCCTCGGACGCGGGCTACGCGGGGCTGCCGATGACGGCGATGATCGTGTTCGCCGCGCCCCTCTCCAGCCGTCTGACCAGCGCGTACGGCCCCCGGCTGCCGCTGGTGCTCGGGGTCTCGCTGTGCGCGGTCGGCCTCTTCGGGCTCTCCTTCCACGGCGAACGAGCCCACTACGTCGAGTACTTGTGGACGCTGTTCACGATGGGCCTCGGCATGGGAATGACGTTCACCCCGGTGTCGATCGCCGTCCTGCAGCGGGTGCCCCCGGCCCAGACCGGGATGGCCTCGGCGACCGTCAACACGCTCCGGGAGCTCGGCGGCGTCCTCGGGATCGCGGTGCTCGGCGCCGTCCTGACCAACCGGATGACGGACACCCTCACCGCCTCCCTGCACCGGCTCGGCGTCCCCGCCGGCGCCGTCGGCCCGATCGCGGACGCCCCGGCCGGGCGCGGCATGGGTGCGGTCGCGCTGCCCGCGCCCGTCCAGGCGGCGGTGGACGGCGCCTTCGTCGACGGCGTCCACCTCGCGCTGCGCTGCGGCGCGGGCGCGCTCGCCGTCGCCGCCGTCCTGGTCGCGCTGCTCCTCGGCCGGGCCCGACCGGTCGCCGCCGCGCCGGTGACGCCGCTGGGGGAGGACGCCCGTGCCGGTGCCGGGCACAGCCGGGCGGACGGCGCCGGGGTCACCGGTCGATGACGGCGTCACCGGGCGGGCCTCACCTGATCCCCTCGACCGCGGCCTGCGCCGCCCGGGCCAGCTCCCGCCGGGCGCCCCAGCGGGTGGGCCGCGGTTCGGGGGCCGGGATCGGCGGCAGGAACGTCACCTCGGCGACGAGCCCGCGCACGGCGACCACCCGGGCGAGCGAGGTGAGCAGCCCGTCCTCGCCGACGAAGGCGGGCGCGCTGGTCGGCCGCCCGTCCGCCAGCCGGTAGCGGATCGTCACCGGCTGGACGAAGGAGCCGGTGTCCACCGCGGCCTGGAAGAGCGCAGGACGGAACCGCCCGCTCTCCCGCCCGCACCACGTCGACCCCTCCGGGAAGACGATCACCGGGTGGCCGGCGCGCAGCTCCCGGGCGACCGCGTCGACCGTGTCCGGCAGGGTGCGCAGCCGGTCCCGGTCGAGGAAGACCGTGCCTCCCCAGGCGACCAGCGGCCCGAGCACCGGCCAGCGCCGGACCTCGGTCTTGGCCAGCGAGCGGCCCGGCCGCCCGGCGGCGATCAGCGGGATGTCCAGCCAGGACACGTGGTTGGCGACCACGAGCATCCCGCCGCCGACCGCACCGGTGGGCTTGTCGAGGTGGACGGTGACCCCGAGCGAGAGCAGCAGCGTGCGGGCCCAGAGCCGGATCATCCGGTCCCGCGGCTCGTGCGGGAGGAAGCGGACCGGCAGGGTCAGCGCGATGCCCGCGACCACCGCCGCCAGGCAGACCGCGAGCCGCAGCGCCCGCCGGAGGTGCGGGACCTCCGGCGAGGCCTCGACGAGGCAGGTCTCCGGACGGCAGGGCGCGGTGGGGAGCCACACGCTCATGCGCCCGCCTCGCTTCGCTCGCCCGGCGCTTCGCGCAACGCGCACCTCTTGACTGCTCCCTCGCTTCGCTCGCTCATGCGCCCGCCTCGCTTCGCTCGCCCGGCGCTTCGCGCAACGCGCACCTCTTGACTGCTCGCTCGCTTCGCTCGCTCATGCGCCCGCCTCGCTTCGCTCGCCCGGCGCTTCGCGCAACGCGCACCTCTTGACTGCTCCCTCGCTCACTTGCCACCGACCGACGGCAGGCCGGGCACGCCGGCGAGGAAGTGCCGCAGGTAGCGCGGGTCGGTGCGCTCCAGGGACAGCAGCACGTAGAGGTCGGCGCAGTCGAAGTCAGGGTCGTGGGCGGGCTCGCCGCAGACCCAGGCGCCGAGGCGCAGGTAGCCGCGGAGCAGCGCGGGCAGGGCGCCGCGCTCGGCGCGGGGCACGCCGGTGGCGTCCCAGCGGCGGTGCGGGATGACGCGGTACTCCTCGGGGGCCAGGTACTTGGCGTTCACGGCGTCCCGGACGCGCGCGGCGGTGGCGCCCCGGTCGTCGAGCGGGACGGAGCAGCAGCCGCCCAGCCAGGTGTTGCCGGTCTCCGCCATGTAGCGGGCGATGCCGCCCCACATGAGGTTGATGACGGCGCCGTTGCCCCGGTGCTCGGCGCCGATGCAGGAGCGGCCGACCTCGACCAGGCCGGGGCGGACCGGGGCGAGCGCCGAGAGGTCGAACTCGCCGTCGGAGTACAGCCGTCCGGCCCGGCGGGCGGCCTCGGGGCGCAGCAGCCGGTAGGTGCCGATGACGGCGCCGTCCTCGCCTTCGCGGACCAGCAGGTGGTCGCAGTACTCGTCGAAGGGGTCGACGTCGAGGCCGGCGACCGGGCTGCGCAGGACGGCGCCGAGCTCGCCGGCGAAGACCTGGTGGCGCAGCCGCTGGGCGGCGCGGACGTCGTCCTCGTCGCGGGCGAGGGAGAGGGTGTAGGCGGGCGCGGGCCGGGGCTCCCGGCGCTGCGCGGGCTGGGGGTCCTGGCGCTGGGTGGGCACCGCCGGGGCGTCGTGGGTGGGGGCGACTGCGGTCGGAGCGTACGTGGGGACGGTGGTCATGGCGGACCCTCCAGGGCAGCACGGGCGGCGGTGCCGCGGTTCTCGTGGCACCGGCCCGGTTCGCACGCGCTGGGCACGGGCGCGAACCGGTCACCGGTATGTCTGTCCGGGTCGGCTGGAATTCACGTTGCCGTTCGGCGGAGGGCAGATGTGCAGCTGTTGAATGGGACCACCCTCGCTCGGTGGTCATCTGCCGGGCACCTGGGGGTCGTTCGCCGCTCGCCGGGTGGGGGTGGACACGACGGAGCCCCGCCGAGTAGGCCCGGCGGGGCCGTCGGTCAGGCGTGCGCGGGCGCGGTCAGTACGCCCGCCAGCCCTCCGGGTCCACGCCGCCGGGGACGGCGCCGGCCGGGCCGTACGGGTCGCGCGTGAGCACGAAGGAGCCGAGGTCGAGGTGGCTGACGGTGCCGTCGGCGGCGCGGACGACGCGCAGGGTCTCGCCGGCGTAGTAGTTGTCGAGCCCGGTCCAGGTGCCGTCCGGCTCGGCGCGGAAGCGCGAGTCGCGGCGGCCGCCGCCGAGCGGGCCGAGTTCGAGGCAGCGGTCGGCGGTGAGCCGCAGGACGTGGGGGGCGGCGCCCCAGTACCAGGGGCCGGTGAGCGCGAGGAGGTCCTGGTCCACCTCGGGCAGCGGGCGCCAGGGTGCGGGGATCCGGGGCTCGTGCTCGGCGGTGATGGCGATCAACTGGGCCGCGAGCAGAGGGGTGTTGGTGCCGCTGGTGGCGTTGGCGAGGGCGAGGGCGGCGAGCCCGTCCTGCGCGCTGACCCACAGCCCGGCGGTGAAGCCCGGCACCGAGCCGGTGTGTCCGTACAGCACCCGGCCTTCGTGGCGCAGGAGTTGGAGGCCGAGGCCGTAGGAGGAGGTCCAGGCGGAGTCGTCCGGGCCGACGGCGGGGCAGCGCATCTCGGCGATGGTCCCGGCGGAGAGCACCTTGTCGTCGCCGTCGGCGAGGAAAGCGGCCCAGCGGGCCAAGTCGGCGGCGGTCGACCAGAGCTGGCCGGCCGGGGCCATGCGCCCGGTGTCGGTGAGGGGCTCGGGGAGCATGACGTCCGCCCACGGGTGGACGGCGAAGCCGCCGGCGTGCGGCTGCTCGGGCAGCAGCGTGGTGCGGTCCATGCCGAGCGGGGCGAGCACCTCGCGGCGCAGCACGTCGTACCAGGGCTCGCCGCGCAGCTCCTCCACCAGGGCGCCGAGCAGGGCGTAGCCGGGGTTGGAGTAGTGGTGGCGGCGACCGGCCGGGTGCTTGAGCGGGGTCTCCGCTTCGAGCAGGTCGCCCAGGGCGGGCCGCAAGGCTCCGTCGGTCCGCTCCCACCAGGGGCCCGGCGTCTCGGCGGCGAGCCCGGCGGAGTGCGCGAGCAGCTGGGCGACGGTGGCGTCGTCGGCCGGGGTGCCGGGCAGGTGGCGGGCGAGCGGGTCGGCGAGGTCGAGCAGGCCCTCGTTGCGCAGCCGCAGCACCAGGACGGCGACCATGGTCTTGGTGAGCGAGCCGATCCGGTACTGGACGTCGGGGGTCGGCGCGTGCCCGTCGACCATGCTGCGGGCCCCGCTCCAGACCGGGCGGCCGTCGCGCACCACCGCGGCGACCAGGGAGGGCGTGCGGCCCTCGGCCTGGGCCGCGGCGGTGCGGTGGAACAGGGCGCGGCGGGTGGTGGGCAACAGCCCCTCGGGCAGGTCCGTCATGTGCTCTTCCGGAGTACTCATGATCGGACAGTAGTTCAGCCGGGCGGAGGTCTCCGCCGATTAACCGTCGTCAGAGAAGCGGTCGTACCAGCGCTGGAGGCCCGTCCTCCAACGGGAGGCGTCCGCGCCGCCACCGCCCGTGCCGCCACCGCCCGCGCCGCCACCGCCCGCGCCGCGGGGCAGCGGCGGGAGCTCGGGCCGGTGCAGCCACGCGTCGAAGAGGTCCGTGAGCGGTGCCTCGGAGTAGCGGGAGGCGTGGCCGACCAGGTCGGCGGTGGCCACGACGCCGTGCCGGTGGTTGCCCGCCCAGTCCTTCAGCATGCCGAAGAAGGCGACGTCGCCGAGCGCGCACCGCAGTGCGTGGACGGCGAGGCCGCCGCGCTGGTAGAGCCGGTCGTCGAACATGAGCTTGCGGCCCGGGTCGGCGAGCCTCAGGTCCTGCGGGAGCCCCGACAGCAGCGCGTGCGCGGCGGCGGCGTGGCCGGCGGCGGCCGGGCCGCCCGTGTGCTCGGACCAGAGCCACTCCGCGTACTTGGCGAAGCCCTCGTTCAGCCAGATGTGCCGCCAGTCGGCGATCGTGACGCTGTTGCCGAACCACTGGTGCGCGAGCTCGTGGGCGATCAGCCGCTCCCGCTCCCAGCCGCCGCCGAGGTGGTTGGTGCCGAACGTGGCGACGCCTTGCGCCTCCACCGGGACGTCCAGCTCCTCGTCCGCGACGACCACCGCGTACTCGCCGAACGGGTACGGGCCGAACACCTCGGTGAAGTACGCCATCATCTGCGGCTGGCGCCCGAAGTCCCGCCCGAAGGAGGCCGCCAGCCGCTCGGGCACGTACCCGGTCTGCGGCACCGCGGGGCGCTCGGCGAGCGGCACCGGCAGGTAGTGGCCGATCGAGACCGTCACCAGGTACGACGAGGTCGGCGCGCTCTGCTCGTACACCCAGGTCGTGCTGGACGCCCGGATGGTGCGGGTCAGCAGCCGTCCGCTCGCCACCACCGTGAACGGCGACGGCGTGGTGACCGCTATCTGGTAGGTCGCCTTGTCCGCCGGCCGGTCGTTGCACGGGAACCACGAGGGCGCGCCGATCGGCTGGCTGGCCACCAGCGCGCCCTCCGTCAGCTCCTCCCAGCCCAGGCCGCCCCACGGGCTGCGCACCGGCTTCGGGTTGCCGCTGTAGTGCACCTCGACCGTGAACGCCGCACCCGCCGTCAGCGCCTTCGCCGGACGGACCCGTAGCTTGCCGCCGCGGTGCGTGTAGCGGGCGGCCCTGCCGTCCACGAGCACCCGTCCGATCCGGAACTCGGCCAGGTCCAGGGCGAACTCGGCGAGCGCCGCGTCCGCGACCGCGCTCAGCCGGGCCGAGCCGCCGAGCCGGTTCGGACCGGGCCGGTAGTCCAGTGCCAGCTCGTAGCGGTGCACCCGGTAGCGGTGGTCGCCGCTGTTCGGGAAGTACGGGTCCGGTGCTCCGGCGGCCGCCGGGACGTGCTTGGGCTTCACGGGGTCGTGGTGCGCTTCCTGCGGGCCGGGACGGATGGTCATGACGTGGTCTGCCACGCCTCGATGGGGTTGCCCAGCCACCGCGTGTCGGCAGGGACGGACTCGGCCCGCATCACCAGCGAGGCCGGGCCCAGCGTGCTGCGCTCGCCCACCGTGCTGCCGGGCAGCACGATCCCGCCCGGGCCCAGCGTGGCGCCCTCGCGGAGGACCACAGTATCCATCCGCATGATCCGGTCGTGGAAGAGGTGGGTCTGCACGACGCAGCCCCGGTTGATGCTCACCCCGTCCCCGAGGGTGACGAGGTCGGCCTCCGGCAGCCAGTAGCTCTCGCACCACACACCGCGCCCGACCCGCGCGCCGAGCGCGCGCAGCCACACGTTCAGCAGCGGCGTGCCCGGTACCGCGCCGATCAGCCACGGCACGGCCAGCACCTCCACGAAGGTGTCGGCGAGCTCGTTGCGCCACACGAAGCCGCTCCACAGCGGGTGCTCGACCGCCCGGAACCGGCCGACCAGTACCCACTTGGCCACCACCGCGACCGCGCAGGCCGCGCCGCCGGCCGCGAGCAGCACCACGCCCGACAGCGCCGCGGCGAGCAGCGCCGACGAGCCGGCCAGCCGGGACAGCGCCGCGACGGCGAGCACGCCGAGCGCGCCCGAGGCCAGCACCGGCAGCACCCGGGCCAGCTCGACCAGCCCGCGCGCCCACAGCAGCCGGGCCGGCGGCTCGTACGTGAGGCTCTGGTCGGCCTCGTCCGCCGCTCGTGGCAGCCGCATCGGCGGCATGCCCAGGTAGGAGCCGCCCTTCTTGGCCTTCTCCGGCGTCGCCGACAGCACCCCGACCAGGCCCCGCTTGGGCACCGCCCGCCCGGGCGCCGTCATCCCCGAGTTGCCGAGGAACGCGCGCTCGCCGACCTTCGCCTCGCCCAGGCGCATCCAGCCGCCGCCGAGCTCGTACGGCGCCATCAGCGTGTCGTCCGCCAGGAACGCGCCGTCGCCGACCGTCGTCAGGCTCGGCAGCGCCAGCACCGTGGACACCTCCGCGCCCCGGCCGACCCGCATGCCGAGTGCCCGCAGCCACAGCGGCGTGACCAGGCCCGCGTACAGGGGGAACAGCACCTCGCGAGCGCGGTCCATCAGCTGGGTGACCGTCCACGCCTGCCAGCCGATCCGGCCGTGCAGGGCGTGCACGCCCGGGACGAGGCCGGCGCTCAGCAGCCGGACGGCGGCCACCAGCTGCGCCGCGTACACCGCGCCGTACGCCAGGGTCGCGGGCACCAGGCCGAGCAGGGCGCCGCGCACGGCCGTGCCGAGGTCGTCGCCGGGGTGGACGAACAGGGCGAGCACCGCGAGGGCGGCGGCCGCCGGCAGCACCGGCAGCAGGCTCAGCGCCGCGCCGCTGGCGCCGTACATCCAGGACCAGCGGACCCGGCGGGCCGGGCGCTCCTTGGGCCAGGTCCGCTCCACGCGGCCCAGCTTGACGGCGGGCGCGCCGCCCCAGCGCTGGCCGGTCGGGACCTGGCCGGTGACGCTGGAACCCGGCACCACCTGGGCGCGCTTGCCGACCCTGGCGCCCGGCAGCAGCGTCGACCGGGTGCCGACCACGGCGCCGGACCCGACCTTGAGCTGGCCCACCTCCAGCCGGTCCCCGTCCAGCCAGTAGCCGCACAGGTCCACCTCGGCCTCGACGGCGCAGCCCCGGCCGAGCTTGAGCATGCCGGTGACCGGCGGCTGCGAGTGCAGGTCCACCTCCGGGGAGACCTTCGCGCCCAGCGCGCGGGCGTAGCGCACCAGCCAGGCCCCGGACAGCTCGGTCGCGCCGCTCGCCTCGGCGAGCCGCTCGGCGGCCCACAGCCGCAGGTGGGTGCTGCCGCCGCGCGGGTAGCTGCCCGGACGCAGGCCCCGCAGCAGCAGCCGGGCGCCGCCGGCCGCGATCGCGAGCCGGCCCGCCGGGGTGTACAGCAAGAGCGCGCCCGCGCCGACCGCCCACCAGGAGGCGGTGGGCGCCCACGGGTAGTCGCCGAGGTGGGTCAGGAGGTTGCCCGCCGCCAGCAGGGCGACCGTCCAGCGCAGGCCGACCACGGTGAACAGCGGCAGCATCAGGAGCAGCTGCAGCAACTTGGCCTTCGTCGGCACCGGGCTGATCGTCCGGGCCTCGCCTCCGTCGGCGGCGGTCCGCTCCAGGTGCCGGGCCAGCTTGCGCAGCGTCGGGTTCTGGTAGATGTCGAGGACGGCCGCGTTCGGGTAGCGGGTGCGCAGCAGCGTCGTGAGCCGGGCGGCGGCCAGGCTGCTGCCGCCGATCGCGAAGAAGTCGTCGCGCGCGCCGCCGACCGTGACGCCGAGGATCTCGGACCACTGCTCGGCCAGCCAGGCCTCGGTGCCGTACAGCTGCTCGGTCGGGCCGCCGGTCTCCAGGTCGGGCAGCGGCCAGGGCAGGGCGTTGCGGTCGACCTTGCCGGACGTCCGGGTGGGCAGCGAGTCGACCGGCGCGAGGAGCGGGACGAGCGCGGCGGGCAGTTCGGCGCGCAGGCGCTCCACGGCCTTCTCGCGGTCGAAGGGCTCGCTGCCGGGCTGCTCCTCGTTGAGGACCAGGTAGCCGACCAGCAGCTGGTTGCCGCCGCGTGCGGTGCGGACGGCGGCCGCCGCGCCCGCGACCCCCGGCAGGGCCTGGAGCGCCGCGTCGACCTCGCCGAGCTCGATCCGGCGCCCGCCGAGCTTGATCTGCTCGTCGGTGCGGCCCAGGAACAGCAGACCGTCCGGGTCGGCCTGGACGAGGTCGCCGCTGCGGTAGGCGCGCTCCCAGCCCATCGACGGCAGCGGCGCGTACTTCTCGGCGTCCTTCTCCGGGTCCAGGTAGCGGGCCAGTCCGACGCCGCCGATCACCAGCTGACCGGTGCCGCCCGGGGCGACCGGCTGCCCGGCCTCGTCGACCACGGCGAGGTCCCAGCCGTCCAGCGGGAGGCCGATCCGCACCGGGCCGGTGCCGGTCAGCAGCGCGGCGCAGGCCACCACGGTCGCCTCGGTCGGGCCGTAGGTGTTCCACACCTCGCGGCCCTCGGTGACCAGTCGCTGCACCAGCTCCGGCGGGCACGCCTCGCCGCCGAAGATCAGCAGCCGCACCTCGTTCAGCGCCTCGGCCGGCCACAGCGCGGCCAGCGTCGGCACGGTGGAGACCACGGTGATCTCCTGCTCCGCCAGCCACGGGCCGAGGTCGGCGCCGCTGCGCACCTGCGAGCGCGGCACCGGCACCAGGCACGCGCCGTGCCGCCAGGCCAGCCACATCTCCTCGCAGGAGGCGTCGAACGCGACGGACAGGCCGGCCATCACGCGGTCGCCCGGGCCGATCGGCTCCTCCTGGAGGAAGAGCGCGGCCTCGGCGTCGACGAACGCGGCGGCGTTGCGGTGGGTGACGGCGACGCCCTTGGGGCGGCCGGTGGAGCCCGACGTGAAGATGATCCAGGCGTCGTCGTCGGGGGTGGGGTGGCGTTCCGGCGCGGGGGAGGCGTTCTCGGTGGTCGTCGTGAGGACTCGCTCGGCGCCGAGGACGCCGGCGACGGCGGCTTCGCCGAACACCAGCTGCGCGCGCTCGTCAGGGTCCTCGGCGTCCACCGGGACGTAGGCGGCGCCGGCCGCGAGCACGGCCAGGATCGACACGTACAGGTCGTTGGTGCCGGACGGCACGCGCACACCCACCCGGTCCCCGGGGCCGATCCCGGCGGCGGTCAGGCGGCGGCGCAGCCGCTCGACCTCGGCGGCCAGGGCGCGGTAGCTGAGCACCGTGCGGCCGTCGTCGAGGGCGGGCTCGTTCGGGTGGCTCCGCACGGTGGCGTCGAGGACGTCCACGAGCGTGCGGGAGGCCGGCGCCGGGCGGCCGGGGAACACCGCGGTGGTCTGTTCGGTGATCTGTTCAGGGTGACTCGGTTCAGCTGTCATGGCAGCCCGTGCGCTCCTCGTCCTCGCCCCGTTCCGATCGTTCCCGGGCCCTTGGGGGCGGTGGGCACGCCCGCTGTGGTCGGGCGCTCCCACTCCGGGGCCGGAGTAGACAACCGATCGATGGTAGCTCGGGGTCGCAGGGCGCGACGGGTGCGCTACTGGCAGGTAGCGGAGGCAACTCGGCTATGAGTGGCCGAATCTGACGAGGCATCAGCTACTAACTGATGGGTTGTGGTTCGGATGTGATGGACCATCAGCTGTTTTGACGGGCCGTCAGGTGGAAGTCGGCTTCGTGAGGCATGCCACACGGGTCGGTGCTCTGTTCGAGTGGCGGGCCCGGTGTTTTCGGCCGGATCCGGGGGTTTTCCGGCCGCTGTCCGGGCCCGCCGGGGGTGGGGGTGGGGCGGGCTACCGGAAGAGGGGGAGGTGTTCCTCCAGGAAGGCCGGGAGTGTGCGCGGGACGCGCCCGGTCAGGCGGGTGATCGTCGGATCCGGCTCCTCCTTCCGGAGCACCGCGAGCCGCTGGATCTCCACCACGTGGGTCGCCAGCCACTCCGGCATCCCGGCCCGCGTCATCAGGTGGGCGCGCAGTTCGTCGGGGGCCAGGTCGACGTACCGGACCGGCCGGCCCAGCAGCTCGCCGATCAGTTCCGCCACTTCCGGATGGCTGTACGCCCGCCCGCCGGTCAGCTCGTAGGTGCCGCCCGCCAGCTCCGGCCGGGTGAGCACGTCCGCGGCGATGTCCCCGATGTCCCGCACGTCGACGTAGTTGCAGCGCGCCCGCTCCATCGCGCCGTGCATCACGCCGGCCGCGGCTATGCCGGGTGCCTGCAGGAGGAGCTTCTGCATGAACGCGTACGGCCGCAGGACAGTCGCGGCCATGCCGGAGGCGAGGAGGTGCTCCTCCGTTCGGTGGTGTCCGCGCGAGACGGCCACGGGGGACCGCGGCTCGGCGGCCGGGGCGGAGATCTTCACGACGTGCTCCACGCCGCACTCCCCGGCGATGTCGATCGTGCGCAGCTCGTGCTCGACCTGGTGCGGGCCGTTGGCCATCGTGAGGAACAGTTGGCGGGCTTCCCTCAGGGCTTCGCGCAGCGACCGCGGGTCGGCGGCGTCGGCGTACGTCGGGTCGACGAGGGGGCGGGTGCCGCTGTCCAGGGTGGCGGCGAGGCGGTCGGGGTCGCGGGTGAGGGCGCGGGTCGGTGCGCCCATGGCGGCGAGGCTGCGGAGGGTGGCTCCGCCGGTGGCGCCTGCTGCGCCCATGATGACGATCATGAGGTCTGCCTTTCGGGGTGCGCGGTGCTGCGGTGCTGCGGGGTGCGGACCTGGGTGCAGGCGCGCCAGCGCAGGGTGATGAGGGTCGCGGCGATCGCCGCGGACAGGGGCAGGTCGACGGGCAGACGGGCGGGCCAGGTGCGGATGGCGAGCCCTGGAACGTGGGGCAGCCAGTGGGCTCCGGCCAGGCCGATGGCCAGGGCCGCGGAGGCTGCGGCGATGGCGAGGACGATCGCGACCGCGGCGCGGGGTGCGCGGGCTGCCCACGAACGGGGCGGGCGGCGGCGCAGCCGGGATCCGACGAGGGCCGCGACGACTGCGGAGGTGCCGGCGATCGTGGTGACTGCGGCTCGCGTGAGCTCCGGTTGGTGTGTCGCCACGCCGCCGAGGCCGGCCATGGCGGCCGGCATGGCGTAGGCGGTCAGGACTTCACGCCAGAGGACGAACCTCGGGGGTGCGCCGGGGGCCTTTTTGGTCACTTGGGTCCCTGTTCTGTGGGGAGGATTGTGATTAGGCAGCTAATTATGTGGGCGCGATTTGGTTAGGTGGCTAAGCATTTGAGTGTGGGGGAGGTCAGGGGGTGGTGTCGGGTGGGGGTCAGTCGGCGGTGAGGGTGTCGATGCCCTCGACCACGCGGGCCAGGAGGTCGAGGAACGTCGTCCGCTCGTCGATCGACAGGCCGCTGACCATGGCTTGCATCCGGTCGTAGTGCTCCGGCGCCAGGTCGCGCAGTCGCTGCGCCCCCCTGGCGGTGAGGATCACCACGTTCCGCCGTCCGTCCTCGGTGGACGGGCGGCGGGCCACCAGGCCCTCGCGTTCCAGACCATCCACCAGTCCGGTCACTGTCGCGCGTGAGACGCCGAGGCTTTCCGCCAGCTGCGAAGGCGACTTCTCGCCGCCGTGGTCCTCCAGGTCAGCCAGCAGCCGGTACCGGCCCGTGGAGAGTCCGAACCGGCCGAAGTGCACCTCGCCCGCCTGCCCCAACCTGGCGCCCGCCGCCATCAGCCTGGCCGCCACCAGCACCGCCTGCGGGTCGGCCGTGAGGCCGTAGCGGGCGATCTGGCGGCGGGCCTGGTCCAGCGTGGGGGCGCCTCGGCCGGCGTCGGGGTGCTGCGTCATGGATTTAATATGGCGGCTAATCAGTTGCCCGGTCAAGCCGGGGCCGGAATTCCTCGCCTGGGCGGCACTCGGCGACCGCTCCGTCAAGCCGGGGCGGGGTCCAATCTGCGTGCCTCAGGACCGTCCGGACCATCGCGCCGGGCGGGGTCAGGCGGATCGCCGCGTTCCGGAGGCCGACGGCGATCGGGTTGGTGAGCTGCTGGCCCATCCTGCCCGCCCTCCGGGCGTCGCGTGCCACTGCCAGGGCGCGGGGGCGCCGTGCGGCGTCGTACGTGGCCAGTGCGGCGGTGATGGTGGCGGGGGTGGGGGTGGCTGTGCGGGAGAGGGCGGCGGTGAGCGTCACCGCGTCCTCCAGTGCCTGGCATGCGCCCTGGCCGAGGTGCGGTGTCATCGCGTGGGCTGCGTCGCCCAGCAGGGCGATCCGGCCGACCGTGAAGGACGGGAGAGGTGTCGCCAGCTCGTACACGTCGTGGTGCAGCACGTCTTGCGGGCGCGTGGCCGCGAGGAGGGCAGGGATCGGGTCGTGCCAGCGGGCGAACCTCCGGCGCATCTCGTGGAGTGGGTCCCGGTGGCGCAGGCCGGCCGGGGCGTTGAGCGTGGCGTGCCACTCGGCCCGGCCGTCCGGGAACCCGATGTGGCCGAACTCCGCGCCGTGGCCCCAGGTCAGCGCGAAGTCGTCGGCCAGGCCCTCGACCGGGCGGTGGGTGATGGCCCGCAGGACCGTCGACCCCGCGTACGCCGGGCCGGGGTGGGAGGGGAACAGGCGTCGGCGCACCGTGCTGTTGATGCCGTCGGCGGCGACGACGAGGTCCGCCTCCCTGGTGGTTCCGCCGTAGGTCACCTGGGGCCGGGACGACGGGGTGGTGGTGACGCCGCTGACTTCGGAGCCGATCACGAGGTGCTCGGGCGGTAGTGCGGCGCGCAGGATCCGGTGCAGGTCGGCCCGCGGGATGCCGACGATCGGGGTGCCCAGCTCGCGCTCCAGTGCGGCGCCGTCCATCGCGGCGAGACTGCGCCCGTCGGGGGTTCGCGTCCCTCCGGTGTACTGGCGCCGGGAGGCGGCTTCGACGGCGTCGGCGACGTTCAGCGCCGCGAGTGCGCGCATGCCGTTGGCGTGCAGGGAGATGCCGGCGCCCGCGTCGTCCGGTGTCGCTGCGCGCTCGATGACGGTCACGTCCCATCCCACCAGCCGGAGCCCGATCGCGGCGGCCAGGCCGCCGATACCGCCCCCGACCACCACTGCGGTGTTGTTGCTCATGGCCGGTCCTTTCGCTGGAGTCTTCTACAGCTGTAGAAGAAGGCTACAGCGGGTCTGTGAGGGGCTGCCGCGCGGGGCTTGGGGGCGGGTGGGGTGGTGCGTGCGGGTGGGTGCGGCTTTCCGGGTAGAAAAGAGCGATGGGGCAGAACCAGGGTGAGACGCGCGACCGGCGTACGGTGCTTGCGGATGCGGCGATCGGGGTGTTGGCCGATGCCGGCGTTCGCGGACTCACGCATCGGGCGGTGGATGCGGCGGCGGGATTGCCGGTGGGGACGACCTCGGCGTACCTGCGTACGCGGCAGGCTCTGCTCACCGCCCTCGTCCGTCGCCTGGTGGAACTGGACCAGAGGGAGTTGCAGGTCCTGGGGGAGCAGGCTCCGCCGATCGGGTCGGTGGATGAACTGGTCGCCGCGATCGGCGAGTTGATTCGACTGCGGCTCACGGGGGACGGGCGGCGGCGCTCCTTGGCGCGTTATGCGTGCGCCGTGGAGAGTGTCCGTGATCCGGAGTTGCGCGAGATCCTCGTGCCCCGGGAGAACGCGGGTCGTGCCCGTGTGCGGGCCTTTCTGGTCGAGCAGGGAGTCGTCGCGCCCCTCGAGCGCACGACGACCCTCCTGGCTTGCATCGACGGGCTGGTCTTCGACCGGCTGGTGGGGAGTGGTGAGGTTCTGGAGGACGAGATTCGGGGGCTGGTCCTCGCTGCGCTGCGTGGCGCGGGGGGAAACCCGCTCAGGTCGCCGTGATCTCGAGTTCGTGGACCTCGTTGCGGGCTCCTGACGGCGGCTGCACTCGGCCCTCGCTGTCCGTTGCCCGACTGCGGATGCGGTGTGTGCCGGGCGTCAGGTGGTGCTCGAGGGCGAAGCGTTGCCAGGTGGGGTGTGTGCCCCTCGGTTCCAGGACGGCTTGCTGCCATGGGCCCTCGTCCACCGATACCTCGACGGTTGCCACGGTGGTGTAGCTCCAGGCCCGGCCTGCCAGCTCGGTCGTTCCGGCCCGTACGTGGCCGGGGGTGAGCAGTTTGCTGTTGACGTCGATCTCGCGGGCCGGCCGGGGGGTGGCTTCGCCGGGGTGGACGCGGGTGTAGAGGCGCGTCGTGAACAGGTGGTCCGGGCGCTCCGCGGCCAGCACGATGCGGGTCAGCCACTTGACCGAGTTGGTGGTGAACATCCGGGGTGCCACCGCACGGACGGGGAAGCCGTGTCGGGGCAGGAGCGGTTCGCCGTTCATCGTGGTCGCGAGGAGGACCTCGGCGCGCGCCTGCTCCAGGGGGAGGTCCTTGAGGTAGGCGATGTCGTGCTCGTCGGCGAAGCTGCCGGTGTCGGCGCCCTCCAGCCAGACGTGTCGGGCTTCGGGGCGCGGGCCTGCGAGGTCCAGGACGGCGGACAGCGGGACTCCGGTCCATTCGAGGTTCGCGACGGCGCGGGTCGGCACGTCGGGGTGGAGCGGGTTGCCCAGGCACTCGTGGATGGCGGTGAGGTGGGTCCGCGGGAGGGAGAGGAGGGTGGGGAGGTCCAGTTCGATGGGGCGGTCCACCAGGCCTTCTATGGTCAAGCTCCAGTCGGAGGGCTCCAGTTCGGGGTGCTTGCCGAAGTGGGTGCGCACGAAGACGTGGTCGACCGGGGTGATGAACGTGTCGGGGGTCGGTGGGTCGGCGGGGCGGGTGTGCTGGGTCACGTGTCGTCCTTGGTTCGGGTGGTGCGGCTCGACGATGAGGATCCGTCAGTCTATTTCGGCTGCGAAGCCGGTCAGCAGCACGCGCAGTGTGCGGTGGAAGCGGGCCTCGGAGTCCAGGCCCGCGCCGGTGCCGAAGGCCCGGGAGAGCTGCGGGTAGGCCTCGGCGTCCAGGGCGGCGAACTGCTCCGGGTCGGGTTCGGTGCCCTCGTGGCCGGCGGTCTCGCCGACCTCGGCGAGGGTGTGGCCGAGGGTGAAGGACACCACGGCGTTGAGCACGTCGAGCGCGTCGGCCAGGGGGACGCCGTCCTCGCGCAGGACGGTGATGCCGCGTTCGAGGAGGGTGAGCGCGGCGGGGGTGGCCGCGGGGCGGGTGGCCAGGACGGGGAGCATCGCCGGGTGGTCGAGCAGCATCCGGCGCAGTGCGGTGGCGAATTCGCGCACCACGTCGGTCCACGGGCCGTCCGGTGCGGTCAGGAGGTCGCCGGCGGACAGTTCCAGCAGGCGTTCCACCATGCCGTCGAGCAGCGCCGCCTTGCTGGGCACGTAGTAGTAGAGCGTCATGCCCTCGACGCCCAGCGCCGCGCCCAGCTTGCGGTTGGAGAGCGCGGCGAGGCCGTGCTCGTCCACGAAGGCGAGGGCGGCGTCGATCACCTTCTCTCGGGTGAGGCCCGTTCTCGGGCGTCTGCTGCGTGCCATCGTGAGGACTCCCTTGACATCTCTTGCGGTGTAAGAAAACAATAGCGGCAACGGACTTCTTGCACTGCAAGAACAGTTGACGGAGGCTCTGATGCAGCTGATCAGCGTGATGGTGCGCCGGCTCAACGACGGCGTGGACTACCGGGAGTTCCGCCGGGGCTGGATCCCGGACGAGACCGTCCCCGGCGACCCGCGCACCCGGGTGATCACCGCCGCGGCGCTGGAGGACCCCCGCGAGATCGTCACCATCGCCCTGATCGAGGGCGACCACGGGCCCGAGGACGTCCAGGCGTGGCTGGAGCGCGTCGGGCCGATCGAGGAGCGCCGCTTCGAGCGGATCAGGGACCTCGTCGGGCCGCCCACCGTGAACGCCGTCTACCAGGTGCTCGCCGAGGACGACCTCTCGCGGCCGATCGAGGAGTGAACCGTTCGTCAAGTGCGGTCATTCACAGAATAGTTCGTCGCCGATTTGCGGTGCCGGAAGGTCTTCACACGGAGATCACGGGCTGACAGGCTGGGGCCGCCCTTGTATCCCGGAGGAGGTTCCTTGTCCCGCATATCCACGCTGGCCGGAGCGGTCACCTGCGCTCTCGCCCTGGTCACCGGCAGCGCCGTGGCCGCGTCCGCGGCGCCGGTCGACCTGGCGCCGACGGCAGAGGCGAAGGTCGACCCCGTCGCCTGGAAGCCGTGCAATCCCGACCCGACCAAGCCGGACCCGGGCATCTACGACTGCGCCGTCTACCCGGTGCCGATGGACTACGACAACCCCGACGGCGAGAAGGTCGGCATCGCGATGATGCGCCGCCGGGCGAGCGACCCGGCCAAGCGGATCGGGTCGCTGTTCATGAACCCCGGCGGTCCGGGCGGCAGCGGCTACCTGTGGGCCACCACCACCCGCTTCGGGGCCGAGGTCCAGTCGCGCTTCGACCTGGTCGGCTTCGACCCGCGTGGCGTGGCCCGGAGCCAGGCGCTCAAGTGCTTCAAGACGCAGGAGGAGGCGGACGCCCTCCAGGCCCGGCTGGTCGGCGTGCCGATCACCAAGGCCGAGGTCGACCAGACCCTGGACGCCGACCAGGACTACACGGACGCCTGCAGCAAGAACGCCGGCCCGCTGATCGAGCACATGTCGACCATCAACGTGGTCCGCGACCTCGACCGGATGCGCCGCGCCGTCGGTGACGCCCAGCTCACCTTCGCCGGCTTCTCGTACGGCACCCTGATCGGCTCGACGTACGCCGCCATGTACCCGAACAAGGTCCGCGCGGTCATCGTCGACGGCAACGTCGACCCGGACCTGCGCCTGAGCGACGGGATGGAGTACGACCGGCAGCGCGCCGACGGCTTCGAGATCGCCCTCGACGAGTTCCTGAAGCGCTGCCAGAGCGCGGGCGCCCCGCGCTGCGCCTTCGGCGAGGGCGACACCCGGGCCAAGTTCGACGGGCTGCGCGACCGCCTGCACAACGGGCCGGTCACCCTGGCCGACGGCAGCAAGGTCACCCTGAGCACCTTCACCGACCAGGTCGCCAACGCCCTGTACTCGCAGTCCCGGCTGGCCGGCCTGGCCAAGCAGCTCCAGGCGCTCCAGCAGGCGGTCCAGAAGCCCGCGGCCGCCACGCTGCTGGCTCCGAAGGCCGCCGGGGACGACGACGCCAAGGGGCTCGCGGTGGCCGTCCCGCACGCGCTGCGCGAGGCGCCGGCGGACTCGGAGTACACCGGTGACGACTCGTACCTGGCCGTCAACTGCCAGGACAAGCCGTACCCGTCGAACGACCGGGCCTTCGCCAACGCGGCCCGCAGGTGGGAGAAGGAGTCGCCCACCTTCGGCCGCTACCAGGCCTTCGACGCGCCGGCGTGCGCGAGCTGGCCGGCCCCGGCGGTCGACGCCGAGCGCTTCGCCGGCCCGTGGGACCGCAAGACCGCGAACACCGTGATGGTGATCGGGAACCTCTACGACCCGGCCACCCAGTACACGTTCGCGCAGCGGATGCAGCAGGAGCTGGGCAACGCCGTGCTGGTCAGCGTCGACTCGATCGAGCACTGCGCGGTCGGCCGCAGCAAGGCCCTGAACGAGCTGGTCACCCGGTACCTGGTGGACCAGAAGGTCCCGGCGGCCGGTCAGCTGCTGAAGCCGGACCTGGACCCGTTCCCGGCGGTGTGACGAGCCGAATGCGGCGGTCGGCGGATTTCGTCCGCCGGCCGCCGCATGCGTTTGGCGGCTTCGATCGATTCGTGGGGGATTCTTTCCGCGGCGCACGTCGGAAATCCTTCCCGTGCGGGGGGACGGGGGCGTCGCTGGAGGTGCGGGCGGCGGGGGGCTGGCGCAGGGTCGACGTATGACTGGTGTTGTGGTGATGCTGGAGCTCGAACCGTCCACGGAGGTCCTGGATGCGGGCGAGGTCGACCTGAGCGCGCGGGTGCGGTTCGTGCACGCGGCGGCGGCGGACCCGGACGTGCCGGAGGATCCGGGTCCGGTCACCTTCTGCGGGCTCGACACGGCCGGCCTGGAGCGCGAGCCCTACCGGCCGTCGGGGCCCGGCGCGCCCTGGTACCCGCCGTCCCAGCGGACCCGGCGGTGCCGAGAGTGCGAGGCGGCGCTCCAGGCGGGTTAGTCGACGATCCTCCCGTCGCTCAGCTCGATCACCCGGTCGGCGAGTTCCATCAGCGTCTGGTCGTGGGTGGCCACCAGGACGGTCACGCCCTCGCCGTGGACGACGGCGCGCAGCAGGTGCATGATCGCGCGGCCGGTCTCCGAGTCGAGCTGGCCGGTGGGCTCGTCGGCGATGATCAGGGCCGGCTCGTTGGCGAGGGCGCGGGCGATCGCGACGCGCTGCTGCTGCCCGCCGGAGAGCTCGCCGGGCCGCTGGTCGGCGTGCTCGGCGAGGCCGACGAGGGCGAGCAGGGCACGGGCGCGCTCCTCGCGCTCGGTGGGGGCCGTCTTGCGCAGCCGCATCGGCACGCCGACGTTCTCGGCCGCGGTGAGCATCGGGATCAGGCCGAAGGACTGGAAGACGAAGCCGATCCGCTCCCGGCGCAGTGCCAGCCGGCCGTCCTCGTCGAGGCCGCCGAGGTCGGTGCCGTCGAGGGCGATGGTGCCGCCGGTCGGCGCGTCCAGGCCGCCGACGAGGTTGAGCAGGGTGGTCTTGCCCGAGCCGGACCGGCCCTTGAGGGCGGTGAGTTCGCCCCGGCGGATCTCGAACGAGACGCCGCGCAGCGCGTGGACCGTCCGCCCGCCGCTGCCGAAGCTCCGCCGGAGGTCGGTCACGGCCACCATCGGTGCGGTGGTGGTGACGTTCGGGCGTGGCGTCATGAGTCCCCCTCGGTTTCGGTCGACGACCCGCGCGGGCCTTGAAATGTGCATGGTGTTTGACGATGAATCATGCGGCGGTGCAAGGAATTTGCTCACTGCACACGTGATTTGCGCAAGTCCCTTCCGTTCGTGGACTGAATCTGACAGCATCGTCCGCGATCCGGTGATCATGCGGGGCATGGGCTGTGCCCGAGACGGGCGACGGGGGCCGCCGGCGACTGGGGACGTCCCGGGGGAGGAACTCGATGCTCGGCTTCGTCGTGCGCCGGTTGCGCGGACGGCTGCCGCTGGCCGCCGCCGTCCTGCTCACCGTGCTGATCACGACGGCCGTGCTGACCGCGCTGGTCGCGTTCAACCGCAGCGTCGGCGACGCCGGACTGCGGCAGGCACTCCAGGGGCCCGGGCACGGCCGGACGACCGTCCTGGTGACCGTCGAGCACGGCCTCGACCGGCAGGCGAAGGACGACCCCGCGCTCGACGCCTACCGCTCCGCGCTCTTCGGATCCCTGCCCGTGCAGACCCGGGGCGTGCTGCGCAGCCGCTCTTACGGCCTGCCCGGGACCGGCGACACGGCCAAGGCCGATCTCACCGTCCTCGCCGACCTCGACCGCGCCCGGGTGCGGCTCCTCGCCGGGGCCTGGCCGGCCGCCGCCACCGGGCCGGTACGGTCCACGGCCCCGCAGGCGGCCGTCCCGCAGACCACGCTGACCCGCCTCGGCCTCGCCCCCGAGGCCCTGCCCGCCGACGTCAGGCTCGACGACCGCTCCTCGGGCACCCCGCTGACCGTGCGCATCACGGGCGTCTACCGCGCCCTCGACCGGACCGACCCGTACTGGCGCCTCGACCCGCTCGCCGGCCGCGAGGTCGCCGCCGGGGGCTTCACCACCTACGGCCCGATGATCGTCGACCGCAGTGCCTTCACCGCCGGCGGACTCCCGCAGGACGGCCGCGGCTGGCTGCTCGACGCCGACTTCGCGGGCGCCGACGAGGCCGGCGCGAAGGCCGTCGGTGACCGCGCCCAGGGCCTCGCGGACCGCCTGCGCAACGACAGCGGACTCCAGGCGGCCACCGAACTACCCGACGTGATCGACGACTTGGCCTCCGGCCTGCTGGTAGCCCGGTCCACCCTGCTGATCGGCGCCCTCCAGCTGAGCGTCCTCGCCGCCGCGGCCCTGCTGCTCGTCGTCCACCTGATCGCCACCCGGCAGGAGCGCGAGAACGAACTGCTCGCCGCTCGCGGTGCGTCCGGCGGCCGGATCGGCGCCTTCACCGCGGTGGAGTCGCTGCTGCTCGCCCTGCCCGCCGCCGCGCTCGCGCCGCTGCTCACCCCCTTCCTCGTCCGTGCCCTCGCCGGGCTCGGCCGCTCCCACCTGGACACCGGGATCAGCTGGACGCTGTGGCCGATCGCCGCCGCCTGCGCCCTCGCCTGCGTCCTGCTCGCCGCCGTGCCCGGCCTGCTGCGCGGCGCCGGCGCCGCCCTGCGCGCCCGCACCGGCCGCCGCCAGGCGCTCGTCGCCGGCGTCGCCCGCAACGGCGGCGACCTCGCCGTGCTCGCCCTGGCCGTCCTCGCCTACCAGCAACTCGCGCAGTACGGCGGCGGGTTGTCCACCGACGCCAGCGGCCGCCTCGGCGTCGACCTGCTGCTCGTCGCCACCCCGACCCTGGCGCTGTGCGCCGGCACCCTCGTGGTGCTGCGCCTGCTGCCGCTCGTCGCGCGCCTCGGCGCCCGGATCGCCGCGCGGGGCCGGGGCCTGGGCCCAGCCCTGGTCGGTTGGCAGCTCGCCCGCCGGCCCGGCCGGGCCACCGGGCCGGTGCTGCTGCTCGTCATGGCGGTGTCCACCGGCGTCCTGGCGCTCGGCCAGCACGCCACCTGGTCCGCCTCCCAGCGCGACCAGGCCGCCTTCGGCACCGCCGGCGGCCTGCGCATCGCCGACTCGCAGAACGCCCCGATGGGCCAGGCCGGCCGCTACGGCGCCCTGCCCGGCGGCGACCGGCTCGTCCCGGTGCTCCGCTCGGAGCAGCCACTGCCCAAGGGCACCGGCCAGTTCGTGGCGACGGACGGCGCGGCCCTCGCCGAGCGCGTCCCCGTGCGCGCCGACCTGCTCGCCGGGCACTCGCGCCAGGAGCTGTTCGGGGCGCTCGGGCAGCCCGCGCCGACCGGGCCGCAGACCAGGATCCCCTTGCCCGGCAAGCCGCTGCGGATCGACGCCGACGTGTCGGTCACGCAGCAGGACACGGCCGGCCGCGCCGACGGGCCGCGGGTCGAGCCGGTGCGCCCCGAGGCCCGGCTGCTGCTGCGCGACCGGTTCGGCATCACGTACAAGGCCGCGCTCTCCGTGCTCCCCTTCAACGGTGACGTCCACGCCACGGCCGACCTGAGCACGCTCGTCGACGCCCCGCTCGGCTCGCCCGCCGCGCCGCTGACGCTCGTCGGCGCGATCGTGTCCTTCGGCGACCGGGCCGACGGCGAACTGACCGTCCACCGGATCGCCGTCTCCGACACCGCCGACGGCCCGGCCGCGCCGGTCACCGTCCCGGCCGGATTCGGCTGGAGTGCGACCGCGCCCGACGTCGGCAAGGAGGCGGAGAAGCCCGGCCCCGCCGCCGAGCTCGCCGCCCGACCCGGCGACCCCGCGGCGCTGTTCACCGTCCGCTACCGCTTCGCCGACGGCCGGGGCGACACCCTGCGCGCCGTCCTCGCCCCGGCCGGGGCCACCGCTCCCACCGAGCTCAGCGGCGTCGCCACCCGCGGCTACCTGAACGCCGCCGGTGCCGCCGTCGGCGACACCCTCCGGGTCTCCACCGCCGGGACCGTCCTGAAGGTCAAGGTCACCGCCGCCGTCGACGCCCTGCCGGTCCTCGGCGACAGCGCCCTCGTCGTCGACCTCGCCACCACCTCCCGCCTCCTCGCCGCCCAGGGCCGGGAACTGCCCGGCCGCGCCGAGTGGTGGCTGCCCGCCACCGGCCCCGGCGACCGCACCCCCGCCGAGGCCGCCGCCGCGCTGCGCGCCGCCCCCGGCGTCCAGACCGTCCGACTCTCCGACGAGACCGCCGCCGCCCTGCTCGGCGACCCGGTCGGCGCCGCCCCGCAGAGCGCCCTCACGGCCATCGCCGTCGCCACCGCCGTCCTCGCCGCGATCGGCTTCGGCGCCGCCGTGGCGGCCGCCGCCCGCGAACGCTCCCGGGACTCCGCCCTGCTGCTCGCCCTCGGCACCCCGCGCCAGCACGTGACGCGGGCCGCGGCCGCCGAACAGGCCCTTCTCGTCGCCCTCGGCGGCGCCGTCGGACTCGGCCTCGGCACCCTGCTCGTCCACCTCATCGTGCCGCTGGTGGTGCTCACCCCCGCCGCCCGCCGTCCGATGCCCGCGGCGCTGATCGAGCTGCCGGCCGGCCAGGCCCTCCTGCTCTCCGCCGCCATCGCCCTCGTGCCCCTGCTGTCGGCCTTCCTGACCGGACGCCGCCGTCGAGACGTGGCCGCCCGGCTGCGCCACGTGGAGGAGATGTGACCACCCAGGCCGCCAGCACCGTGCCCCGCCCCCGCGCCGACCGGCGCCCCGCGCCGTGGGTGCGCACCCGGCTGCGCTCGGCGCCGCTGGCCGCGCTCCTGATGGCCGCGCTCGCGTTCGGCACCGTCCTGCTGGCGGCGGCCTTCCCCCGCGCCGTGGACCGCGGCGCGGACGGCGCGCTGCGCCGGTTCCTGCACGACCGGGGCCTCTCGAACACCAGGCTGCAGGCCACCTCCGTCCTGGTCAGGGACGACACCGCGGCCGGCCTCGACCCCGTGATGCGGCAGCTGACCGACCGGATCGGCCGCGACGTGCCGCTCACGTCCACCGGGGCCGTCCACGGCGCCACGGTCCGGGGGCGGGAACTGCGCAACCCCGGCCTGGTCCACCTCACGGAGGCCAACCCCGGGCTCGACCTGATGTACCTGCACGACGTCGCCGCCCACGCGACCCTCACCGACGGCACCTGGCCGGGACCCGCCACCCCCGGCCAGCCGCTGCCGATCGCGATCAGCAGGACCGGCGCCGAGACCATCGGCATCAAGCTCGGCGACGTCCTCGACAACGGCGAGGAGATCTCCGGCCCGGTCCGGACCAAGGTCGTCGGCCTCTACCGCGCCGACGACGAGGACGATCCGTACTGGGACGACCTCGCCTGCCCGACCCGCGCCTGCGCGCCCGGCGGTGCCTGGACGACCGGCGGCGTCGTCGACGGCACGAGCCTCGCCGCGCTCCTCGCCTGGGGCGGCAACGCCAAGGAAGCCCGCGCCTTCTGGCGGCTGCCCGTCGACACCGGCGTCGTGCGCGCCGACCGGCTCGGCGAGCTGCGCACCGCCGTCAGCGGGTACATCACCGGGCGCGGCGCCACCGACCTCGCCGCCGCGACCCGCTCCGACCTGCGCGTCAACTCCGCCCTGCCCGACGTCCTCGACCGCGCCACCGCCCGGTACGAGGCCGCCGCGCCCATCGCCGCGATCGGCCCGGCCGGGGTGGCCGGCGTCGCCACCGTGGTGCTCTGCCTGGCCGCCGCCCTCGTCACCGAACGGCGCACCGCCGAACTGCGCCTGCTCCAGGCCCGCGGCGGCTCCCGCGGCGGCGTGCTGCTGCGCCTGCTCGGCGAGGGAGCGGTGACCGTCCTGCCCGCCGCCGTGCTCGCCACGACGCTCGCGCTGGTGCTGCTGCCCACCCCGCGCTGGGGCGCCGCCGTCCTCGCCGCGGGCGCGGCCACGCTGTTCGCGCTGCTGGCCTTCCCCGCCCGGGCCGCGCTGCTGTGGGCCAGGCCGAAGGCACGGGGCGGCCGGCGCCGCGTCATCGGCGAACTCCTCGTCCTGCTGCTGACCGGAGCCGCCGTGGCGGAGGTCCGCCGGCGCGGCGTCGCCCCCGTCGGCACCGGCGTCGACCCGCTGCTGATCGCCGCCCCGCTGCTGCTCGCGCTCTCCGGCGGCGTCCTGCTCGCCCGCGTCCAGCCCGTCGTGGTCGGCTGGCTGGCCGGCGCCGCCGGGCGGGGGCGCGGCCTGGTCGGCTTCCTCGGCCTCGCCCGGGCCGCCCGCGACACCAGCGGGCGGCGCCGCCCGTCGGTGCTGCCGCTGCTCGCCCTGCTGATCGCCGTCACCACGGCCGGGTTCGGCGCCACCGTCCTCGGCGACGTCGACGGCGTGCGGCTGCGCGCGGCCCGGCTCACCGTCGGCGGCGACGCCTCCCTCACCCTCCCGGTCGGGCCCACCCTGCCGGAGGACTTCACCCGGGCGGCCGCCGCCCTGCCCGGCGTCCGGGCCGGCACCGGCGTCTGGACGGACACCGAGACCTTCCTCATGGGCACCAAGGACGGCTCCGCCCAGGTCACCCTCGTGGTCGCCGAGCCCACCGCGTACGCCGAGATCGCGCGCACCCTGCGGTCCGGCACCTTCGACCCCGCCGTCCTCGCCGGCGCGCCCGGCGGCCCGGACACCCCGGTGCCCGCCCTGTTCAGCAGCGCCCTCGGGCCGAAGGTGGCCGGCGGCCCCGTCCGGCTGCGCCTGCCCAGCGGCGGCGAACTGCTCCTGACCGACGCGGGCGGCGTCGACGCCACCCCCGCCATCCCCGGCTCCTTCAAGCCCTTCGTCGTCGTACCGGTCGGCCCGGCCGCCGCCCGGCTGCCCGAACTCGCCCGGGTCAACGCCTGGTTCGGCGTCGGCGACATCGACGACGGGCAGTTCGCCGCACTGGTCCGCGACAAGGGGGTCACCGCCGCCACCGGCCTCGTCAAGGTGATCCGGGAAGCGGCCGGGGCCGCCGGCCACGACCCGCACGCCCTGCCCGGCGGCTACACCGTGCACACCAGCGCCGAGGTGGGCGCCCGGCTGGCCGCCGACCCGCTCCAGCGCTCGGCGCAGCGGCTCTTCTGGGCCGCCGTCGCCGCGGCCGCCGGCTTCGCGCTGCTCGCCGTCCTGCTGACCCTCCTGCGGGCCGCCCCCGAACGCGGAGCGATGCTCGCCCGGCTGCGCACCCTGGGCCTGCGGCCGCGCCAGGGGCTCGCGTTGATCCTCGCCGAGGCCGTGCCGCAGACCCTGGCGGCGGCCCTCGGGGGCGCGCTCGTCGCGCTGGCGGCCGTCGGCCTGCTCGGGCCCGCGTTCGACCTGTCGGCGCTGGTCGGCGCGCACGTCGGGGAGAAGCTGACGCCCGCCCTGCTGCCCGTGCTGCTGCCCACGGCCGGGCTGACGCTCGTGGTCTGCGCGGGCGTGGTGGCCGAGACCCTCGTCTCCGGGCGGCGCCAGCTCGCCGCCGAACTGCGGGCGGGGGACCAGCGTTGAACGGGCATGGAAGCGACATGACCGTCGAGACGGTGCAGAAGACAGGAGACCACCGGTGAAGAGCACTCCCCAGGAGCGGACGGCCGTCGCGGTCCCCACCCT
This sequence comes from Streptomyces sp. SP17BM10, assembly GCF_036322405.1. Classification (NCBI taxonomy): domain Bacteria; kingdom Bacillati; phylum Actinomycetota; class Actinomycetes; order Kitasatosporales; family Streptomycetaceae; genus Streptomyces; species Streptomyces sp. SP17BM10. The sequence goes on along the minus strand of NZ_JAQYXB010000539.1, from coordinate 119,811 downwards.
CCAGGAGCTCCGGCAGCGGGCCCTCGCCGCCGCCTCGCCCACGGCGTACGGCGCGGGCGCGGCCATCGTGTGCGACCGGCTGGTCCGCATCTTCAGCGCGGAGGGAATCGAGGTCCAGGCCCTCCAGGGCCTCGAACTCACCATCGCCCAGGGCGACCTGGTGGCCCTGGTCGGCGCCTCCGGCAGTGGCAAGTCCACCCTGCTCACCATCCTGGCCGGCCTCGACGTGCCGACCGCGGGGACGGCCACCGTCGCCGGGTGCGACCTGCTGGAGATGTCCGCGCGCGAACGCCTGCGCTACCGGCGCGAGGTGGTCGGCTTCATCTGGCAGCAGACCGCCCGCAACCTGCTGCCCTTCCTCACCGCCGCCGAGAACATCGCCCTGCCGATGCAGCTGCGCGGCCGTCGCGGCGGCGGGAGCTTCCGGCAGAAGGCGGCCCGGGTGGACGAGTTGCTGGAGGCGCTGGAGATCGGCGACCTCGCCCGCCGCCGCCCCGACGAACTGTCCGGCGGCCAGCAGCAGCGCGTCGCCATCGCCGTCGCCATGGCCAACAACCCGCCCGTCCTGCTGGCCGACGAGCCGACCGGCGAGCTGGACTCCGAGACCGGCGCCGTCATCTTCGAGGCCTTCCGCACCGTCAACCGCGAACTCGGCGCCACCGTCGTGATCGTCACCCACGACCCGATGGTGGCCGGCGAGGTCCGCCGCACCGTCGCCATCCGCGACGGCCGGACCAGCAGCGAGGTGCTGCGCCGCACGGTCACGGACGAGCACGGGGAGGAGTCGGTCAACGAGCGCGAGTACGTGATGCTGGACCGCACCGGGCGGGTCCAGCTGCCCGTCAAGTTCCTGGAGGCGCTGGGCATGGAGCACCGGGTGGCGGTCGATCTGGCGGCCGACCACATCGAGGTCCGGCCGGACGACCTCGCGGGGCACTGACTCCGTTCCCGGGTCAGGTCTCGCCGCCGCCCAGGTGCTGGAAGAGACCGCTCCGCTCGGCCTCCTCGCGGAGATCGGGCGCCTCCTCGGCGCGCTCGCCCTTGGCGGCGGCGGTGCAGAGGGCGAAGACGAGCAGGGCGCTGGCGGCCACGGCGAGGATGCCGAGCGCGGTCAGGACGCGGAGCCAGGTCACGGAGGTGCCTCCTGGGGACGGTGCGAGGGAACGCCGCCGGAGATATATCGGCACATCGGTCCGCACGGACGAGTGTCCACCTGCGGTTGTTCCCGCCAAGCACCGCGCGAGAGGTCGCCCACGCGGGCGCTCGAAGCGTCAAGGGGGCGCGTCACACCTCATCGCGCGCCCCCAGGGTGGCGGACGCGAACCCCGGCGCGCCGTCCACCAGCGCCGTCAGCACCGCCAGGTCCGGCTTGCCCGTCTCCGTCAGCGGGATCTGCGGCAGGACCAGGATCGTCGTCGGCGCGCTGAGCGGACCGCTCCGCTCCCGCACCCACCGGTGCAACTGCTCCTTCGTCACTCCCGCGCCCGGCGCCGTCGTCACCGCCGCGTGCACGCGCTGAAGCAGGTCCGGCCCGGACGTCGCGAACATCACCGCCTCCCGGACGTCCGGGTGCGTGAGCAGCGGCGCCTCGACGTCCCGCGGGTACACGTTGTGGGCGTCGACGATCGCCATCGGCTCGCGCCGCCCGGCCACCGTCAGGTAGCCGGCCGCGTCCAGGCTGCCGAGGTCCCCGGTGCGCAGCCAGCCGTCCCGCAGGACCTCGGCGGTGAGCTCCGGGTCGCGCCAGTAGCCCTCCATCGCCGTCGGCGTGCGGACGTGGATCTCGCCGGTCTCCCCGGGCGGCAGCGGGGCGCCGTCCCCGTCCAGGACGCGCACCTCGGTGTCCGGGTACGGGCGGCCGGCGGTGCCGAGGAGTCGCGGGTCCAGGTGCTCGTCCGGCGCCAGCCGCGCCACCGGGCCGCACTCCGTGAGGCTGTACGTCTGGTGCAGCACCCGCCCCAGGCGGCGGGTCGCCTCCGCGAGCCGCCGCGGCGCGGCCGGGCCGCCGGTGTACGTGACGCGGCGCAGGCTGCCGACGTCCGTCCGCGGCAGCATCGGATGGTCCAGGACCCGGTACAGCAGGTGCGGCGGCAGGTGGACCCGGGTGACGGCGTGTTCCTCGACGGCGGCCAGGACGGCGTCCGCCGAGAAGCCGTCCTGGAGCACCACCGAACCGCCCGCCGCGAGCGCGAGGTCCGCCGACGTCCCGCCGCCGTGGCCCAGCGGCGTGCACAGCAGGAACACCGACGCGGCCGGGAGCTCGGGCCTCGGCGGGCGGGCGAACCGGCGCGCCACGCCCTTCGGCCGTCCGGTCGTGCCGCTGGTGAACCGCACGGCCATGACGTCCTCCGGCCTGCCCCGGGGCGCGAGCGCGGTGGGGGACAGCGGCGCGGCGAGCTCCAGGAGGTCCGTCCCGAGATCCCCGGGCCCGAGTGCGAACACGCCGGCGCCGGGGAGCGTCCGGGCGATGTGCGCGGCGGCCGTCCCGAAGCGCGCCGGGTCGAACACCAGCGCGTCGGTGCCGGCGAAGGCGGCCGTCGCGACCTGCTCGGCCACCGGCCGGTCCGGGTGCAGCATCGCCACCCGGCAGCCGAGCACGTTGGCGGCCAGCCGCACCAGCACCGTCTCCGGCCGGTTCCCGGCCAGCACCGTCACGCCGTCCCCGCGCTCCAGCCCGGCGCCCTCCAGGGCGCGCGCCAGGCGGTGGACGGCGTCGAGGCACTCCTGTCCGGTCAGGGCGCGGTCCGCGCAGCGGATCGCCACCCGCCCCGGATCGCGCGCCAGCCCCGCCAGCACCAGCCCGGTGTACGTCGCGGTCACGTTCGGCCTTCCTGGTTGTCCGTGATCCGCCACGGGCGGACCTGACGCACCATCATGTCGTGCGGCGGTCCGGTGGTGGCACGCGGGTTGCTAAGGTCCTCCGGTCGACTGCGAACGGGGGGCGGATGGGCAGCACGACGGACGGGACGCGGGTGGCGCCGCGCGGGGTGGTCGACCTGCGGGGGGTGGACGGGACGGGTTTCGGCGTCCGGTACCCGGCGGGCGCGGTCGTGGTCGTCTCGGGGCTGCCAGGAGCGGGCAAGAGCACCTTGTTGCGGCGCTGGTCGGGGGCGGGCGCCGTCCCTGTCGTCGACCCCAGGGCCGTTCACGAGGCGTGCGAGGCCGTCATGCCCGCGTGGCTGCCGTACGCCGTCTACCGGCCGTGGGCACGGCTGCGCCACGCGCTGCTCCTGCGGACCTCCGTCCGGCGGGGCGGCCCGCTGCTCGTGCACGACTGCGGCAGCCGCGCGTGGATGCGGCGGTGGCTCGCGCGCGAAGCCGGCCGCCGGGGGCGGGAGTTGCACCTCGTCCTGCTCGACGTCGGCGCGGCCGCGGCCCTCGACGGCCAGCGCGCCCGGGGTCGGCACGCCTCCGCCCGGGTCTTCGCCCGCCACCGGGCCGGGCTGGCCCGGCTGTCGGCGGCGCTCGACCACGGCGATCCGGTCGTCCCCGAGGCGGCGTCCGTACTCCTCCTCGACGCCGTCTCGCGCTCGCGCGCCGTGGACGTACGGTTCGGTCGTTAGCGCGCGCGGCGTTCGGCCTCGGCGTGCCACCACCCGGGTGGAGACGACCCGTCGGCGGTCGCGGTCGGCTGGTCGGGGTGGAGGCCGAGCGGGCGCAGCGCGGCGGCGGGGAGGCGGACGTCGTACCAGCCGTGCCAGTGGCCGTCCGCGTCCCGGCCGCAGATGAGGTTCACGAGGAAGTCCGCGGCCGGCCAGGGCATCCAGTCGATGCCGCGCTCACGCAGTCAAGCGCGGACGGCCGCCATCGGGGGCGGGCTGCCGGGGAGGTTCTCGTAGGCGACGATGGTGATCCGGTCGGGATCGGGTGTGGTCATGCCATCCAGGGTAGGCTCGGGGGCCATCACGGGGGAGGGGTTTTCGCGTTGGGCGAGGATGATCGACCGCGCTTGCCGGAGCGGGTGGTGGCGGCCGAACGCGCGGCTGCCGCGCGCGGGTTCACGAAGAGCTGGCCACCCGAGGTGGGGCGCCTGTCGGCCGTCGCGGCCGCGGGCACGCCGGGCGGGGTGATCGCCGAGAGCGGGACGGGCGCGGGCGTCGGGATCCGCCTGTTCGACCTGACGCACCCCGACCTGACGCACCCCGACCTGACGCACCCCGGCCTGGCGGCCGCCGAAGTGCCGACCACGCCCACGAGTTCGGCGATCCTGGCCACCCGGAAGGATCGGACGGACCGGAAGGAACGGAGCTCATGGTGAGGATAGAGACGCCCCGCCTGATCCTGCGCCGCTGGCGCGAGGAGGACGTGGCCCCGATGGCGGCCATCAACGGCGACCCCGAGGTGATGCGGTGGATCGCCGACGGCCGGCCGCTGGCGGAGGCGGACACCCGCCGTTTCACCGCGCTGGTCGAACAGCGGTGGGACGAGCAGGGCTTCGGCCTGTTCGCCCTCGAGGTGCGGGAGACCGGCGAGCTGGCCGGCTTCACCGGCCTCGCCGTACCGCACTTCCTGCCCGAGGTGCTCCCCGCCGTCGAGGTCGGCTGGCGCCTGGCCCGCACGTTCTGGGGCCGGGGCTACGCCACCGAGGCGGCGCGGGAGGCCGTCCGCTTCGGCTTCGAGGACTGCGGGCTGGACCGTCTCGTCAGCATCGCCCAGATCGGCAACACGGCGTCGGAGCACGTGATGGACAAGCTCGGCATGGTCGTGGAGCGCGAGACGACGACCCCGGCCACCGGCCGTCGAGTGCGCGTCCACGAGCTGACGCGCGAGCAGTACGACGCCCGTTGAGCGCGCCCCGGGCCGGCGTTGAAACCCGCTGGTCGCGGCCGGCCGGGCGCCCCTGGGCTCCGGCGCGGCAGCCGAGGACAGGGGACTTCACGAGCGGGGCCGGGATCGCGCGCGGGGTCGACGAGCTGGGCGCCCGGTGGGCCGGGCACGCGCTGGCGCAGGGGCGGCAGACGCTGCTCGTGCCGCCGGCGCGTGGCCGCTGCTCGGGCTGATCGCGCCCGCGGGCGGCCCGGCCGTCCGGGGGAGCCGGAGGACGAGGCCGAGGTGTCCGACCGACCCCTGGGAGACTGGGGGCGGCAGAGATCGTCCACTGAGAGAGGTCGCCCCGCATGTTCGGTAGTGCTGCTGTCGAGAGTCCGTGGTTCCGGCGCTTCAGTCCGAGCGACTCGGCGCCCTCGCGGGTGGTGTTCTTCCCGCACGCGGGTGGGGCGGCGAGTTTCTTCGTCGACTACGCGACCGCGCTCGCGCCGCACGCAGACGTCCTCGCGGTGCAGTACCCGGGGCGGCAGAACCGGTTCGCGGAGCCGGGGATCGACTCGGTGGCGGAGCTCGCGGAGTGCGTGTACCGGGAGCTGCGGGCGTGGGCGGACCGGCCGTTGACGTTCTTCGGGCACAGTCTGGGGTCCGCGGTGTGCTTCGAGGTCGCCCGGCGGTTCGCGCGGGACGGGGTGGCCGGACCGGAGCACCTGTTCGTGTCGGCCGGGCGGGCGCCGTCGGAGCCGCGGGACACCGAGGTGCACCTGATGTCGGACGACGGGCTGCTCGCCGAGATCGGGCGGCTCGGCGGCACCGACGAGCGGCTGCTCGCCGATCCGGAGCTGCGCGCCCTGATCCTGCCGGCGCTGCGGGCCGACTACACGGCGATCGAGACGTACCGCTGCGCGCCGGGGGACACCGTGCCGCAGCCGATCACCGCGCTGGTCGGCGACGCCGACGACCGGGCGACGATCGCGCAGGCGCGGCCGTGGGCCGGGCACACCACGGGCGGGTTCGACCTGCGGGTCTTCCCCGGCGGGCACTTCTACCTGACCGAGCAGGCCCCGGCGGTGCTGGACCTGCTCGTGGCGCACCTGCGCGGCCGGTCCGGTACGGGCCGGTGACGCCGCCCGCCGGCCCGGCCTGTGCCGTGCCGGGCGTCGCAGCACGGTGGACCTGTCCCGGCCACGGCACTAGCGTGCACATCTGACGTCCAGTCGGTCGAGCGCCCGGGAGGCGTGCATGCGTCGGATCGCCGTCGTCGGAGCGGGTCAGGCCGGGTTGCAGCTCGCGCTCGGGCTGGTCGGGGCGGGGTACGAGGTGACGTTGGTCGCCGAGCGCACGCCCGAGCAGCTGGTCGGCGGGCGGGTGCTGTCCACGCAGGCGATGTTCGGCCCGGCGCGGCGGATCGAGGCCGCGGCCGGGCTGGACCTGTGGGCCGCCGACGCGCCCGCCGTCGACACGCTCACGATGGTGCTGGCCGTGCCGCCGGGCGTGCGGGCGCTGGAGATCACCGCGACGCTGGACGAGCCCGCGCAGTCCGTCGACCAGCGGCTGAAACTGGCGCGCTGGCTGGAGCTGCTGGCCGAGCGCGGCGGCCGGGTCGAGTACCGCACGCTCGACCGGGACGGCCTGCGGGCGCTCGCCGAGCGGCACGAGCTGACGGTGGTGGCGGCCGGGCGCGGCCGCCTGGCCGGGATCTTCGAACGGGACGCGGCCCGCTCGCCGTTCGAGCGGCCGCAGCGCTCGCTGTCCTGCCTCTACGCGCACGGCGTCGGCGCGCCCGACCCGGCCGTCGAGCCACGGGCCCGGATGTACGCGCTGCCCGGCCTCGCCGACCTCTACCTCCAGCCGGCCCTGACGCTGTCCGGGCCGTGCGCGATCCTGCTGTGGGAGGCGGTGCCCGGCGGGCCGCTGGACGCGTTCACCGACGCGCCCGCCCCGGACGTCCAACTGGCCAGGATCCGCGCCCTGTTGGCGGAGCACCTGCCCTGGGAGGCGGAGCTCTGGCGGAGCGCGGAGCCGACCGATGCGGGGGCCGGGCTGTTCGGGGCGGTCACGCCGACGGTGCGCCGGCCGGTGGCGGCGCTGGGCGGCGTGCGGGACGTGCACGTGCTCGGCATCGGCGACGCGGTCGTGGTGAACGACCCGATCACCGGCCAGGGCGCCAACAGCGCCGCCCGCGCGGCCGACGCGTACCTGCGGGCGATCGTCGAGCACGGCGAGGCCGCGTTCACGCCGGCCTGGATGGCGGCGACGGCCGAGGACTTCTGGCGGCACCACGCCCGGCACACCGTGGAGTTCACCGCGACGATGCTCACCGCGCCGGAGCACGTGCAGGGCGTGTTCGCGGCCGCCGCGCGGCACGAGGCCGTGGCCCGCCGGCTCGTCAACACGTATCCGGAGCCGAGCGACCACGCGCAGTGGCTGGCCACGCCGGAGCTGACGGCGGCGTACCTGGCGGCGGTCGGCGTGTCCGGGTAGTGACCGGCCCGGCCGCTCTTGCCGCCGCCCGCCACCAGGGCAGACGCTGGTAGAGGACGGCGGAGGAGGTGACCCCGTGGACGGGAGAGAGGGCGGGACCAACGGCGCCGCGAGCGGACACCGGACCGTGCCGCACACGGCGGACCTCCAGGTGGAGGCGTGGTCGCCGACGGCCGAGGGCTGCATCGGCGAGCTGGTCCGCGCCGTCGTCGACGGCTTCGCCGACCTCACCGCCGCGCGCCCCGCGGGCGAGCGCGCCTGCACCGTCGTCGCGGCGAGCGACGCCGACCTGCTCGCGGGCGTTCTGGAGGAGGTCATCTACCGGATGGACGCGAACGGCGAACTCCCGACGGCCCTCGCGCTGGGGACCATTCACGACGCGGACGGCGGCCGGACCCTGGAGGTGCGCTTCCGGATGGCCGACACCGCCACCGCCGCGCTCGTCGGCGCCGTGCCGAAGGCCGTCTCGCTGCACGGCCTGGACCTGCGCTCCGGCCCCGGCGGCTGGACCGGCCGGGTCACCGTCGACGTGTGAGGCAGACGTGTGAGGCAGGTGGTGGACGCCGTGGAGATCGTGCTCACCGAGGAGGCCCGCCACCGCTGGCGGATCGACCGGACCCCGCCGATGCGCGTGCCCGGCGTCGTGTTCGCGAGCCGCGAGCTGCTGCCGCAGGCCGCCGGGGACAAGGCCCTCGAACAGGTGGTGAACGTCGCGACGCTGCCCGGGATCGTCCGCGCCTCCTTCGCGATGCCCGACGTGCACTGGGGCTACGGCTTCCCGATCGGCGGCGTCGCGGCGACCGACGTCGAGCGGGGCGGGGTCGTCTCGCCGGGCGGGGTGGGCTTCGACATCTCGTGCGGCGTGCGGCTGCTGGCGGCCGGCGCCGGCCGGGACGAGATCGACGCCGAGCGGCTGCGCCGGCTGATGGACCTGCTCGACCGGAGCGTCCCGCGCGGCCTCGGGCGCGGTGGCCTGTGGCGGCTGGAGGGACCGCGGGAGCTGGACGAGTTGCTCCTCGGCGGCGCGCGCTACGCCGTCGAGCACGGCCACGGCGTGCCGCGCGACCTGGAGCGCTGCGAGGACGGCGGGGTCCTGACGGGCGCGGCGCCGGGCGAGGTGAGCACGCGGGCCGTCGAGCGCGGGCTTCAGCAGGTCGGCAGCCTCGGCTCGGCGAACCACTTCCTGGAGGTGCAGGCGGTGGACGAGGTGCGGGACGCGGCGACGGCGGAGGCCTTCGGCCTGCGGCTCGGGCAGGTCTGCGTCATGATCCACTGCGGGTCGCGCGGCCTCGGCCACCAGATCTGCACCGACCACGTCCGCGCCATGGACCGGGAGCTGCACCGCTACCGGATCGACGTCCCGGACCGCCAGCTCGCCTGCACCCCGGTCGACTCGCCGCGAGGCCGCGCCTACCTGGGCGCCATGACCGCCGCCGCCAACTACGGCCGGGCCAACCGGCAGCTGCTGTCCGAGGCGGCCCGCCGCGCCTTCGCGACGGCGCTCGGGGTCGGCCTGGAGCTCGTCTACGACGTCTCGCACAACCTCGCCAAGCTGGAGACCCACGAGGTGGACGGCCTCGCCCGGCGCCTGTGCGTCCACCGCAAGGGCGCCACCCGGGCGCTCCCGCCCGGGGACCCGGAGCTGCCCGCCGACCTCCTCCCGGCCGGCCAGCCGGTGCTCGTCCCCGGCACGATGGGCACCGCGTCGTACGTCATGGTCGGGCTCCCCGGCAACGACGCGTTCCGCTCCGCCTGCCACGGCGCCGGGCGGGTGTGGAGCCGGCACCAGGCGCTGCGGACGGTGCGCGGCGAGACGCTGCACGGTGAGCTGGAGGCGCGCGGCATCGCCGTCCGGCCCGCCTCCTACCGGGCGCTCGCGGAGGAGACGCCGGAGGCGTACAAGGACGTGGACGCGGTGGCCGCCGTCACCGAGGGCGCCGGGCTGGCGCGCCGGGTGGCCCGGCTGGTGCCACTGGGCGTCTGCAAGGGTTGACCCCCGCTCCCGTCCGGCGGTGTTGCTCGACACCCCCGGCGGGGAAGGCTTTGATGGCCCGGGGTCGGGCCCGGTCGCGGGCCGCGGGGCCGCGAGCGGAGGTGCGGGCCATGTCCGGCAGCAGACCGGTGATCGAACTGCGCGAGCTCACCAAGCGCTACGGCGCCACCGTCGGCATCGACCGGCTGGACGTCGAGGTCGCCGCCGGGGAGGTCTTCGGCCTGCTCGGGCCGAACGGCGCGGGCAAGACGACCACGCTGCGCTGCCTGGTCGGGCTGCTCCAACCCTCCGCCGGGCAGGTGCGGGTGCTCGGCCTCGACCCGGTGGCCGACCACCGCCGCCTCGCGCCGTCGATCGGCTACCTGCCCGGCGAACTGCGGCTCTACCCCGAGCTCACCGGGCAGCAGACGCTCGACCTCCTCGCCGCCCTCCAGGGCGCGCCGGTGCCCCGCCAGGGCGAGCTGTGCGAGCGGCTCGCCCTCACGCGCGCCGACCTCGGGCGGGCCGTGGGGGAGTACTCGCGCGGGATGAAGCAGAAGCTCGGGCTCGTCCAGGCGCTCCAGCACCGGCCCGGCGTCGTGGTGCTGGACGAACCGACCGAGGGCCTCGACCCGCTCGTCCAGGAGACCTTCTTCGAACTGCTCGCCGAGGAGACCGCCGCCGGGCGGACCGTCCTGCTCTCCAGTCACGTCCTGCCCGAGGTGCAGCGCGCCTGCGAGCGGGTGGCGATCGTCCGGCGCGGGCGGCTGGTGACCGTCCGCTCGGTCGCCGAGCTGCGTCAGGCGCGGGCGCGGCGGGTGCGGCTCGTCCTCGCCGACGGGCGGGGAGCCAGGCCGCTGGGCGCCGCCGACCGGTGGTCCCCGCAGTGGGAGGGGCAGCGCGTGGAGCTCGTGGTTCCGCCGGACGAACTCGTCCAGACCGTCAGGGAATTGCTCGGGGTGCTGCCGGTGGCGGACCTCACCGTCGAAGAGGCGGGCCTGGACGAGGCGTTCCTCGACCTCTACCGCAACTCGGAAGAGCCGGAGGAACGGCCGTGATCGCGCGCACCGTCAACCGTCGCCTCCCGCTGGTCTGGCTCGCCCTGCACCGGCGGCGCCGGATGTTGCTCGGCCTGCTGTTCGGCATGGTCGTCTTCGAGACCCTGATCACCGTGATCACCAGCACCGTCCCGCCCGGGGACCTCTTCGGCGCCCGCCGCACCCCGCCCGGCGCGTTCAAGGCCTTCAGCGGCTCCAACGGCGACGTCTCCATCGCCAGTTACCCGGGGCTGCTCGGCGCCGGACTCACCCACCCGTTCTGGATCGCGCTGCACCTGACCGTCATCGGCTCGCTCGGCGCCGCCGCCGTCGCGGCCGACGTCGAATCCGGCACCGTCGAGCTCCTGATGACCCGTCCGCTCTCGCGCCGCCGCCTGCTCGCCGAGCGGGCCGGCGCCCTGGTCGCGGCGTCGGTGCTGCTCAACGCGGCGGCGACGCTGACCATCGCGCTCGGGGTGGCGTTCTCGCCCACGCTGCGCGCGGCCGTGCCCGAGGGCGGGGTGTTCGCGGCCGGACTGATGGGCTGCGCCCTGGCGTTCAGCCTGACCGGCCCGGTGCTCGCCGTCTCGGCCCTCAGCCGGCGCCGCGCGTACGTGATCGGCGCGGCGGTGGCCCTCGGCGCGGTCGGCTTCGCGCTCAACTTCATCGCCCTGGCGTGGTCTCCGGCCTCGTCGCTGCGGTACGTGAGCCCGTTCCACTACTACGCGCCCGGCGACGTCCTGGCCCACGGGGGCGTGCCGTGGGCGTCCTTGGGCGTGCTGGTGGGTGTCGGCGCGGTGGGGCTGCTCGCCGCGTTCCGGCTGCTGGAGCGGCGGGACCTGGCGATCTGACCCCTACGCGGTGGCAGTCGCGCCGGCGCGGGCGGCGTGCTCGGCGATGGCCTCGGCGGCGGCGAGCGGGAGGCCGAGGTGCTGGGCGAGGCAGTCGGGGCGGTGGCCCTGGAGCGCGAACACGTAGGCGGTCTGCACACGGGCGTCGTACGCCACGTCGGGGGACGTTGTGGCGGCGAAGTCCCGGTGGTCGAGCAGGTACAGGCGCGGGGCGCCGTCGTGGAGCGTCAGCCGCAGCCGGCCGCGGACGATCGGGGCGTCGGCGGGCAGCGCGGCGAGTGGCGGCAGGTGCGGGGACGTGCGGCGCAGGCCGCGCAGCAGACCGGTGCTGCGCGCCGGGGTGCGCGAGAACGCAGAGAACGGGGAGAAGGACAGACGGGTCATGGCGGACCTCCGACGGCCGGGGCGGGGGAGGGCGCGCGCGAGCGGACCGACTGGCGTCAGCGCGCGCCGGGGCGGGGTGCGGAAAGCGGGGGACGGGGCCGACTGGGACCCGGACTACTACTGGAGTCCATCTCTCTCGCCTCCCTCCCGCTCGGTGCCGCTTCGCAGATGGAAGCGATCGGTGCCGCCACGAACCACTCGAAGGATAGTCCTCCTCCGTGAACCGGCCGCCGATCTTGACGGAACCCTGGCGGACGGGGCTCAACAGGCGCGCGCGGCGGCGACGATCCGCTCGCGGACCAGCGTGACGTGCGGATCGGCGGACGCGGCGGGGCGCTGCACCAGGTACGCGGTGTTGATCGGCGGGTCCTGCGGCCGGTGCAGCAGGCGCAGCGCGCCCGAGGACAGCTCCGTGCGGCACAGGTAGCTCGGCAGGACGCTCCAGCCGGCGCCGGCCGCCGCCGCGTTGACGACCGCGCGCAGGTCGGGGACGGTGACGGCGGCGCGGGCGTGCAGGCGCTCGCCGAACACGTGCCGCCAGTACCGGCGGGCGATCGGAAGGTCCTCGGCGTAGCTGAGCAGCGGAACGTCGGCCAGGGCGGCGGGCAGCTCCCGGCCCTCCAGGCGCCGCGCCCAGACCGGTGCCGCGACGAGGACGAACTCCTCGTCGGCCAGCGGCTCGGCGCTCAGCGTCCGGCCGCGCGGCCGGCTGGTGGCGATGACCAGGTCGTGCCGTCCGGCGCGCAGCTCGGCGAGCAGGGGGTCGGTGAGGCCGGTGGTCACGCGCAGCTGGACGCCCTGGGCGACGAGCGGCGCGAGCGCGGGGAGCAGGACGGTACCCAGGTACTCGGCGGGCCCGGCGAGGTGCACGGGCTCGGGCGCGCCCCGCTCGCCGGTGGCCTCGGCGAGCCGGTCCAGGGGGTCGGCGAGGCGGGCGGCGAGGTCGTCCGCGTACGGCAGGGCGGCGACGCCGCGGGCGCCGCGTTCGAACAGCTCCCGGCCCAGCCGCTGCTCCAGGGCGCGGATCTGCGCGGTGACCGTGGACTGGGACAGCCCGAGCCGGTGGGCGGCGGCCGTGAAGGAGCCGACGCGGTGGACGGCGAGGAACGTCCGCAGCTGGTTCAGGTCCAGCGGGCCGGAGCCGTGGCCCGAGCCATTGACCACCCGATCGCTCATGGGCCCGAGCCTACGGGACGGCGATGGCCGGGGTGCGGTCCTCAGCCATCGGTTTCCCGATACCGGACATCGCCACGGTCATTGGTGGGCGATGGCGGGACGCGTCTAGCGTCGGGGCCGTGAGCACTCCGGCGGAGCACCGCCGGAGCGTGGGACCGCACCCCTGGAGACTGCACCATGGCCACCATCCTGTTCGTCGTGACCGGCGCCGACGTCTGGACGCTGAACGACGGCACCGCGCACCCGACCGGCTACTGGGCCGAGGAACTCCTCGTGCCGTACCGCGCCTTCACCGAGGCCGGCCACGAGGTCACCGTGGCCACCCCGGGCGCCGTGGTGCCGGTCGCCGACCGGGCGAGCGTGCCCGACGAGGCGACGGCCGAGGCGCTCGCCGCGCTCGCCGAGCTGCGCCGGCCGGTGAAGCTGGAGGACGCCGACCCGGCCGACTACGACGCCGTGTTCTACCCCGGCGGCCACGGCCCGATGGAGGACCTGGCGGTCAGCCCCGAGTCCGGCCGGCTGCTGACCCGGGCGCTCGCCTCCGGCCGTCCGCTCGGCGTCGTGTGCCACGGTCCGGCGGCGCTGCTGGCCGCGCGGACCGAGGACGGCGGGTCGCCGTTCGCCGGGTACCGGATCACCGGCTTCAGCAACGAGGAGGAGCGCCTGGCCGGCCTCGCCGACAAGGCGCCGTGGCTGCTCCAGGACCGGCTGGTGGAGCTGGGCGCGGAATACGTGGCGGGCGAGCCGTGGGCGCCGCACGTGGTCGTCGACCGCAACCTCGTGACGGGCCAGAACCCGGCGTCGTCCGCGGCGGCGGCCGAGGAGCTGCTGCGCCTGCTGGGCTGATCCGCGCGGGCGGACCTGATCGGCTGATCCGGCTGATGGGGGAGCTGATCGGCCGTCGGGATTCGCGGTACCGGCGGCACCCGCCCCACAGCGGTCGGGCGCCGCCGGTCCGCTTCCGCCACCGTACCGAGCCTCACGGGAGGGCGGGCACCGACCCGCCGACCGCGGTGACTACCGGAGGTCGCGGACGAAGACGATCGCGTCGGCCTGGCCGGTGGTGGCCGGGTCGAGGGCGGCGTAGGTGTGGTCGGCCGGGACGCGTGGCGTCAGGTCCGCCGCCACGGCGCCGAGTTGGGCCGGATCGAGGACGGACCGGTCGTGCGGGAGCGTCGACAGGAGCCCTTCGAGCGTGTCGGCCGGCGGGACGTCGCAGCCGCGGCTGCCGAAGGTGGTGGCCGCGTAGGCGTACCGGTCGCCGAGGCGGGTGCCGACGAGCGCGCCCGCGCTCCACCAGCGGGTGAGCCGGCCGGCGAACCGCATGCTGCTCTCCTCGCGCTGGAGGTGGGCGTTGTGGGCGTAGGCGAGGGTGGGGCCGCGGCGCTCCTCGCGGCGGAGGACGGCGTCGAGGTTGTCGGCCATCATCGCGTCCCGCTGGGAGAGCAGCATGGCGATGCGGTCGGGGCCGGTGTCGGCCATGGCGGCGTGGTAGCGCAGGAGCCCGGTGGCGGTGCGGGCGTGCAGCTCGGCGCGCCAGAAGGCGCCGGGGGAGCCCGCGGCCGTGAGGCGCGGAGCGTGTGCGGTGAGGAGTGCGCTCAAGTCATCAGCCATCACCCGCAGTTCGCGGGCCTCGGCGGTGCGGCCGACGGACTTGGCCGGGTCGTACATGATGGCCTCGTCGGTCCAGCGGCCGTCGTCGCCGAGGAGGACCTCGAGGGCCGCGCGGTCGTACGGCGGGTCGAGGTGGGCGGCCAGGTAGTCGTGCAGGGCGATCAGGCACTGGCGCGGTCCGGCGGCGCCGGTGATCTCCAGCGGGCCGTCGAAGCCGTAGAAGCGGACCTGCTCCTCGTGCGGCTGCTGTCGGTTGAACTCGCGCATCCAGCGCAGCAGTTCACGGTTGGCGGGTGAGGCGCCGAAGCCATGACTGAAGCCGTGCGCCACGGCGTCGTCGAGCGTGCCGATGCCGTCGGTGACGTACGCATCGACGGCGAGACCGGCGAGGCAGTCGCTCTCGATCGCGATCGAGCGGTAGCCCTCGTGCTCGACCAGGTGGCGGAACAGCTCGTTGCGCAGCTCGGGGAAGGCCTCGACGCCGTGCGTGGGCTCGCCGAGGCCGAGGAGTCGGGTGGCGGGGGAGAGGAGCGAGGTGAGGGCGTGGCCGGAGAAGGGACGGGCCGCGTCCCGGATCGATGCGGTCATGACGTCAACCGTATCGCTGAAGGCTCGGTGTAAACTTTGGTCCCATTTAGCGCGGTGACTGGGGAGTGAAGTCTCAAAGTGAAGCTGCGGCCCGTCGACCTGGCGCGCGAGCACGGCCTGTCCACGCAGGCGGTGCGCAACTACGAGGAGGCGGGGTTCCTGCCGCCGGCCGGGCGAACGCCGAGCGGCTACCGCGTGTACGGCCCGCGCCACGCGGCGGCGCTCCGGGCGTTCCTGGCGCTGCTCCCCGGGCACGGCCACGCGACGGCGGGGGCCGTCATGCGGGCCGTGCACGCGGACGAGGTCGGCGAGGCGCTGCGGCTGATCGACGGCAGCCACGCGCAACTGGCCGGTGACCGGGCCACGTTGGACGCGGTGGAGGAGGCGCTGCGAGAGCTCGTCCCGTCCTCCGGCCTTCACGCGGCACCCGACGGCGGCGGCACGTTCATCGGCCCGCTCGCGCACCGCCTCGGCCTGCGCCCGGCGACCCTGCGCACGTGGGAGCGCGCGGGCCTGGTCGTGCCCCGGCGCGACCCGCGCACCGGCTACCGCGTGTACGCCCCCGCCGACGTGCGCGACGTCCTGCTGGCCCACCAACTGCGCCGCGGCGGGTACGGCCTGGAGCGCATCGCGCAGGTGCTGGAACGCGTCCGGACCGCGGGCGGGCCGGAACCCCTCCGGGCGACGCTCGGCGAGTGGCGCGGCCGTCTGACGACGCGCGGCCTGGCCCTGCTGGCGGGCGCGGGGGCGTTGCACGCCTACCTGTCGGAGTTCCCCGGGGCATCTGCGGGCGGGTTCGGCACGCAGAGGTCGTAGGTGGGCCCGACGGGGGAGCCGGGCGGCCCGCGGGTGACGGCATGGCAGGCTGGCCGCGTACCATCCGCGCACCACCCGCGCACCACCCGCGTACCGCCGAAGACCCCGACCAGGAGCCCCGTCATGGACCGCCCGACCGCCGCCCTCCGCCTCGACGCCACCGCCTCCGGGCACCCGGCGGGCATCCTGGCCGCCGCCGAGCAGGCCGAGCGCGCCGGCATGGACCGCCTGGTCGTCGCCGAGACCGCGTACGACCCGTTCCTCCAACTCGCCCGCGCCGCCGACCGGACCGAGCGCATCGAGCTCGCCACCGGCATCGCGGTCGCCTTCGCCCGCACCCCGATGACCCTCGCCTACCAGGCCTGGGGCCTGCACGCGGCCTCCGGCGGACGTGCCGTCATCGGTCTGGGCTCGCAGGTCAGGACGCACATCGAGAAGCGCTTCGGGATGCCGTGGGAGCGCCCCGCGGCGCGCATGCGCGAGTACGTCCACGCCGTGCGCGCGATCTGGGACACCTGGCAGACCGGCGCCCGGCTGCGCTTCCGCGGCGAGTTCTACACGCACACCACGATGACCCCGGTCTTCTCGCCCGATCCGGTGCCCGGCGGGGTGCCCCGCATCCTCCTGGCCGGCGTCGGCCCGCTCATGACCCGCACGGCCGGCGCCGTCGCGGACGGGTTCCTCAGCCACCCGTTCTCGTCCCCCGCCTACCTGACCGAGCAGGTGCTGCCCGGCCTGACCGAGGCCCGGGCGGCCGCCGAGGCGGAGGGCGCCGCGTGGACGGCGCGCCCGTTCGAGATCGCCGGGAGCGTCCTCACCGCCACCGGGCGCACGGAGGAGGAAGTGGCCGCCAACCGCGCCGCCGTCCGCGAACGGCTCGCCTTCTACGCCTCCACGCCCGCCTACCGCCCGGTGCTCGCCCAGCACGGCTGGGAGGACCTCCAGGAGCGCCTGCACCCGCTCTCCGTGCGCGGGCGCTGGCAGGAGATGGCCGCCATGATCGACGACGAGGTGTTCGACGCCTTCGCGGTGTCCGGCCCGGTGGAGGACGTCGCCCGCGAGATCACCCGTCGCTACGCGGGCCTGTTCACCCGGCTGTCCGTCAGCCTCCCTGAGGACGCCGACCCGACGCTGGGGCTGGACGTCCTGGCGGCGGTGCGCGCGCTGGGGTGAGGGGCTGTGACGGCGGGGCCGGGAGTCACCCGGTCTTCCGCAGCACCGCGACCTGGGACACGACGCCGGCCCGGCTCACCCCGTAGTGGATGGTGCCGTCCCGCTCGATGAGGAGCGTGCGGCGGTCGTTCGCGTCGCCTCCCGTGCACCCGCCGCCGGGTGTGCCGCGCACCAGCCGCGAGGTGTAGGTCAACGAGAGCGCGGAGACCTCGACGAGCGTCCACACGGCCTCGCACCGGGTGGCGCCGTTGTCGAGGCGCGAATCCGTGCTCTGGTCGCCGATGCCGCCCGGGCCGACGGTGAGGGTGACGACTCCGGCCGGAGTGCTGTCCGAGTGGACGGCCTGGCCGCTCCAGGTGCCGAGGTAGGCGGCCGGCACGACGTTGCGTGCCGCGCCGCCGACGGGGACCCCGGGCGCCGTCCCCGCGGCGGCCGGCGCGGAATCGGTGGTGGACGACTGTGCCTCCTGGTGCGTCAGCGCGTACCCAGCGGCGGCGATCAGCAGGACGACCAGCACGACGAGCACCAGCACCAGCCTCCCGCGCCGGCGGCGCGGCGGCTGGTAGCGCGGTGGGCCGTAGACGGGGATGGGTTCGGGCGGGAGGGGCTGCCACTGTCTCGTGGGGGTGGCCGGGCGCGTCGGGTCGGTGGGGCGGTGGTGGGGGACGGTCGGGGCCGGGCCCGGCGGCGGCACCGTCGGCCTGCGCGGCGTCGGCGTCGGGCCCGGCGTCGGACGGGGAGTCGGCTCCGGGCGGGGCGGTGTGGACGCCGGTCGGGGCGGCACGGCGTGGGTCGTCCCGGTGCGGTCCGTCTCCAGGTCCAGCAGCTCGGCGGCCGCCCGTCCGATCGCGGCCGCCACCGGCAGCGGCAGCCAACTCCCCCTCGCCAGATCCCTGGTGGCCTCCCGGTCGTCGTCCAGCCAGGCGCGAAGCAGCTGCGGCGACGGGCGCGCGGCCGGGTCCTTGGCGAGGCAGCCGAGGAGGTTCCGGCGCAGCGTCTCGTCCACCAGGAGGAGATCGGGCTGCTCGTACACCGCGCGGAAGAGCACCGCCGGGGCCACCCCCTCCCCGTACGGGAGCACGCCCGTCGCCGCGTACGCGAGCACCGCCCCGAGCGAGAACACGTCGCTCGCCGGCCCGACGTTGCTCCCGCGCGTCTGCTCGGGCGACATGAAGCCGGGCGAGCCGACCATGTAGCCGGGCCTGGTGAGGCTCGTGTTGGCGTCGAGGGCGCGGGTGATGCCGAAGTCGATCAGGCGCGGGCCGTCCGGGGCGAGCAGCACGTTGGACGGTTTGACGTCCCGGTGCACCAGCCCGAGTGCGTGCACGTGGGCGAGCGCCTCCGCGAGCCGGACACCGAGCGCCCGCACCGACGCCCCGGGCAGCGGCCCGAACTCCCGCACGGCGGAGCTCAGGGACGGCCCGGCGACGTACCCGGTGGCCACCCACGGCCGCTCGCCCTCGGTGTCCGCGTCCAGCACGGGCGCCGTCCACTCCCCGCCGACCCGCCGGGCGGCGTCCACCTCCCGCCGGAACCGCGCCCGGAACTCCTGGTCCCCGGCCAGCTCCGGACGCACCACCTTGACGGCCACCGTCCGCCCCCGCGCCGACCGCCCGAGGTACACCCGACCCATCCCGCCCGCCCCGAGCCGACGCAGCAGCCGGTACTCGCCCACCCGCCGCGGATCGTCATCCTCCAGCGACTGCATGCGCCACGCTCCCCTCGGCACGTCCGGAGCCACAAGGTATCGGTCCGAATGTCCGAGCGTGGCACGGTTGTTGTCACAGCTCGGTGACCACGGCGGGTGCGGCCGGGCAAAGGGCCGGTACGCTGGGCCGGTGCTGCTCCCCACCGTCGCGCGCACGCGTGTGTGGTCCGTCGTCAGACCCGTCATGGAAACACCCTTCGGCGCGGTGGCGTTCGCGACGACGATCGGGGGCACCACACTCGCGCCGCTGCCCGACGAGCGATTCGAGCTGCCGGGCGGGAGGACGGTCGCGCGCTGGAAGCACCACGCGGCACGCGTGGATTTGCTGTTGACCCCGTACGACCCTGAGCTGGACCCGGAGGTGTGGGGCCCGCTGACCGGCTGCCTCGCGGCGGTGTGGCGGATCGAGGCCGCGTCGCCGCTGGGAAGGGTGACGTTCGCGGCGCGCCTGCCCGACCGGCTGCCGGACGGCGCCGACGCCGGCTGGGACGGCGGACAGGGCCTGGCCGCGACCACGGTGGGCGACGACACGACCCGTCTCACCCTCGGCGGCCCCGACGAGGAGGGGATCTGCCACGCGGCCACCGCGGCCGAAGCCCCGCGCCGCTGGGCGGAGTTGATCGACGAAGTCCACGCCCGCACCTTCACGACGTGGGGCGTCGACGTCGGCGACCACCACGGCATGACCTGGACCCTCCCCCCACTGGAGGCCGGCGACCACTGCGAACTCCCCGTGGTCGCCGCCTGGACGCGGGCGGAGGACGAGACGGAGAACACCTGGTCCGCCGTCGGCGTCTCCTCGACCGTTCTCCTGCGACAGGTGGTTGCCGCGTGTGCGCGCTGAGTCGGAGGAAGGCTCAGAGGAAAGACCGGAGGAAGCGGCGGCGGTTCACGTACGAGGAGACGACCCCTTCACGCCGGCCCGCCGGAGCACCTTCGTCACGCCGAGGACCTTCCTGAGCTCCGCCTCGACCTGGTCGCGGTTCACGCTGGACGTGGCCGGGGCCCACCCCCCCCGAGAAGCGCGTCAGCCGGGCTGGCCGCCGAGCACCCGGCCCAGGGCCCAGCAGCAGCGGCGTGCGACCCGGCACCACGTCCGGGCCAGGCCCCCGGCCACGCGGTACCACCCGATCCCGAAGGGCAGCGCGATGGCGAACCACGACGGCGGCGCCAGTTCGCCCGGCCGCCGCGCCCCCTCCCCGGCCCACGCGCGGCACCGCTCCGCGCCCCGGACCGTCCACGCGGCGCAGCGCTCGGCCCGATCGGCCCAGCGGGCGCAGGCGAGCAGGATCCTGGCGTACAGGTCGTCGCGGCGGCCGGTCATGCGGGCGCCTCCGGGGCTTGGTCCTTGGGGTGTCCTGGTACCAGCCTGCCACCGGCCCGGCCGCCGTTCCCTGCGGGTCCGGCCGCAGCGTGGGACTCTGGGGGAGTGACGACGGACGGGCGGTGACGGCTCGGCGCGGTGGTCGGTGGTCCGTGAAGGAGGACCTGATGTCGGACGAAGCGTTGATGGGCGACCAGGTGTACCAGCCCGACGGCTCCGAGGTGCAGGACGACGTCGGCCCCCTGGAGCCGCAGGACACCCTGGTCGACCGCGGCCTCGAATCGGCGCTCGACGAAGGCTACGCGCCCCCCGAGCGCCCGCTCGCCGTGGAACGCCACGGGATCACGGCGGCGGAGCAGCGCACCCGCGAGAGCCTCGCGCAGCGCCTGGCGGAGGAACTGCCGGACGTCGCCACGCCCGACTGGGACGGCATCGGTGACGCCTACGGCACCGACGGCGAGCCGATCGACACCGAGGCGGGCGAGATCCGCTCCGGCCGCCTGATCGCCTCCTCCGGCTCGCGCAGCGACCTGATCGCCGAGGACGTCGGCATCTCCGGCGGCGCCGCGAGCGCCGAGGAGGCGGCCATGCACACCACCGACGACCCCGAGGCGCTCATCGACTGAGACCGCGGGATCCGTGCGCGCAGGACGCCGCCGACCGGCCCGACGGTGATCGTTCGCCCGTCGCTTCGAGGACACGAACGGTCATCCCGTCGTTGCGGGTGGGGACGGGGGTCAGCCGAGCGTGCCGACGACCGTCTTCGTGGCCTGGGCGATCAGGGCGTCGTCGGAGGTGGCGTCGGCCTTGCCGCGGTCGGAGAGGACGACGATGACGATCGGGCTGCGCCCGCCGGCCGGCCACGCGACGGCAACGTCGTTGCGGGTGCCGTAGCCCCCGTTGCCCGTCTTGTCGCCGATCTTCCAGTCGGAGGGCACGCCCGCGCGGATGTACGGGCCGCCGGTCGTGTTGCCGACCAGCCAGTCGGTCAGGAGCCGGCGCCGGTCCTCGGTGAGGGTGTCGCCGAGCGCGTAGTGGCGCAGGTCGGCGGCGAAGGCGCGGGGCGTGCTGGTGTCGCGGGTGTCGCCGGGGGTGGCCTCGTTGAGGGTGGGCTCGGTGCGGTCGACGCTGGTGGTCGTGTCGCCCAGGTCCCGCAGGGTCTGCTGGACGGCCGCCGGGCCGCCGAGCTCGGCGGTGACGAGGTTCGCCGCGGTGTTGTCGCTGTACTGGATGGCGGCGGCGGCCAGGTCGCGCACCGTCATGCCGGTGGCGACGTGCTGCGAGGTGATCGGCGCCCAGGACAGCACGTCCTCCTGGCGGTACGGGACCACCTTGTCCAGTTGGTCGTCGGAGGCCTTGCGCAGCAGGGCCCCGGCGGCGAGCGACTTGATCGTGGACGCGAAGGCGAACCGCTCGTCGGCGCGGTAGGAGACCTCCCGGCCGCTGCCGGTGTCCAGCGCGTACACGCCGAGGCGGGCGCCGAACTGTTGCTCAAGTCCCTTGAAGGAAGCGCTGGTTGTTTCAGTGGCGGCGGTGGTGGGTGTCGTGGCGCTCGTGGCGTTGTGGCCGCACCCGGTCAGCAGGGCGACCGCCAGCAGGGCGATGGCGGGCAGCGTGGTGCGGGGGTGCCGGAGCACGGACGGCATGGGTGTCCTCCCAGGTCGGGGATTCGTCGGTGGCGCTGTGGCGCCGCGGCCCCAGCTAAACAGCCCGTCAGGCGCTCAGTCCAAGACCATGATGGTGAACGGATCGATAGGAAACTGCCTATGATTGCTGCCCATGGACCTGCTGGGGCACCTCCGCCACTTCCGCGCCGTCGCCGAGGAACGGCACTTCGGCCGCGCCGCCGAGCTCCTGCGGATCGCCCAGCCCTCGCTGTCCCAGCGGATCCAGCGCCTCGAGCGCGAACTCGGCGTGACGCTGTTCGACCGGGGTCCGCGCGGGGTCGAGCTCACCCCGGCGGGCCGGCTGCTGCTCGCGGAGGCGGAGGAGGTGCTGGAGAGCTCCGCCCGGCTGCTCGCCGTCGCCGCCGACCTGCGCAGCGGCCGGGCGGGCACGCTGCGTGCGGCGGTGCCGCCCGAGCTCGGGCCGGCCGCCCTGGCCGCGCTGCTCACCGGGTTCGAGAGCGCCTCCCCGGGCACCCGGCTCGAACTGCGGGAACTGCCGGTCGCGGCCGTCGCGCGCGAACTCGCGCAGCACACGGTGGACGTCGCCGTCGTCCGTCACCCCTGCCCGGCCGAAGGGCTGGCCTTCGGGCCGGTCCTGCACCAGCCGCTCGGCGTCCTGGTCGCGGCCGGGAGTCCGTACGCCGACCGCGCCGAGCTGGCGGTGGCCGAGCTGACCGGCCGACGCCTGGTGCTGTTCCCCCGTGCCACGGCCCCGGCGCTGTACGACGAGGTGCTCACCACCCTGTCCCGGCACGGCTGCACCCCGGAGGCCGTCGTCGAGCCGCCGGGGCCGGACGTCGCCGGGGCGCTCGTGCTCACCGGCAGCGCCGTCGCCCTGGTGCCGCGCACCGCGCCGCCACCGGGTACGGTGTGGCGTCCGCTGACCGGCACCCCGCTGGCCTGGCGCACCTCCACGGCCTGGCCGTCCGGGCACGGCGGGCCCGCCGTGCGGCTGTTCGCCGAGGCCGCCCACGTGGCGCTGACCGGAGCCGGCGGCCTCCTGCCCCAGCCTCCCACCCGTCCGCTCTACCCCCGGCCCGCAATGGAGTACCCGCTGTGACCAGCGACCGCGCACCCGGCGACCGCGCACCCGGCGACCGTAGGAGAACCGAGCGCCCGAGTGCCGACCGCACGGCCGGTACGCGTACCGCGCGCGCCCGCATCGCCGCCGCCTTCGCCGACGCCGGCGTGAGCGGCCTGTTGCACGCGCGCGACCTCGACACCGGCGCCGAGATCGCCCTGGGCGCCGACACGGCCGTCAGCACCGCGAGCGTCCACAAGCTGTGCCTCCTGGTCACGCTGTTCCGCGAGGCCGCCGAGGGCCGGATCGACCTCACCCGCCGGGTGGACGTCCCCGCCGCC
The DNA here is from genome assembly GCF_036322405.1 of Streptomyces sp. SP17BM10. Lineage (NCBI taxonomy): Bacteria > Bacillati > Actinomycetota > Actinomycetes > Kitasatosporales > Streptomycetaceae > Streptomyces > Streptomyces sp. SP17BM10. Next base: position 96,891 of record NZ_JAQYXB010000539.1, on the reverse strand, counting down.
GGCCGCACCCCGGGACGGACGGGCCTCGCGGCCATGCTCGACGCCGCCCGCCTGTCCCTGCGCGACCTCGCCTACCTGACCGTCGCCGTCAGCGACAACGCCGCCGCCGACGTGCTGTGGGCCGAGGTCGGCCTCGACACCGTCAACCGCACCATGGCCGATCTGGGCCTGACCCGCACGGTGGCCGTCCACACGCTCGGTGAGCTGACCGCCGCCCTCGTCGAGGACACCGGCGACGGTTCCCCGGTGGACCCGGCGGTGGTCGCCCGGCTCAGGGTCCTCGACCCCGCCTTCACCAACCACAGCACCGCGCGCGACATGACGACCCTCCTCGCCGCCCTGTGGCACGGCGACGCCTGCCCCGGCGACCACGGCGCCGCCCTGCGGCGCCTCCTCGGCCTCCAGGTCTGGCCCCACCGCCTCGCCTCCGGCTTCCCCTTCGACGACGTCCGCGTGCACGGCAAGACCGGCACCCTCCCGACGCTGCGCCACGAGGTCGGCGTCGTCGAGTACCCCGACGGCGGCCGCTACGCCCTCGCCGTCTTCACGCGCGCCGCCGCCACCACCATCACCCTCCCCGCCGCCGACGCCGCGATCGGTACCACCGCCCGCCTGGCCGTCGACGCGCTGAGGGCGAGGGCGTGACGCGGGGCGCGCGGCTTTCACCTCGATGACGGTTCCGCGAGGGCAGGGTGTCGTCAGGGTTTCCCGCCACCGCCGGGCCGGACCGACGCCGCGGACCACCCGATCGCACGGGCCGCCGTCAGGGCCGCCGTCACGCTGCCCGCGACGTCGGTGACCGGGTAGAGGACCTCGCGGACGGTGCGGGTCCGGTCCACGACCAGGGTGAGGCGCTTCAGGCGGGTGGTGCCCGCGGCGCGGACGGTGGGGAGGCGGAGGGCGCCGGTGAGGTCGAGGGCGAGGTCGGAGAGCAGGGGGAACGTCAGGCCCTCGGCCTCGGCGAACGCGCGCTGCTCGTCCGGGCGTTGGGTGGAGATGCCGCGCACGGCCGCGCCGGCGGCGGTGAAGTCGGCGAGGTGGTCGCGGTAGGTCCGTGACTCCAGGGTGCAGCCGGGCGCGCCCGGCACCGTCGACCAGCCGGGCGGGTAGGACTCGGCGCGGACGAAGGCGCCGGGGAAGCAGTACAGGACGGTGGTGGAGTCCGGGGCGACGGGATCGAGTGCTTGGCCGTCGGCGCCCGGGAGCAGCAGTTCGGGGATCCGGGTGCCGCGCAGCGCGTGGACGCGCTCCGCCTCCCGGGAGTGCTCGGCGGCGGTGGCCGTCGGCGTGCCGTCGCCCAGGACCCAGCTGTCGCCCCAGTCCTGGAGGGCGACGAGGACGGGCAGCAGCGCGCGCCCGCGCGGGGTGAGCCGGTACTCGTGGCGTGGCGGGCGGTCCTGGTACTGCTCGCGGGCGAGCACGCCGGAGTCGACCAGCAGGCGCAGGCGTTCGGCGAGCACCTTGCGGGAGAGGCCGAGCTCCTGCTGGAGCTGCTCGAAGCGGTGCAGACCGCGGGCCGCGTCGCGGACGATCAGCAGCGTCCAGGCGTCCCCGACCACGTCGAGGGCCTGGGCGATCGCGCAGGTGTCGTCCGCCGGGCCGCCGCGCCGGACCATCCTGGTCTCCTTCCGGGGGTGGGTACGGCGTTGACCTTAGCCCCGTCAGCCTGACATAGTCCGTTCCCAGAAGGAACTTACATGAACGGACTACGGGGGTGGCCGGGTGGCCGAGCGGAACGGGATCGGCGGCGGCGCGCGGAACGGGGGCGCGCTGCGCGCGCTGCCGAGGACGGTCTGGCTGCTGGCGGCCGGCGGCTTCGCCAACATGGTGGTGTCCTTCACCTTCGTCTACCTCTTCGTCTACCTGACCGGCCCGCGCGGGCTGAGCACGGCGGCCGCCGGCACCATCGCCGGGGCCGGCGGACTCGGCCTGGTGGCGGGCAACTTCACCGGCGGCTGGTTCGGGGACCGCTTCGGCCACCGCCGCACGCTGCTCACCGGCTCCGCCGTCTCCGGCGCCGGCCTGCTCGCCCTGCCGGTGCTGCCGACCTCCGCGCTGCTCGTGCTGCTGCCCGTCTTCCAGTACGCCGCCGGCACCGTGCGCGCCTCCAACTCGGCGCTCGTGGCGGTGGCCGTGCCGCCCGGCGACCGCCGGCAGGGCTTCGCCGTGATGCGCTTCGCGGGCAACGCGGGCTTCACCATCGGGCCGGTGCTCGGCGCGTTCATCGCGACCCACTGGTCGTACGAGTGGCTGTTCCGCATCGACGGGCTCGGGTCCCTGCTGTTCGCCGCGTACGCCGCCAGGGTGCTGACCGCCGACGGGCCGCGCAACGGTCGGACCGTCATCCGCGGCGGCCTGTGGGCGGCGCTGCGGGAGCGGCCGGCGGTGCTGGTGCTGCTGCCCGCGATCGTCGTCGTGGACACCGTCTACCGGCAGCAGTACTCGGTCCTGCCGGTGTTCCTCGCCGACCACGGCATCGGCACCGGCGTGTACGGCGTGGTGCTGGCGATCAACGGCGGCCTGATCCTCGCGCTGGAGGTGGTCGTCACCATGGCGCTGCGCGACCGGGCGCCGCTGCGGATCATCGGCACCGGCCTGCTGCTGGTCGGCGCCGGCTTCGCGGCCCTGGTCGCGGGCGCGTCGGTCCTCACCACCGTGGTGATGATGGTCGTGGTCACCGCGGGCGAGATCCTCTACAAGACCCCGGCGACGGCCTTCGTCGCGGACGCCGCGCCGCCCGAGTACCAGGGCCGCTTCCAGAGCCTCTACGCCGGGGCCTCCACCAGCGGAACCGTCCTCGCGCCTCCGCTGGGCGGCGCCCTCTACCAGTCCGCCCCGGGTCTGCTCTGGCCCGTCTGCGCCTGCCTGGCGGTCCTCGCCGGCCTGGCCGTCTTCGCGGCGGGCCCGCTGACCGTGTCGCGCAGCCCGGAGAAGGCCTCCCCGGTCCCGGAGGCGCTCGCGGGCTGAGGAGTCCGTTGTTGCTGCGCACCCCCCGGCCTGATCGGCCCGGGGACGGCGGCAAGGACACGGATATGACGATTGCGACGCGTCAGGTGGGTGCGGGAGGCGGACGAATCGACCTGATCATATCCGGCTCGGGAATTCCGGAACCTCTTGCGGCGAAGGCATGGTCACGCCATGTGAATGTCTGATCGGCTGCTGATCACTCAATGTTCCAGCAGAGAGGTAACGCGACGGTCCAGCGGTCCATGACCTGCGCCGGGCGTGCTCCGGTGCTAGTTTTTGGTTCGTGCAGAATGGATTATCGGCAGTCGGGAAAAGGCGAATGCCGGGGCATCGCCGGGAATTCCAGAGCGCAGCCGGAAGGCGTGCCCCATGAGAACGCGTCGAGGACGGGCGCTCGCGGTCACGGCGGCCGCCGGGGGCGGCCTGCTGGGCACCGTCGTCCTCCCGGCGGCAGCGGCTCCGGCGTACCCGGTCGAGTACCACTTCGCGGTCGGATACCCGGCGGGCTTCCTCACCCCCGACGTCAGCCCGCCCGGTGCGAACGACTGGTCGTGCCGGCCGAGTGCCGCCCATCCGGAGCCGGTCGTCCTCGTCCACGGCACCGCCGAGAACATGAACGACAACTGGCGCGGCGCGGCCCCGCTGCTCGCCGACTCCGGGTACTGCGTCTACGCGTTCGATTACGGCGGCGCCGCGGGTGCGCCGATGCAGGGCCTCGGGCCGATCGAGGACTCCGCCCGGCAGCTGTCCGCGTTCGTCGACACGGTCCTCGCGTCCACGCGGGCGGCCAAGGTCGATCTCGTCGGGCACTCCCAAGGCGGCGGCGTGCTGCCGCGCTACTACCTGAAGAACGACGGCGGCGCCGCGAAGGTGGCCAAGCTCGTCGGCATCACCCCCAGCAACGAGGGCACGACGTTGGACGGTCTCAGCGCGCTGGCGCTGGAGTTGCGCCTCGTGAAGCGGGCGAACGCGGTGCTCGACACCGCCTGCCCGGCCTGTGTCGAGCAGGAGGCCGGGTCGCCGTTCATCGCCGCGCTCGACGCGGGCGGCGCGACCCTCCCGGGCGTCGAGTACACCGTCATCGCGTCGAGGTTCGACGAGGTCATCACCCCGTACACCAACTCCTACCTGCCGCCCGGGCCGCACGTCACGAACCTCACCGTCCAGGACCAGTGCGTGGCCGACGCCACCGACCACCTGGAAGGCCCGTACGACCCGATCGCGCTGGCCGACGTCCGCAACGCGCTCGACCCGGCGCATCCCGTTCCCGTGCCGTGCAAGCCGGTGCTGCCCGTCCTCGGCCCGCTGCTCTGAGGCCGGCTGCACCGGGGCCCGCAGCTCTGGAGCAGCCCGTCCTGCCGGCGCGCCGCCGGTAGCGGCGACGCGCCAGGAGGGCGGGCGCTACGTCAGCTGTGCTTCCACGTCACCGAGAAGGCGTTGCCCCCGCTGAGCCCGGAGGTCGTGGCCTTCGTGGTGCCGCCCGAGGCCATCGTGATGCTCGACGCGCCGGCCGAGCCGAGACTCTGGCCGTTGGCGGTCGCCCCGGTGAAGCCGACGGTGCCGAAGTTCGACAGCGGCAGGACGCCGGTGGAGCTGGACGGCGCCTCCGCGATGACCTCGGCGGAGGCCAGGGCGGCGCTGCGCAGGGTCTTGTTGACGCTGCGCTTCCAGCCCTGGGTGGTGTCGGAGAGCGTGAGCGTGAACGACCCGGAACCGTTGGTGGTGACGCTCGCGGTGAAGTGGTCGCCGGGCCGCACGGAGTTGGAGAAGTTCACCGGGTACGCCGGGTACATCTCGTACCAGGACGAGTACACCGGCGAGCCGCCCGAGCAGTCCGCCTCGGTGCCGAGCTGTTCGACCGAGTTGCTGCCGTCGCCGTCGATCCCGACCCAGAAGCTGGACCAGGTGTCGGTGCCGGAGCAGGAGACGGACGGCTGGACCCAACTGGCGCTGACGCTGGTGAACTTGCCGCCGGTCGCGGCGTAACCGGCCCAGTTGCTGCTGGTGCTGCGCAGTACGCCGCCGCCGTGGTGGCCGAGCGGGGCGTGGACGATGGTGGGGGCGGTGGTGGCGAGGGCCGGCGCCGCGCCGCCGAGGACGGTCAGCAGGGCGGCGGAGGAGGCGACGAGGGCGCGTCGGGGCGTGCGTCGACGGGCTATGGACATGGCTACTCCTGTGTGAGGGAGTGGAGTTGACCAAGCGTCGACAACGGTAACGCCGCGCGTCGGCGGTGAAGAGTTACCGGGCGATAACGAATTGCAGGGGGTTCCTGGGAGATCCCTGGGTGCTCCACGCCCGGACTGAGTGCCCCACCCGGGCACGTCATGATCGGGAGTCATGCGCGATCACGCCAGCAGCGATCATGTGTGATCGATTTCGGGCGCTTTCTGGCATGGATGGTTTGACGGTGGGCGCAGGAGGCAGGATCGCGGGCGGGTTCGGGTGTCATGGCCTGGCCACCTGTCGGTGACTGCGTGGGGGTGCCCGCTTGAGTGTGCACGACGACTTCGACAACGACCTCGACGACCACGACGGGACCGACGAACTCGATGACCTCGAGGGGCTGGACGAGCTCGCCGACTTCGACGAGTTCCTCCGGGTCTGCGCCGGACTGACCGGCTTCGACGAACCGGAGCTGCGGGCCACCGGCATGGCGCACGAGCACCACCGGACCGTGCTGGCGCACCGGGTGCGCGACGAGCACGCGCTCGTCCACCTCTGGTACGTCGGGGCCTGGCCGGGGGAGTCGCCCGGTTCCGCGCGGGCGTACGACGGGGCGCTGGTGTGGCGGACGTTCCACGCCGACCCGCCCGGCGCCGCCGCGCCGGGGCACGGGAGTTGGGGCGACGCGCCCCGGGGAGGCGAGGAGCTGTGAGCGTACGCTGGGACGCCGTCGTCGTGGGGGCGGGCATCGCGGGTTCGCTGGTCGCCCAGCGGCTGGGGGCGCAAGGCTGGCGCGTGCTCGTGCTCGAAGCCGGTCGCACCGTCCCCGGCGCCGCCGAGACCGCAGCCGCCTACCGCGCCGCCGGCGGCGGCCCGCCCACCTCGCCGTACCCGCACAACCCCGACGCGCCCTCACCCGACGTCGGCGACCTCGCCGGTCCCGGCGGCCACCTCGTCCAGCACGGCCCGCTGCCCTACGCCAGCGGCTACCTGCGCGCCAACGGCGGCACCGGGCTGCTCTGGACCGGCCTCACCCCGCGCATGCACCCCGAGGACTTCCGCACCGCCGACCTCGGGCACGGCCGCAACTGGCCGATCGGCTACGACGACCTGGAGCCCCACTACCGCGACGCCGAACGCGAACTCGGCGTCGCGGCCGACGCGCACGACCAGCGCACCGCCGTCGGACTGCCCCTGCCCGACGGCTACGAGTTCCCGATGCGCGCCCTCCCGCCCTCCTACCTCGACCGTCGACTCGCCCGCGACCTCGACGGCCGCACCGTCCGTGACCCGGCCGTGCGCGCGCCGGCCCGCGTCGCCGTCACCGCGACCCCGCACGCCCGCAACGGCCGGCCCACCCGGCCCGGCGAGGCCACCGGCCCGCTCTGCGCCGGCAGCGCCAGTTGCGTCCCGGCCTGCCCGACCGGTGCCAAGTACACGCCGCGGCGCACCCAGGCCGGTTGGTCCGCGAGCGTCGAACTGCGCACGGAGGCCGTCGTCAGCCGCGTCCTCGCCGACCCGGTGACCGGCCGCGCCACCGGCCTGGAGTACCTGACGTACGGCGGCGAGGCACACCGCGTGGACGCGGGCCTCGTCGTCCTCGCCGCGCACGCGATCGAGAACGCCCGGCTGCTGCTCCTCTCCGGGCTCGCCAACCGCAGCGACCAGGTCGGGCGCAACCTCATGGACCACCCCGCGCTGCTCACCTGGGGCCTGATGCCGGGCCCGGTCGGGCCCTACCGGGGGCCGGGCTCCACGAGCGGCCTCGAGGCCTTCCGCTTCGGCGCCGGACGGGAGCGGCGAGCGCCGTTCCGCATCGAGATCGGCAACTGGGGCTGGTCCTGGGCCGGAGGGGACCCGCAGTCCGAGGCGCGCGCCGCGCTGGCCGCGGGACTGCGCGGCAAGGAGCTGCGCGAACGCCTCGGCGACCGACTGGGCCGGCAGTTCTCGCTCCAGTTCGAGCTCGAGCAGCCCGCCGACCCGGCCAACCGCGTCACCCTCGACCCCGACCGGCGCGACCCGCTCGGCCTGCCGAGCCCGGCGATCCGCTACGACCTCACCGCGTACGTCCGCGACGGCATGGCCTCCGCCCGGGCCGTCTCCGACCAGCTGTTCGCGCTGCTCGGCGCGGAGGACCACACCGCCTACCCGGCCGGATCGCAGTGGCCCGGCCGGGTCGAGCACGAGGGAGCCGTGTACGGCTACCGGGGTGCGGGCCACGCCGGTGGCACCCACGTCATGGGCGACACCCCCGGCACGTCCGTGGTCGACCAGTGGCAGCGCAGCTGGGACCACCCCAACCTGTACGCCGTCGGCTGCGGCTCGATGCCCTCCCTCGGCACCTCCAACCCGACGCTCAGCATGGCCGCGCTCGCGCTGCGCAGCGCGGAGCGGATGCACCTCGACCTGCTGGAGCTGCGCCGCCCGCTCGCCGTCGGTGCCTCAAGTGCGGCCACCCCGCCGTCCAGCGCCAACCGCCCCGCCCCGAACCCGGAGACGCCATGACCGGCCTTCCGCTCCCGCCCGTGCCGGAGCCGTACTACCTCCCCTTCCACTACGGCGCCCTGCACAACATCGGCGTCGACTTCCTGATCGCGCCCGAGCGCGCGCGCGAGCTGCTGCGCAAGCGCCATCCGGGGCTCGTGCCGGCGCTGTTCGACGGGCGGGCCTGCGTGTCGGTCAACTACCAGCTGTACTTCGCGCAGTACCCGGGCGGCGGCGGGATGACCCAGGAGGTGGAGATCAACCTCGTCGCCCACCCGGAGTTCGCCGAGGAGCGGCTGCCCGAGCTGACCTACGGGCAGTACGCCCGGGGTTACGACCAGACCAAACTGCTCGGCATCGCGCGGCTGCACGTGCTGTGCGACAACCCGCTCGCCATCGACGCCGGGCGTCTCCTCTACGCCGAGCCGAAGCGGGCGGGCTGGTTCGAGACGCTGATGCCCTCCCTCAACGCGCCCTCGGTGCAGGAGCGTTGGTCCGTCTCCTGCCGCCGGGGCAGCATCGACGAGGGCGGTCTCCAGCGCCACGAGGAGGAACTGCTGTCGCTGGAGGCGGACTTGACCGGCCTCGCGGCCGAGCCGGTCACCAACACGCCGATCACCGGGTACGGCACCGACGACGAGGGGCGGTTGCTCGCCGGGCCGCTCAACGTCTACCAGCCCTACCGCTTCCACGCCCTGGACGACCGTTCGGCCGACCGCGTCCGCCTCGACGTGGGCAACCCGGCCGAGGAGCCCGCCCGCGACCTCGCCCACCTCGTCGCCGACGCGCCGGCCGCGGGCGTGTGGACCTACCAGTCCCCGCCGGTCGCCGCCCACAACCGGCCGTACTACATCCGCTGACCGGCCCCGGTGCGGCCGGGCGGACCGGTTCCTCCGCACCTGCCGGTCAGCTCCAGGCCCGGGGCGGCAGGACGCGGTGCCACCCCGGCGCCGGCCCGGCACTCAGCCCCGCAGCGCCGACGCAGTCTGCTCCGGGCCGGTCTGCGCCGGGTCGCGGGGTGCCGGCGCCTCTCCCGGGCCGCGGGACCAGCGGGTCGCCAGGACCGTGCCGACCACCAACTGGAGCTGGTGGTAGAGCATCAGTGGCAGCACCATCAGCCCGGCCTCCGCGCCGAACAGCACGGTGGCCATCGGGAGGCCGTTGGCCAGGCTCTTCTGCGAGCCGCACAGCATCGCCGCGACGACGGCCGGGCGGCCGAGCCCCAGGGCCCGCGCGCCGAGCCGGGCGGCGGCCAGCGAGGCGGCGAGCAGGGCGAGCAGCACCCCCGCGAGGCCGAGCAGGGCGCCGGGCGTGGCGAGGCGCCAGATGCCCTGGGCCGTCGCCGCGCTGAAGGCCGTGTAGACGACGAGCAGGATCGAGCCGCGGTCGACCGGCGTCAGCAGCCGTTTGTGCCGTCCGAGGAAGCCGCCGATCCACTGCCGCAGCACCTGCCCGAGCACGAAGGGCGCGAGCAACTGGGCCGCGATGCGCAGCAGTCCGTCGGCCGAGAGCGCGGCGTGCGAGCCCAGCAGCCAGGCGGCGAGCAGCGGGGTCAGCACCAGTCCGGCCAGGCTGGAGTACGTGCCCGCACAGATCGCCGCCGGGACGTCGCCCCCGGCCGCTCCGGTGAGCGCGACCGAGGACTGGACCGTCGACGGGACCAGGCACAGGAACAGCACGCCGGTGCGCAGTTGATCGGTGAGGGGGGCGGGGGTCAGCAGGGCCGTGGCCAGCCCGAGCAGCGGGAACAGGACGAAGGTGCAGGCGAGCACGAGCCCGTGCAGCCGCACGTGGCGCAGCCCGGCCAGGGTCTCGCGGGTGGACAGCCGCGCGCCGTACAGGAAGAACAGCAGCGCCACCGCGACGTCGCAGGCCACCGCGGCCGCGCGGGCGGCGCTGCCGGTCGCAGGGAAGAGGGCGGCCAGCCCGACGGTGCCGGCCAGCGCCGCCATGTACGGATCCACGCCGCGCCGCCGCAGCCACTGCAGGCTCATCGATCACCTCCCTTCGTCCCGGGCCCGGACGCTCCCAGCAGCGCGCCCGCCCCGCCGACCACCGCCCCGCCGACCACCGACCCGGCGCCGTCGTGGTCGCTGCCGGCCGAGCCGCCGCCCTGCTGGACGTTGGCGGTGCGGTCGACCTCCAGCCAGGAGTCGGCGTTCGAGTTGTCGATGACGGTGATCAGTCCGCCCGCCGCCGCGGGCGGTGCACCGCCCGCGAGCAGCGCACACGCCCCGGCGAGTCCGGCGGCGCCGGTCCGCCACCGGGCGTGTGCCCGGTGACGGACCGGACCGGGTGACCCGAGCGTCACGCCGTGACCTCCACGAGCCCCCGGGAGCGGGCGATGTTCCGCTCCAACAACTCGGTGGACTCCCGCACACCCACCGGCTGGCCGTTCGCCGGGGCGGCCGGGAGCCGGCCGTCACTGACCTTCAGCCCGGCGAGCGCCTCGTCCATCGCCCGGTGCGCGGCGAAGAGGCAGGGCGTGCTGTAGATCGCGACGTCCACCCCGAGGTCGCCGAGCTCCGACAGCGACAGCCGGGGCGACTTGCCGCCCGCGATCTGGTTGAACAGCAGCGGCTTGTCGCCGACGACACGGCGGATCCGCCGGATCCACTCCTCGCTGCGCACCCCGTCGACCAGGACGACGTCGGCGTCCGTCTCGGCCAGGGCGCGGGCGCGGCGCAGGATGTCCTGCTCCTCGGTGGCGTCGGTGCGGGCGACGACCACGAGGTCGGTGCGGTTCTCCAGGACGAGGTTCAGCTTCTCCAGGTACTCGTCGAGCGGCAGGACGAGCTTGCCGTCCGCGTGGCCGCAGCGGCGCGGGCGCTTCTGGTCCTCGAGGATCACGCCGGAGGCGCCGGTGCGTTCGAGCCGGCGCACGACGTGGCAGGCGACCTCGGGATCGACGTAGCCGTCGTCGATGTCGACCAGGAGGTGGTGGTGCGGGAAGGCGCCACGCAGTCGTTCGACGAAGGAGAGCATGTCCGGCCAGGCGATGAAGCCGATGTCGGGCAGGCCGTAGTAGGAGGCGGCGAAACCGAATCCGGAGACGAACATTCCGTCGTAGTGTTCGGCCGCGATGGACGCCGAGTACATGTCGTACACCCCGATGGGCGGCGTGGTTCCCGTCCGCGCGATGTCCTCGCGCAGGCGCTGACCGTATCCGCCCGCCGTGCTTCCGTGGAACAAGGCCTTCTCCTCACCCGCGATCAACTCGCGATCCACTCGTGTTTCACGTGATTCACCCGCGATGACTTTGCCTGGACTTGGCGTTTCCTAGACCAAGTCGAGGTGGCATCACTATGTGCTCTTTAATGTTCCTTGGGCAAATCTTTTAGGGTGATTCACCCGTGTGGGTGATGCGAAATCGGCCATTACGGCAATGGGGCGCCACCACGTGGGCACGCGCGAACGGGGCCGGACGCCGCCCGGCGTCCGACCCCGTCGGGGCGCTGTCCCGCGCGCTCCTAGGCGGGGCGCACCGCCTGGGCGGCGCGGCGCTCGCGCAGCGTCCGGAGCACGCGCCGGGTGGCGCGGGTGGCCACCGGCGGCAGGAGGTCCAGGGCGAGCCGGCGCGGGGCGGAGGGCTGGACCGGCACCTTGACCTGGTGGTTGAGCCGCAGGACGCGCGCCCCGGCGATGGTGTCCTCGTCCACGGTGTAGCCCTCCGCCCGCCAGTCGCGGCCGAGCAGGACCTCGCGTGCGGCGGCGGCGTCCCCCCAGGTGCCGTAGAACTTCGACGGGGTGAGCAGCACCGGCCGGAGGCCGCCGGTGAACACCGCCTCCCACACCGCGGCGGCGACGCCGGGGGTGTGCTCCTGGCGGTAGTCGTCGAGCGCGACGAGGCCGTCGTCGGCGAGCGCCGCGCGGGCGACGGCGATGTCCCCGGTGACGTGCTCGTACAGGTGCGAGGCGTCGACGTGGACGAACCGGCAGCTGCCGGCCGGGATCCGGCCGTCGGCCAGCACGGACGTGGGGGCCTGGATGATCTCCGGCAGCGCGGCGTGGAAGGCGAGGTAGTTGGCCTCGAACGCGCCGCGGGTGAGGGTCCTGCGGTAGGACATCTCCATCTCGGCGGCGTTGTCGGCGTCGCCCGCGTCGGAGTCGAACAGGTCGCAGACGGTGAGCCGCTCGCCGGGCCGGAGGTGGTCGCCGAGCAGGACGGCGCTGCGGCCGAGGTAGCTGCCGAGTTCGAGGATGTCGCCGGTGACCCCGGCCGCGCTCTGGGCGGTGAGCAGGTGCCCGAAGGCCGCCCGGTCGAGACTGAAGAACCAGCCGGGGATGTCGTCCCGCTTCGTCGGGGCGGGTTGGACGGCTGCGGTCTCGCACGTGGTCACGGCGGCCTCCAGGGGAGCGGGCGGGGCCCGGTGGCGGGGTCACGCCGCACCGGTGCCGCTCGGACCCGTCGGGCGTGAGGCGGATCATCATAGCGACGGAGGGGCCCGGTGGGACCAGGTGGCGAGGGGGGCAATTCCGCTTGCGCACCCTGCCGTTCGGTCCCGTTCGGTCCTGTTTCGGTGCCGTTTCTGTGCTGTTCGGCAGGGGCGTGGGAGCCCCGCTTACGCGCCCGAGTCCGCCGCGCCCGGCTCCGCCGCGCCGGAGCCGGCCGAGTCTGAGCCTGCCGATCCCCCGGGGCCCGCCCCCGTCAGCTGCTCGATCGTCTCCGCGAGCCACGCCCGCTCCGCCGCCCCGGAGGCCCGGGCGACCAGCAGCATGCCCCGGCGGAACGGGTTCGGCTCGCGCTCGGCGGTGACCGGCCGGCCCCGCCCGTCGTAGAAGAAGCTGCTCGGCGCCTCCAGGAAGTCGAGCCGGCGCCGCAGCACCGCGGCCTGGCGGGCCGGGTCGGCGAGGTGGTGGAGGAAGGCGGCCAGGGCGAAGAAGCGGATCTGGTCGGTGATCTCCGCCTGCTCCGGATCGGCGAGCCGGCGCCGCAGTTCGGCCCGCCCGGCCGCGGTCAGGGCCAGCGTCTGGCGGGGGACGGCGCCGGTGCCCGGCTCGGTCCTGCGGTCCAGCAGGCCGGCCTTCTCCAGCCGCGTGATGGCGGGGTAGAGCGCGCCGTCGCTGACCGGCCGGACGTGTCCGGTCAGGCCGGTGATCCGGGACTTGAGCTCGTAGCCGTGCAGCGGCTGGTCGTAGAGGAACCCCAGGATCGCGAGCGTCAGCACGGTGAAGCCCTTTCGTCGGAGTGCGCCCGGTGCGCGCGCTACTTTACCTCTTGTCGATGTGCCTCGATCCGAGGTATCTCTATTCGAGGCAGACGGGGAGGCGGCTCAGGGGAGCGGCCGCGGTGCTGCCGGGAGAGGGAACATGCGCACACACCTGGCACGACTGGCCGCCCTGGCCGGACCGGTCTACGCCGAACTCCTGTCCGGCGTCGTCGCCTCCGTCATCGGTGCCTTCTGGGTGGCCGGGCTCGGCGGCGCGGCCGTCGCCGCCGTCACCCTCGCGGGCACCGTCGAGAACCTGCTGCTCGGCCTCGTCCTCGTGGTCGCCTCCGGGACGAGCCTGCGGCTCTCGCGCGCCCTCGGGGCCGGGGACGCCGCCGGGGCCGCCCGCACGGCGCGCGCGGCGTGGCGGCTCTGCGCGCTCGTGACCGCCGCCCTGGCCGTGCCCGGCTTCCTGCTGCGCGAGCGCCTCGCCGCCGGGTTCCTCGACGGCCCCGCGGCCGGCCTCGCCGCGGGTTACTTCGCCGTCGCCTTCCCGGCGTTCGGGCTGTTCGCCGGCCAGCGCGTCGCCGACGAACTGTTCAAGGGCGCCGGCGACACCCGGACCCCGATGCGGATCGCGCTGCTCTCCAACGCGCTGCTGCTCGCCCTCGACCCGCTGCTCGTCCTCGGCGCCGGACCCGTCCCGGGCCTCGGCGTGACGGGTGCCGCGCTCGCGCTCACCGCCTCCCGGGCCGCCGCGCTCGCCGTCACGCTGCGGCTGCTGGCGAGGCGCCGGGCGGGCGGGCCGGTCGACGGCGTCGGACCGGAGCTGCGGCGGATCGCCCGGGCCGGGGCGCCGTTCGGCCTCGACTTCACCGCCCGGATGGCCGTCGGGACGGCCCAACTGGCCCTCGTCGCGGGCTTCGGCGTGGCCGCCGTGGCCGGGTACGGGGTGGGTTACCGCGTGCTGCTCGTCCTCACGATGGCGTTCTACGCGCTGCGCCAGGCCGCAGCGATCGGGGCCGCCCGGCTCGCCGGCGCGGGGGAGGAAGCCGAGCTCCGCCGGTTCGCCCGCGCCACCGGCTGGTTCGCCGCCCTCCTGGGAGCGGTCGCGGCCGTGCTGTGCGCGGCGCTCGGCGGCCCGGTGAGCGGGCTGTTCACCGACGACCCCGCCGTGGCCGGGCAGTCCGCCGGCTTCCTGCACCTGGCGGCGCCCTACCTGCTGCCGTACGCCTTCGTCGTCGCGGTCGGCGGCGTGCACCAGGCCGCGGGCGCCGGGCGGGCGCTGGTCGTCTCCGTCACGGCCGGCCTCGGCGCCCAACTCGGCTCCGCCGCCGCCCTGTCGGGCCCGCTCGGCGTGGACGGCGTGTGGGCCGGGCTCACGGTGGGCGCGGTCGTCCAGCTGGCGCTCCTGGTGGCGCTCACCCGGCGCCAGCCGACCAGCACGACCGTCGAGGGCGCCGTCGACGCCGCGCGGGCGGCCGGGCCCGTCGCGACCAGGCGCTGAGCGCCCGGCTAGCGGCTGCCGTCCTCGGGCGGCAGCCACTGGCTGGTGTCCGCCTTGCCCGGCGCCAACCGGTTGACCACCTCGGCGAGTTCGACGCAGGCCTGCTCGATCCGGCGGTAGGTGTTGCGCTGCTCGGCGATGATCGCGGACAGCAGCAGGCCCGTCAGCGCCGCGCAGCCGTTGAGGGCCTGGAGCACCACCATGTCGGCGACGAGTCCGTGCCGGGCGAACGGGCCGCTGCGGTCGGTGGCCGCGATGATCGCGATGACCGAGATCAGGAGCACGCAGGGCGCCGCGCCGATCAGCCGGAAGCGCAGGGCCGCCCAGATCAGGAAGGGGAAGACCAGGAAGAGCAGGTTCACGGTGGTCGAGGTGGCGATCAGCGTGACGGCGGCGGTCCCGGCCAGCAGAAGGACCGGCTCCACCCAGTCGAGCGGGCCCGGATCGGCGGGCGGCCGGGCGGTGCGCAGCGCCAGGAGCAGCGGGGTGATCACCAGGACGCCCATCGCGTCGCCGGTCCACCAGGCCGACCAGGTGGACCAGAACCCGTCCGCCGGCAGCGAGCCGTTCAGGAGCAGCACGGTGGCGCCGACGGTGGAGCTGACCAGCATGCCCGCGAACGCGCCGAGGAAGACCAGCGCCACCCCGTCGCGGAGCCGGTCCAGCTCGATCCGGAACCCGACCCGGCGCAGCATGAGGTACGCGGCGACCGGCGCGAGCGTGTTGCCGGCGACGATGCCCAGCGAGCTCCAGTGCGCCGGCCCGGTGGTGATGACCACCAGGTAGGCGCCCAGCGCGACGGCCGGCCAGATGCCGAGCCCGAGGAGCAGCAGGCAGGTCAGCGCGATCCCGGTCGGCGGCCACAGCGGGGTGACCTTGGCCCCGGCGATCACCACCTGGCGCAGCAGGCCGAGCCTGCCGGCGGCGAGGTAGGCGGCGGTGACCGCGAGCAGTCGTATGGCGGTCACCGCCAGGTGGCGCGGGGCGCGGGCGCGGAACGGCGTAGTCAGCGGCACGGCAGCATCTCACTACGGCCCGGGCGGCGATGCGGGCGTGACACGCGTGGCCCGCTCCCCGGGGCCACGCCCGAAGCCGCTGGGGCGTGTCCGGTGCCGTGCCGGGCGTCGCAACGCGGTGGACCTGTCCGGCCAGGGCGCTACCGGTCGTGGCGCAGGACCAGGACGGCGGCGTCGTCGGTGTGCCCGGTCAGGTCCGCCACCCGGAGCACGGCCGCCGCCAGCTCGTCCGGGTCGGCCCCGACCCCCGCCCGAAGGACGGCCGCGACCTCGTCCAGCCCGGCCTCGATGGGGAACGCGGGTCCCTCGATCACGCCGTCGGTGACCAGTGCCAGGACCCCGCTCCCGGTGAGCGAGCGGTGCGTCACGGGGTACGTCGCGCCGGGCAGGACGCCCAGCGGCGGGCCGCCCTCGTCGGCGCAGTGGCCCCAGCGGCCGTCGCGGTTGGCCCACACGGGCGGGACGTGGCCGGCGCGGGCGTGCGACAGGTCCCCGGTGGCCGGGTCGTAGCGCAGGAAGCTGCAGGTGGCGAAGCGGCGGCTGTCCAGGGAGATCAGCAGGTCGTTGGCCCGGGCGAGGACCTCGCCGGGGTCGGCGGCGGTGGCCGCCACAGCGCGCAGGCCGACCCGGACCTGGCCCATGAGCGCCGCCGCCTCCACGTCGTGGCCCTGGACGTCGCCGAGCGAGAAGGCCAGCGAGCCGTCCGGCAGGGGGAAGCCGTCGTACCAGTCGCCGCCGACGCTCAGGCCGTGCCGGGCCGGCGCGTACCGGGCCGCGGCCCGCAGCTCCGGCCGCTGCGGCAGTGCGGAGGGCAGCAGCTCCCGCTGGAGCGCCTCGGCCAGCTCGACCTGGGCCCGCTGGAGCTCGGCGTGCGCCAGGGCGCGCGCCGTGAGCCCTTCGAGCTGGGTCAGCAGGTCGTCGGCGCTCGGCTGGCCGGCGGGGCGGCGTCTGCTCATCGGCCCTCCGGCGGTCGGGGCGGTGGTGGTCAGAGCCAGCCTATGTCGGCTGAACGGGTGAGGGCCGGTCGAGCCCGGTGCCCTCGGGAGCGCCCGCACGGGGCGCAGGCCCGGACGCGTGCGGGCGCTGGAGAGGGCTCGCCGAGGGCGCTCAGCGCCCTTCCGGCACGGCCGCGCCCCGTTGCGCGCCGGGGATGCGGGCGGCCAGTAGCGCGCCGCCCGCGGCGACGGCGGCCAGGACCGGGCCCGCGGCGCCGAGCGCCGTGCCGACGGCGGCGGGTCCGGCGACGGTGGTGGCCAGCGCGACCCCGAGGGCGGGGCCGACGTTCATCGCGGTCTGCTGGAGGCCGCCCGCGACCCCGGCCCGGGAGGCCGCCGTGGCGCGGACCACGACCGCCGTGGCGGTGGCCAGCACCGTGCCGAACCCGGCGCCGAGCAGGAGGAAACCGGCTCCGATCTCGACCGGCCCCGACGACCGGTCGGAGCCGGAGATCAGCAGCACGCCCAGGGCGACCAGCACCATCCCCGACACGACGGTCTCACGAGCGCCATGGCGCTTCGCCAACCAGGTGGAGGCGGGCGCCGCGAGCACCATCGTCACGGCGAGCGGAAGCGCCCGCAGCGCACTCCGCAGGGGGTCCAGGGCCAGGACGTCCTGGAGGAAGTAGGTGCCGAGGAAGAGCGTCCCGGACAGCGCCGCCGACGCCGCGAGCAGGGCGCCCAGCGCGGGCGCCACCCCGGCGGAGCGCAGCACGGCCGGCGGGAGCAGCGGACGGGCGGTGCGCCGCTCGTGCCGGGCGAACGCGAGGCCGAGGGCGGCGGCAGCCGCCAGGCCGAGCGCGCTGCCCGGGGAGGGGAGGCCGACCAGGGACTGGACGAGGCAGCCGAGGGTGAGCGCGAGCAGGGCCGCACCCGGCAGGTCGAGCCCGCCGGTGTCCTCGCCGCGCGCGGGTCCGGGCAGCGGGACGGCGAGGATGAGCAGCCCGGCGCCGGCGGCGGGCACCAGGGTCAGGAAGAACACCGCCCGCCAGCCGAAGTGGGCGGTGAGCGCGCCGCCGACGAGCGGCCCGACGGCGGCCGCGAGCCCGATCGCGCCGGTGCGCAGGGCGATCGGCCCGGCCAGCCGGTCGGCGGGGAACACCGCGCGCAGCATGCCGAGCGTGGCGGGCTGGAGCAGGGCCCCGGCGATGCCCTGCACGACCCTGAGGGCGATCACCCACCCGATGCCGGGCGCCAGGCCGATCCCGGCCGAGGCGGCGGCGAAGCCCACCACGCCGGTGGTGAACACGCGCCGGTGTCCGTACCGGTCGCCCAGGCGGCCCGCGAAGACCAGCAGGGCGGCGACGGCGACCAGGTAGCCGGTGCTGGTCCACTGGACGGCCCCGGCGGTGGTGTGGAGGTCGTGCTGGAGGCTGGGCTGGGCCACGGACAGCACCGTGCCGTCCAGGGCCACGACGACGGCGCCGGTGATGCTCGCGGCGAGGGCGAGCCGCTCACGGCGGGCGGCGCTCACCGCTGCGCCGGGGCGCCGACGTGGGCGTCGACGATCGCCGCCAGGAGCGGCGCCACGTCGTCGTCGCCGGTGAGCAGGCGCAGGCTGCCCCAGGTGCGCAGCTGGGCGAGGCCGTGCAGGTTGGCGAGCAGGGCGACGGCCGTGGTGGTGGCGTCGCGCTCGGGGCTGGCCTCGCCGACCAGGCGGGTGAAGGTGCGGAAGAGCGGCAGGGAGGTCGAGCGCAGGTCGGCGCCGCTGCCCTCCAGCAGGTCGTGGCGGAACATCAGCTCGAACATGCCGGGGTTGGCGGCGGCGAAGCGGAGGTATGCGCGGGCCAGGCCGGTGAGCCGCTCGCGGGGCGGGAGGCCGTCGGTGGCGGCGAGCGCGTCGGCCGTGGCGAGGGTGTCGGTGAGCTTGCCGAAGCCGTGCCGGGCGATGGCGGCGAGCAGTTCGCGGTGGGTGGGGAAGTAACGGCGGGGCGCGCCGTGCGAGACGCCGGCCTGGCGGGCGATCTCGCGCAGGCCGAGCGCCTGGACGCCGTCCCGGGCCAGCAGTTCGACTCCGGCGGCCACCAGGCGGGTGCGGAGGTCCTTCTCCTCTTCGGTCATGGACACTGTCTACCAAGAGGTAGTAGACAGTGTCTACTCGCCCTCGTGCGGCGCCGCGCGACACAATCGACGGCATGGACGATGGCGGAGAGGCGGCCTGCTGGCTGGACCGGGTGTGTCCCGAGTGCGGGCGGCTGCGCGAGCGGCCCGGGCCCGGGCCGTGCGAGAACTGCGGCGCCGGACCGGAGCCCGGCGACGACGGCACCGACGGCGACGGAGACGGCGATAGGGACGACTGAGCCCCGGCCGGGCACGGCGGCCGGACCGGGGCCTCGGGTCTCGGGACAGCGGCGGCCCTACTGCGGCGGCTGGTCGCGGAACTGTTCCTTGAGCTTGTCCTGGGCGGTGTCCACCTGACTGCTGTACGTGCCCTCGGTGCGTTCGTCGAAGGTGTCGCCCGCCTTGTCGACGCCCTTCTCGGCCTGGTCCTCGTGGCCCTTCAGCATGTGCTTGAGCTTATCCAGCATGGACATGGTCACGCTCCTGGAAGAGGTCCCCCGCCTCTCCAGGATCACCGCGCGGCGACCGGTCCGCATCCCGTCGCGCCGTGGCGCCCTCTCCCCGGACGGACGCGGTGGTCTTGGCAGGCCTGGTGACGGTCATGTCAAATCGGAGTCCACGGACCGTCGGAAGGACTCGCCTTGACGCTGCGCACCCGCCGCCCGCGCACCCGCCGCCCGCGCACCCGCCGCACGAGAACCCCGCTCGCCCACCCCGCGGGAGCCGCCCTGACGGCGACCGCCCTGGCCGTCCCGCTGCTGCTCGCCGGGGCCGGCACCGCGGGCGCCGACCCGGACCCGGCCCGCCGGGGCGCGCAGCTCGCCGCCCGGTTGGTCGCCCGGAGCAGCGCCGACGACGCCCTCGACACGCTCAAGGCCCTCCAGCGGATCGCCGACCGCAACGGCGGTACCAGGGCGGCCGGTTCGCCGGGCCACGAGGAGTCGGCCCGCTACGTCTACGAGCAGGCCCGCCGGGCCGGGTTGAAGGTCTCGCGGCAGGACTTCACCTACACGTTCTTCGAGGCGCGCACCCAGCGCCTCGACGTCGTGTCGCCGCAGGCCGAGCAGGTGCCGGTGATCGCCATGACGTACTCGCCGAGCGGCCCGGAGTCGGGCGTGAAGGGCGAGTTGGCGGTCGTGCCGGTCAGCGCGGCCACCGGCTGCGCGGCCGCGGACTACCCGGCGGGGGAGTTCGCCGGCCGCATCGCCCTGATCCGGCGCGGCGGCTGCGGGTTCGCCGTCAAGCAGGCCGCGGCGGCAGCGGCGGGCGCGGCCGGTGCGATCGTCTACAACACCGCGGACGGCGACCTGAACGGGACGCTCGGCGAGCCGAACGCGGGGGTGCGCATCCCCGTCGGCGGTGTCTCGAAGGCGGCGGGGGAGGCGCTGGCGGCGAAGGCGGCGGCCGGACCGGTCGACGTGGACCTGGACATCCGCACCTTCATGGAGCCGCGCACCACCTGGAACGTCCTCGCCGAGACCCGCGGCGGCGACGGGAACGACACCGTCTTCGTCGGCGCCCACCTCGACTCCGTCCCGGCCGGTCCGGGCGTCAACGACAACGGCTCCGGCTCGGCGGGCATCCTGGAGGTCGCCCGCAACCTCGGCGTCCGGCCGGTGCGGAACAAGGTGAAGTTCGCCTGGTGGTCCGCCGAGGAGTTCGGGCTCAAGGGCTCGGAGGCGTACGTCAAGTCGCTGTCGGAGGCGGACCGCAAGAAGATCCGGCTCTACCTCAACTTCGACATGATCGCCTCGCCGAACCACGCCCAGTTCGTCTACGACGGTTCCGGCAGCACCGGCGGCGGCGCCGGTCCCGCGGGCTCGGCGCAGATCCAGCGGCACATCTCCGACTTCCTCGACGGCCGCGGCGTGCCGCACGAGCCGGTGGCGTTCAACGGGCGCTCCGACTACGGCCCGTTCATCGACGCCGGCATCCCGGCCGGTGGCACCGACACCGGCGCCGAGGCCGTCAAGTCGCCCGCGCAACAGGCCCGTTACGGCGGCACGGCGGGCTCCGCCTTCGACCCGTGCTACCACAAGGCCTGCGACGACCTGAACAACCTCGACCGGGACGCCTTCGGCGAGAACATCGCGGTGATCGCCCACGCCGTCGGCACGTTCGCCTGGGACCTCGGCGAACTCGACCGGCCGGCAACGGTGGTGCCGCAGGCGGACGGCGGCGGTGCCGGCGGCGGCCTGAGCGCCGACCACGCCCACGAGGTGGCGGCCTGACGACCGGGTGGGCCCGCTGCCGTCCTCGGGCGGCGGGCCCACCCGGCCGTCAGCCCGGCGCCGACGGCGTCCCGCGGCCACCGACGGCCATCTCCTACGCCCCGCGCGTCTCCGCCGGCCGCGGAACCGCGGGCCCGTCGTCCGGCCCACCCCGGTGGCCTGCGACATCGCTCAAGGCGACGGCCGCCACTGACAAGTCCGCCCCCGGGCGGGTACGGTGCCGCGCGGAGCGTGCCCGCCGAGACCCGGTGGGTGCGCCGGGCCCGGTCCTGCCACCATGGGACCGAGATCACGACACCGTGACACCCTCGGAGGAGTCAGCACCATGAGCACGCACTACGACGTCGTCGTCCTCGGCGCGGGCCCCGGCGGTTACACCGCCGCCGTCCGCTCCGCCCAGCTGGGCCTGAAGACCGCGATCATCGAGGCCAAGTACTGGGGCGGCGTCTGCCTCAACGTCGGCTGTATCCCCTCCAAGGCCCTGCTGCGCAACGCCGAGCTGGCGCACATCTTCACCAAGGAGGCCAAGACCTTCGGCATCAAGGTCGAGGGCCAGGTCAGCTTCGACTTCGGCGAGGCGTTCCGCCGCAGCCGCGCCGTCGCCGACGGCCGGGTCAAGGGCGTCCACTACCTGATGAAGAAGAACGGCATCACCGAGTACGACGGCTGGGGCACGTTCGTCGACGACCACACCCTCCAGGTCGCGCTCAGCGGTGGCGGCTTCGACGTCGTCACCTTCGACCACTGCATCATCGCGGCCGGCGCCACCACCCGCCTCCTGCCCGGCACCAGCCTGAGCGAGCGCGTGGTCACCTACGAGGAGCAGATCCTCACCGAGCAGCTGCCGGAGAGCATCATCATCGCGGGCGCCGGCGCGATCGGTGTCGAGTTCGCCTACGTGCTGCACAACTACGGCGTGAAGGTCACCATCGTCGAGTTCCTGGACCGCATGGTGCCGCTGGAGGACGTCGAGGTCTCCACCGAACTCGCCAAGCAGTACCGCAAGCTGGGGATCGAGGTGCTGACCTCGACCCGCGTGGAGTCGATCGACGACAGCGACCCCGACGCGAAGGTGCGGGTCACCGTCACCAAGGACGGGCAGCAGCAGGTGCTGGAGGCCGACAAGGTGCTCCAGGCGATCGGCTTCGCGCCGCGCGTCAACGGCTACGGCCTGGAGAACGCCGGCGTCAAGCTCACCGACCGGGGCGCCATCGCCGTCGACGGCCGGGGCCGCACCAGCGCCGGGCACATCTTCGCCATCGGCGACGTCACCGCCAAGCTGATGCTGGCCCACGCCGCCGAGACGATGGCCGTGATCGCCGCCGAGACCATCGGCGGGGCGGAGACCATGGAGGTCGACTTCGCCATGATCCCGCGCGCCACCTACTGCCAGCCGCAGATCGCCTCCTTCGGCTACACCGAGGCCCAGGCCCGCGAGCTCGGTTACGACGTCAAGGTCGCCAAGTTCCCCTTCACCGCCAACGGCAAGGCGCACGGCCTCGGCCACCCGATCGGCTTCGTCAAGGTCATCTGCGACAACACCCACGGCGAGCTGCTCGGCGCCCACCTGATCGGTCCCGAGGTCACCGAGCTGCTCCCCGAGCTGACCCTCGCCCAGCAGTGGGACCTCACCGTCCACGAGGTCGCCCGCAACGTCCACGCCCACCCGACCCTCGGCGAGGCCGTCAAGGAGGCCATCCACGGCCTGGCCGGCCACATGATCAACATGTGACGTCCGCCGCCGCGTGAGGACGGCTCCCGGGGCCCGAGGGCGGCCCCGGGAGCCGCTCGTCGTCCGAGGCCGCCCGCCCGGACGCCGCCGGCGGCTGAGCGCAAAACCCGTGGCACGTGGTGCACCCCGGGCGATAGCCTGGGGTGCATGGACGTCATGGACCGAAGCACCACCGCAGCCGCGCGAGCGACCAGCTCGCCGGTTGCCGCCGCCTGACGTACCCCCTCTCCCCGGCGACCGGAAACGGTCCGCCGGTGGTGCCTTCGAGGTGTTCCCTCCTCGGTTCCGACGATCGCGTGGGCCCGTTCTCCGGTGCCATCCCTCCAGCGCACGTGCGTGCGCCCACGCGAAGGAGCCACCCCGTGAACACCGACCAGCTCGTCCGCACCTTCATCGAGTACTACGAGGACCGCGGCCACCGCCGCATCACCGGCTCGACCCTGCTGCCCCCGCCCGGCGATCCGGTGCTGTTCACCACCTCCGGCATGCACCCCCTCACACCCCACCTGGAGGGGCGCCCGCACCCGCTCGGCCGGCGGCTCGTCAACGTGCAGCGATGCCTGCGCACCACGGACCTCGACGAGGTCGGCGACCGCACCCACCTGACCGTCTTCGAGATGCTCGGCACCTGGTCCCTCGGAGACTACGAGGGCCCGCAGAGCCTCGACTGGGGCTACGGCCTGCTCACCGACGGCTTCGGCATCGACCCCGGCCTGCTCCACGTCACCGTCTTCGGCGGCGACGACCAGGTGGGCCCCGACACCGGCTCGCTGGAGCTCTGGCAGGACCGCGGCGTCCCGGTCGAGCTCACCGTCGAGGACAACTGGTGGTCCAACGGGCCGACCGGGCCCTGCGGCCCCGACTCCGAGATCTTCCTGTGGACCGGCGACACCCCGCCGCGGTCGACGCCCACGCAGGACGACCGATGGGTGGAGGTGTGGAACCACGTCATGATGCGCCACCGCCGCCTCGACGACGGCTCGCTCGTCCCGCTCCCGCAGCGCAACGTCGACACCGGCCTCGGCCTGGAACGGCTCTCCTCGCTGCTCCAGGGCCGCGGATCGGTCTTCGAGTGCGACGTCTTCGACCCCTGGCGCCGCCTCATGCCGACCCTCTGGGACCTCGACGAGCCGTCCCTGCGCCTCGTCTCCGACCACCTCCGCTCGGGCATCGTCGTCATCGGCGACGGCGTCCGCCCGTCCAACACCGGCCGGGGCTACGTCCTGCGCCGCCTGGTGCGCCGGGTGCTCACCGTGCTGCGCCGCGACGACCCGCGGCGCGGACTCGGCGACCTGCCGGACGAGGTGATCCGCCACACCCTGGACCGCTTCCGCCAGGACGTGGACCCGTGCGTCGTCCGCCGGATCCTCCTCGACGAGGAGCAGCGCTTCGGCCGCCTCCTGGACCGCGGCCGGCAGGTGCTCTCCCGCCCCCGCTTCCGCGGCCCGCTCTCCGAGGACGACCTGCACTACCTCCACGACACCCACGGCCTGCCCCGCGAGCTCGTCCTGGACCTCCGCCCGCGGTGACGCCGTCGACGGGGCCCGGTGCCGGTGTGGCCGGTGCCGGGCCCCGGACGAATGAGCGTGATTGCGGGGTGGAACGTTTCGGCCCTGTGGGGGGATGCTCGATACTGACATGTCCCGCGCACGGCGACGCCCAGGAGGCACGAGTGACGACCAGGACCACCAGCGAGGCTCCCGGCACGGACGTCGACGTGCTGATCATCGGTGCCGGCATCTCGGGCATCGGCGCCGCCTGCCACCTCAAGGCGCGCCGCCCCGGCACGTCCTTCGCCGTCCTGGAGGCGCACGACTCGATAGGCGGCACGTGGCGCCAGTTCCGCTACCCCGGGGTCCGCTCCGACTCGGACATGCCGACCTTCGGGTTCGGCTTCCGGCCGTGGACGAGCCGGAAGTTCCTCGCGGACGGCGACAGCATCCTGGATTACCTGCGGGAGACCGTCACCCGGTTCGGGATCGCCGGGCGGATCCGCTTCGGGCACCGGGTGGTCGGCGCGGAGTTCTCGACGGAAACGGGACGCTGGACCGTCACCGCCGAGGCGGCCGGGAGCACGGAACCGGTGACGTTCACGGCCCGCTTCCTCTTCCTCGGCACCGGCTACTTCGACCACGAGGCGGGCTACGCACCGGAGTTCGCCGGCCTGGAGGACTTCGAGGGCCAGGTGGTCCACCCGCAGCACTGGCCGCGGGGCCTCGACCACGAGGGCAAGCGCGTCGTCGTGATCGGCAGCGGAGCCACCGCCGTCACGCTCGTCCCGGCGCTGGCCGTCCGGGCCGGGCACGTCACGATGCTCCAGCGCTCGCCCGGCTACGTGCTCTCGGCGCGGGCCGAGGACGGCATCGCCGCGCTGCTCCTGCGGCTGCTCGGCCCCCGGCTCGCCCACCGGATCGTGCGCCGCAAGAACATCCTGCTCGGCCGCGGCCTCTACCGGGCCTGCATGCGCGCGCCGAAGCTGATGCGGCGCGTGCTGATCGCCGACGTGCGCCGCCGACTGCCCGAGGGCTTCGACGTCGACACGCACTTCACGCCGCGCTACGACCCGTGGGAGCAGCGGCTGTGCATCGTGCCCGACGGCGACCTGTTCAAGGCGATCTCGGCCCGGCGGGCCTCGGTGGTCACCGACCGGATCGAGCGGTTCACCAGGACGGGCGTCCTGCTCGCCTCCGGCGAGGAACTCCCCGCCGACCTCGTCGTGACGGCGACCGGGCTCGCCCTGTCGCCGTTCGGCAAGGTGCGCCTGAGCGTCGACGGCCGGCCCGTCGACCCGGCGGACACGACGGTCTACAAGGCGATGATGCTCTCCGGCGTGCCCAACCTCGCGTTCGCCTTCGGCTACACCAACCTCTCCTGGACGCTCAAGGTCGACCTCGTCTGCCGGCACTTCTGCCGCCTGCTCGACCACATGGACGCCCACGGGCACGACGTCGTCGAACCGGTCCTGGACGACCCGCTGGTGGAGCGCGTGCCGTTCCTGGACCTGAGCTCCGGCTACGTCCAGCGCGGGATCGCGGCCTTCCCGCGGGCGGGCACGCGCGGGCCGTGGACGGTCGAGATGGCGTACGAGAAGGACGTCGAGCGGCTGATCGAGGGGCCGGTGACGGACCGGGCGCTGCGGTTCGCGGCCGTCAAGTCGCCGTCGGCGCAGGCCCGCTGAGGTCGGAGGGCCGGCCGGGCGCGTCCGCGGCGGCGTCGAGCGAGAGCGCGGGGCGGCGGGTGTCGCAGGAGAGGTCGTTTCGTCGCGCACGCGTGGCGTCCGCTCACCGTACTACCGCCCACGGGTTGTCCGTTGGAGCGGGCGGAGGCGAGACTGGGGCCCGTGGACATGGGGATCTCAGGTTTCAGCCCGACCTTCCTCGTCGGGATCGACGCCGTTCGGCAGCAGCACGCGGCACGTCTGGCGGCGCTCGTCGGGCGGCGGCTGACGGGATTCGCGGTGGTGCGCTTCGCCGAGGACGGGGACTGGTTCGCCGACTGCCCGGTGGTGCTGGACTTCGACGGTGTCCGGGTGGAGGTCTGCCACTCCAGGCTCCACGACCTCTCGATCGGGTGGGGCACGATCGACACGGCCTCGGCCGTCTCCGGGTGGGAGCACTCCGAGCTGACGCCGGAGTGGTCCCACCGGGACGACCGCCTCGAACCGTTCGTCGGCCGGGACCTGCGCGGGGTCGCGCTCGTCGAGCGGCGACCGCAGTCGGGACGGTGCTACCTGGACGTCGGCACGGTCGGGGTGGAGTTCGACTTCGGCGACGACTTCGGCACCGACGACGGCGGTCACCGGGCGCCGCGCCGCCTGCGGATCGTCAACGCCCTGGACGAGAACGGGATCGAGCTCGGGGAGCCGGCCCCGGACTCCGTCCGGCACGAGTTGGGCGGCCCCCGGGGTGGCGGGGCGTGACGGACGGGAGCCCCGTGGTGCCCGCGGCTACCCGAAGTGTCCCCAGTGCACCGCGACGATCAGCCGGACGCCGGTCCGGGGCGCGGCTCCGCGAGCGGTCGACGCGGGGCGACGACCGCGAGATCCGCGCCGAAGCCGACCACCAGCCGCCCGTCCGGGGCCACCGCCAGTCCGCGGATGCGGGCCGGGAAGGCGTACGTGCCGAGCTCCCGGCCGCTGGTGGCGTCCCACAGCCGCACGGTCCTGTCGTCTCCTCCGGCGGCGACGACGGGGCGGCCGGCCAGCAGCCCCACCGCGCCCGCCCGCACCTTGCCGGCGTGCCCCGACAGGGGCGGGCCGATCCGTTCACCGGTGGCCAGGTCCCACAGGTCGACCGTGTCCGTCCAGGCGCCGGTCAGGACGACGTGGCGGCCTTCGAGCGGCTCCAGGGCCAGGGCACCGCCGTGCGCGGGACGCACGCCGATCCACCGGCTCGTGGTCAGGTCCCAGGCGCGTCCTTCCCCGGTCACGCCGACGAACCGGCCGTCGACCGCCGCGAAGAGACTGATGTACGAGCTGGCGTACTCGCTCGTCGAGCGTCCGTGCAGGTGTTCCCGGGTGGCGAGGTCCCAGAGCCGCACTTCGTCGTTCCGGCCGCGGGTGAGGAGGGCGGGCCGGCCGTCCACCGTGCCCACCGTGATCAGGCCCACGGCGGTGGTGTGTCCGGCCAGGGGCTCCCCCAGCTGCTCCCCGCTGTCGAGGTCCCAGAACCGCACCCGCCGGTCCGAGCCGCCGGTGACGATCACGGTGCGGCCGTCCACGACGGCCGTGGTGACCCGCTGCACGAGCCCGGTGTGACCGGGCGGCCGATCCGCCCGCCGCTCGCCGTCGAGGTCCCAGACCCGCACCGATCCGTCGTCGCCCCCGGTGACGGCGAGGCGGCGCCCCCGCACCACCGCCGTCGCCACTGCCCGGACGGTGCCCTCGTGGCCGACCAGCGGTTGGCGCAGGTGCGTGCGGGTGGACAGGTCCCACACCTCGACCGGTCCGTGGCCGCTGAACGCGAAGAGGCCGGCGGGGCGGTCCCGGATCGTGGTCAGTGCCGCCGCCTCGACGAACCCGGGGCCGGGCTCGCCCGCGGGCTCGCCGGTGGTGAGGTGCCGGACGTGGCTCTCGTAGGAGTTGGCGCTGACGGCCAGCGGGTACGTCGACGCCGGGTCCGTCGCCACGAGGTGCGTCCTGGCGTTGAGTTCCAGGGTGGCGCAGTGGCGTCCGCCGCCGACGCTCCCGCCCGCCTCGGGGACGGGCGCGTCACCGAGCTCCCGTCCCGTGAGCAGGTCCCACCTCCGGACGGTTCCTTCGGCGTGGCCGGTGACCGCGACCGGACGGCCGTCCAGCACCGCCGTCGCCAGTGCGTGCACGGAGCCGGTGCGGATGCCCAGGAGCTCGCTGCTCCGGGTGGGGGAGGCTAGGTCCCACAGTCGCACCATGCCGTCGGTGGCGGCGCTCGCCACGACCGGCCGGCCCTCGATGACCGTGGTGGCCAGCGAGTTGACCCAGGAGCCGGCGGCGCCCTGATGCGCGGCAGCCGGTCTTCCCTCGACGAGGTCCCACACCCGGACCATTCCTTCGGCGTGGCCGGTGACGGCGACGGGACGGCCGTCCAGCACCGTGGCCGCCAGCGCGCGCACCGTGTCGGCGGGGTCGGCCGCGAGCGCACCGAGCTTCCGGCCGGTGGTCACGTCCCACCAGTGCAGCGTGCTGTCCCCGCAGCCGGCGACGGCGATCCCGCGGCCCTCCGCGACCACGGCCGCCACCACGAGGACCTCGTCCGGGGCGGGCAACGCGTACCGCAGCCGCGAGTCCACCCCGGTACCGGTCGCCCACCGCACGGCCCAGGCGTCCCCGCCGTCCCCGCCGACCGCCACCGCGGCGAGGCGCCCCGCCAGCTCCCGGTCCCCGCAGCGCGCGGCGTCCAGCGCCAGCACCTGCCGCCGCACCCGCGCGCCGGATCCGCGGTGCAGGTGCCCCGACGCCCGGTACACGGCGGCCGCGATCGCCTCCTCCCGCCCGGTGGCACCGTCCAGTGCTGCCACGACCTGCTCCGGGTCGCCGTTCACCAGCCACCCCGGATCGGCCAACCGCTCACCCGCGGCCACGACTTCGCGGCCCGGACCACCCCTCGGGAATTCACCGGTCATGCCAGGCACCCTAACCACCCCCGCCGACAGCAGCCTTGGTGGGCTCGGTGGGGTGCGCCTACTGAGCGGATTCCTGCGCCTGGCGGCGGTCGGCGTAGTCGGCGAGGAGCGTGAAGAGCGTGGCCGGGTCCTCGAACGGGAGGCCGTGTCCGCCGGGGACCTCGACGTATTCCGCGCCCTCGATGGCCTCGGCCAACTCGCGCTGGTGGTGCGGCGGGACGATCCGGTCGTCCGCGCTCGCCACGACGAGCGTGTGCCTATAGTGTCCAAGACGTATGATCCGGCGGGCCTGACCGCCACCGCGTCGTTCACCGAGACGCTCACCCTCGTCACCGGCCCGCATCACCCGGCCGCCGGCCCCGCCGACCGCCCGCTGCCGGTCCGGGAGCTCGCCGACCGGCAACTGGCCCCGCTCAGCGCAGACTTCGCCACCCGCGGTCACATCGACGGCTACTTCGCGCGGCACCGCGTCAGCCCGCGCATCGCCGTCGAGGCCGACTCCATCCAGGCGCACCGAGGTCGTCCAGCGCACGCCGCTCGCGACCGTCCTGCCCGACGCCGTCACCCACGACCACCCCCGCCTCACCCCCGTCCCGCTCGACCCGGCCCTCCCGACCCGCGCCGTCACCCTCCTCCGGCGCACCGACGCCTACGAGAGCGCCGCCGCCCGCGCCTTCACCCGCCTCACCCACGACCTCGTCCGCACGCGCGGCTACCCGCCCGCCGCCTGAGCAGTGCCTGAGCGCCGCCGGCTGCGGTGTGCCTCCGGACCGCCCCTGTCCGGTTGATCTAGATTGCCCGGCTATGAGCGAAAAAGAGGGAATCGTCCGTCGATCGATGCTCAAGGCCATCCCCGCGGCCGCCGTCCTCGCGGCGTCGTCCGGCGGGCTCCTCGCCGGCCGGAGCGCGGCGGCGCCCGTGGCGCCCTCCGCCCCACCGCCCTCCGCCCTACCGCCCTCCGCCCCGGTCGAGTTCCCCCAGCCGGTCGTGTGGGCCGCGCAGCCGGTACCCGGCTCGTCCGCCCGGGTCCTCGAGCAGACCCTCGACGTGCGCTTCACGGACGTCGAAGTCCCGGGCTGCGGACAGGTCACCACACGCACCTACGACGGGACGATCCCGGGCCCGACGTTGCGCGTGCGCGGCGGCGACACCCTGCGGCTGACGCAGGTCAACGGCCTGCCGCCGAACCCGGAGCACACCGGCGACCACAACCGGCCGCACGACTTCAACAGCTTCAACCTGCACACCCACGGACTGCACGTCTCCCCGTCCGGCGACGCCGACAACGTCCACCGCTCGTTCGCGCCGCGCACCGCCGCCGAGGTCACCGCCGGGGCCCCGGAGCCGTGCTACGTCACGACGATCGACATCCCGGCCGACCACCCGGCCGGCACCTTCTGGTACCACCCGCACCTGCACGGGGCCACGTCCGCGCAGATCGTCGGCGGCATGGCCGGGGTCCTCGTCGTCGGGGGTGACGTCGACGAGGTGCCGGAGATCGCGGCGGCGGCCGACGTCGTCGTGTGCGTCAACGAACTCCGGCTCAAGGACGGCCGGGTGCCCGACTTCACCTCGGGCGGTGCGCTCGCCGCCGTGCCCGCCACCTACACCGTGAACGGCGCCGTCAACCCCACCCTCACGCTGCGCCCGGGAGAGGTCCAGCGCTGGCGGCTGGTCGCCGCGACCGCCTTCGGAGCGCTCGAGCTCCACCTCACGTGTGATGAATCGATCATGACGTTGCACCAGATCGCACAGGACGGCGTGACCTTCCCCGCCGTCGTCGCCTCCGACGCCCTGACCCTCGCCATGGGCAACCGCGCCGACGTCCTCGTCCGGGGCTGCGAGCCCGGGACGTACCGACTGCGCGCCGCCGGAGTCCCCGTCCCCCTGATGACGGTCGAGGTGGCGGGCCCGCCCGTCGAACCGCCGATGGCCCTGCCGACCGCGCTGCCACCCGGCAAGCCCTTCCTCGACGAGCGCGACGTCGCCGACCCGGACGCGGCCCGCGAGGTCGTCTTCCACGTCGACCCGGGCGTCTTCGCGGCCCCGTTCCCCAACGCCTTCCGCTGTCTGGGCACCCACCCGACCCCCGCGGCGGACCCCACCGGCGACCCCGCCCGCGACCCGGCCCACGGCCTGTTCGACCCCCGGTACGTCAACCACACCCTGAAGCTCGGCACCGTCGAACGGTGGACGGTCCGCACCGACGAGACGAACCCGGCCTTCAACCACCCCTTCCACCTGCACACCAACCACGTCCTCGTCACCCACCGCAACGGCACCCGGCTCGACCCGCCGGTCTGGCACGACACCGTCGGCCTGGCCGGCGGCGAACCCGGCGACCGCGTCACCTTCCTCGTCCGGTACGACGACTTCACCGGCCGCACCGTCGCCCACTGCCACCAGCTCCAGCACGAGGACCTCGGCATGATGCAGATCGTCGACTACGTCGAGTGACCGGCGCCGCCGGACGGGTGGAATGCGGGCGCGGCGGTGCAGCCCGGCGGCCGGGCCGGGTATGGGCCGTCGACCACTCGGCGCCGCGCGGCGGACGGCGGTGCCGCCGGATTCCGGGCCATGCCGCCCGGACGAGGGAGGACCTTCATGCATCGTCACGGCGCAGCCCCGCGGACCGTCGCCGGGCCGGGTCGGACCGCAACCCGGCCGGGGCTGCGCACCGCGGCCCCGCTGCTGGCCGGCGCGCTGCTCGCCGGGTGCACGTCCGCGGCCGGCACCGGTCCCGAGGCCGCCCCCACGCCGAGCCCGTCGTCCGCCCCGGCCACCGCGCCGCCCGCGCAGCCGGCGCCCCAGCTGACCGAGCAGCAGGTGTCCTCGGCGGTGGACCGGATCGACGGCTACGTGCAGGACGTGATGGCGAAGACGGGAGTCCCGGGCCTGTCGCTGGCCGTCGTCCACCAGGACAAGGTGATCCACGCGAAGGGCTTCGGGGTCCGCCAGCTGGGCCGGCCGGAGCCGGTCGACCCGGACACGGTGTTCCAGCTCGCCTCGGTCTCCAAGCCGATCTCCTCGACCGTGGTCGCCGGGGTGGTCGGCCAGAAGGCCGTGCAGTGGGACGACCCGGTCACCAAGTACGACCCCGGATTCGCGCTCGCGGACCCGTGGGTGAGCAGCCGCGTGACGGTCGCCGACCTCTTCTCGCACCGCAGCGGCCTGCCGGACCACGCCGGGGACGCGCTGGAGGACCTCGGCTATCCGCGCGACTACATCCTCCAGCACCTGCGCAACCAGCCGCTGTCGCCGTTCCGCGCGACCTACGCCTACACCAACTACGGCCTGACCGAGGCGGCGGTGGCGGTGGCGAAGGCCAAGGGGGTGGCCTGGGAGGACCTGGCGGCCGACGTCCTCTACAAGCCGCTGGGGATGAACTCCACCAGCTCCCTGCGCTCCGCCTACGACAGCGCCGCGAACAAGGCGTCGGCGCACGTCAGGACCGCAGGCGGCTGGCAGGTCAGCACCACCGAGAACGCGGACCCGCAGGCGCCGGCCGGCGGTGTGAGCTCCACCACCAATGACCTCACCCGGTGGATGCGGATGCAGCTCGCCGACGGCACGTTCGAGGGCAAGCAGGTCATCGACCCGGCCGGCCTGAACGAGACCCGGGTGCCGCACGCCGTCAACAGCCCGCCGAGGTCCCCGGCGGGCAACGCCGGCTTCTACGGCCTCGGCTGGAACGTCGGCTACGACAACCTCGGCCGGCTGCGGCTCAACCATTCCGGTGGCTTCGACCTCGGCGCGGCGACCGTGGTGACCCTGCTGCCGACCGAGCAGCTCGGCGTCGTCGTCCTGACCAACGGCCAGCCGATCGGCGTCCCGGAGGCGGTGGCCGAGGAGTTCTTCGACATCGCGCAGCACGGCCGGGAGACGGTCGACTGGCTCGGCCTGTTCGGCAAGCTCCTCCCCGCCACCGCGGCGCCCGCCTCCTCGCCGACCGACTACGCCACGCCGCCGGCCGACGCCGCCCCGGCCAAGCCGAACGCGGCCTACACCGGGACGTACACCAACGACTACTACGGGCCGATGACCGTGACCGAGAAGGACGGCGGGCTGGTGATGACCCTCGGGCCGGACAACCAGCAGTTCCCGCTCCAGCACTACAGCGGCGACGTCTTCAGCTACCAGAGCAAGGGCGAGAACGCCGTCGGCCTCACCGGGCTGACCTTCACGGTCGGCGCCGACGGGCGGGCGTCGAAGGCCGTGGCCGAGCAGTACGACCACGAGGGCCTCGGGACCTTCACCCGCGGCTGAGCCGGGCCGGGCCCGCTGCTACCGTCGCCGGGTCGCGGCCCCGATCGAGGAGACGAGCCCCAGCGTGTCGAACGCACCCGTGATCCGCATCGACGTCCCGGGCTCCTTCGCCCGGGACGTCTTCCACGAGCGCCATCCCGAACTCGTCCGGCGGCTGCTCGCGGCCCTGCCCTACGGGCCGGGGGAGCGGGCGGCCGTGGAGCGGCTGCTGCAGGAGAGCAGGACCGGGGTGCTGGAGCCGCCGGCGGACGACGCTCCGGACGCCGCGCTGTGGGCGCAGTGGGGCGCGGGGCTCTGGGGCACGCCGTGGGAGGAGGCGCCGTTCCTCTGGGCGGAGAGCTACTTCCACCGGCGGCTGCTCGAGGCCACCGGGTACTTCCGGCCCGGGGCGTGGCAGGGCGTCGACCCGTTCGCGCCGTTCAAGGGGGCCGAGTTGGCCGGGTCGGCGGTGGACGAGGAACTCGCCGCCCTCGGCGGGCTCGACGGCCTGCCGGAGGCGCGGCGCGCCGAGGTCCTGCTGTCCTCCGCGCTGTGGGGCAACCGGGCGGACCTGAGCTTCCAGCTCACCGCGCAGACCGGCGGACCGGGCGAGTACGACCTCGTCGCCGACGACAGCGCGGAGCTGTGGGCCGTGCTGGAGCACGCGCGGGGCGGGCGGGTCTGCGTCGTCGCCGACAACGCGGGGCGGGAACTGCTGCCGGACCTCGTGCTGATCGATCACTTCCTGACCGGCGGGTGGGCGGGCCAGGTCGTCCTGCACGTGAAGCCGCAGCCGTACTTCGTGTCGGACGCCACGATGGAGGACGTCCTCGCCGCGCTCCAACGCCTGTGCACCGCAACGGAGTCGGCCGCGTCGGCGGTGGGCACGCGGCTGTGGGAGGCGATGAACGGCGGTGCGCTCGTGGTCCGCGCCCACCCGTTCTCCTGCGCGCCGCTGCCGTACGCCGACATGCCCGTCGACCTCCGCGCGGAGTTCGCCGGGGCGGCCTTGACGATCCTCAAGGGCGACCTCAACTACCGCCGTCTGGTGGGCGACCGGCTCTGGCCCCCGACCACCCGCTTCGCCCGGGCGGCCGGGTACTTCCCGTCGCCCGTCGCGGCCCTGCGGACGCTGAAGTCGGACGTCATCGTCGGCCTCGACGCCCCGACCGTCGGGCGCCTCGACGCCTCGGGGACGGCGTGGCGCACCAGCGGGCGCCACGCCGTCGTCCAGGTGCACGGGAAGCGCTAGGAGGACACGGCCGACTGCCAGTCGGCGAACGGGCTGTCCGCCCGGGCGTCGCTCTGGCGCCGCAGGTGCAGCTGGGCGTCGGTGCCCAGGGCGAGCACGACGACGCGACCGGTGGCGTCGGTGGCCAGTGACGGCGCGCCGACGATCACCGAGCCGAGGTCCTGCCAGACGGTGGTGAAGGCGCCGTCGGCCTCGGTCTGAGTGGCCAGGCTGAGGCCGCCGCCGCCGTTGCGCGTCGCGACGACGACGCGGCCGTTGGCGGTGGCGACGGCGGGGCCGTCCACGCTGACCGGGCCGCCGGTGGACGAGGAGACCGGGGTCCACATCCGGTCGTCCCGCACCCACTGGTTGACGGTCTTGCCGGTGTCGGGGTGCGAGAAGAGGATCTCCTTGCGGCCGCCGGCGGTCCGCGCGACACCGATCGGGCCGGCCGGGGTCGGCGCGCTGAAGGCGGTGTCCTGGACGAAGGGCCCGTTCCTCGTGGACTGGCGCCAGTGCAGGATGCCGCCCTGGCCGGTCACCGTGGGGGCGAAGAGGTCGATCAGGCCGTCGGTGCCGAGGCTCGCCGCGAGGCCGTCCTGGACCCACGCGCCGCGCAGGTCGTCCCAGCCGCCCGGCCACGTGCCGTTCCGCTGCTGGGTGACGGCGCTGACGCCGCCTCCGGCGTTGGGTACGAAGACGGTGAGCGCGCCGTCGGCGTTGGCCGACACGACCGGCGAGCCGATCATCTCGCCGACGTCGTCGGCATTGGGGTTGCCCAGTGAGGTCCAGGCGCCCCAGCCGCCGCCGACGGACGTCTGCGCGAGGGTGACGACCTCGTCGTGGTTGTTCCTGCCCCTGTCGTCCGCCAGGCGGATGCCGAAGAGGTGGAGCAGGCCCGTGCCGTCCTTGGCCACGGTCAGGTAGGGCGCGAACTGCCCGCCGCCGCCCAGGCCCGCCGGGCCGGTCCAGGCCCCGCCGGTCGCGGTCTCCTTCCACTGCGAGGGCTGTCCGTTGACCACCGCGAAGGCGTTGAGCAGGCCGTTGCCGTCCTGGGCCGACCAGGTGGTGCCGTTGAACCAGCGCGGGTACGAGCGGTACTCGTACATCGCGTAGTGGTTCTGCCAGCTCGCCGCGCCGCTCTCGTGGAGCTCCGAGTCGTGCGGCAGGTAGCCGTCTCTGAAGACGCTCCACTTGGCGGCGGCCTGGCGCGGGTCCACGTTCGCCGGGCGCAGCCGGATGTTGTAGTCGCGGTAGTAGCGCAGCAGGACGTTGCCCTGCGCCGGGTGGTACCCGGTGGCGGCCTCGCCGGCGAAGCGGGCGGCGCCGCGGTGGTCGGAGTTGTCGCCGAAGTTGAGCGGGTCGGTGCGGTAGTCGTAGCCGTCGTCGCCGTCGTGTCCCCGGCCCAGCGGATAGACCTTCGGGTCCTGGGCGAGCAGGACGCTCGGGTTGTACCGCCCCATCAGGTCGGTGAGGGCGGCGACCAGCTCCTCGTGGGTGTAGGTCTGGTGGCCGAAGGGCCGGTAGTCGGGGGTCCGCCGGGGGTCGCCGGGGGCGCTCCGGCACTCCTCGCCGTCACTGGTCAGGCTGCCCAGGGTCCGCTTGGGGTTCGGGGTGACGGGCTTCCCGTCGACGGGGACGGGGCCGATGTAGAGGTCGTCCAGCGAGGTCTCGCCGGGGGCGCCCGGGTCGCCGCTCTGGTAGAGCCGGAAGAAGACGAGGCGCACCGGGTTCGGGGTGCCGCGCAGGGTGTCGAGCTCGACGGTCTTGCCGTTGCCGAGCGTGAGCGTGTCGAAGTCCCAGTCGTCGGCCACCCCGGCCAGTCTCGCGTGCGCCTCGCGCGCGCCCTCCTCGCGGTGCTGCGCGTAGAGGCAGGCGCTCTCGGTCTTGGTGGCCTGCTCGCCCGAGGTCAGGTAGACCGTGGTGGACGGGGCGCTGTACTGGCGGGCGAGGTCGGGGTTCATGAACAGGATGTC
This sequence comes from Streptomyces sp. SP17BM10, assembly GCF_036322405.1. NCBI lineage: Bacteria > Bacillati > Actinomycetota > Actinomycetes > Kitasatosporales > Streptomycetaceae > Streptomyces > Streptomyces sp. SP17BM10. Next base: position 61,034 of record NZ_JAQYXB010000539.1, on the reverse strand, counting down.
GTCGTCCTGGTGGGCGACGATCTGCAGGTAGCCGTCGGCGGTCGGCGCGGTCTCGGCCGCCGCCGCGCCGACGAGCGGTGTGACCGTCGCGGCGACCAGGGCCGCGGCGGCGCAGACGGCGGTCCGCCGGAATCCGGAACGCATCGGTGAAGTCCTCCCCCTGCGGCGGATCCGGTGGTGTGGAAGATCGTCCGCCGCGGGGGAACTGTTCTGCAGGGTGCGAACGACTGTCAAATCAGGAGCGGATTCGGAGCTTCGGCGCGTCGAACCGGGAGGACGACTCCCGGTGGCCCGGCGGACGCGGGTGCGGAGCGCGACGTCGAGCCGGACGAACGGGGCGTGGTGGACGCGGTCGAACGGCAGCTGACGAACTGCCCGTTGGTGAACGGGTACGGCCGGTCGGTCCGCACGGTGATCTCGGCGTGGTCGCGGCCGGGCCGCCGGCGGTCCAGGAGGCGTCGCCCGGACGCCGGGTGCTCGGCGGCGTGCGGCTCGACAGCGGAGAGGATCGCGCCAGTGAGGCGTGGCCGGGAATTCATCGGTTCCGTGGGGTTTCTGATCGGGCATTGGGTGCGAAGGTTCACGCGCATCTCTCCGGAATTCTTCCCGGTTGAATTCTGCGCGTTCTTCGCCCGGCGTGGTCGATGGGGCGGTGGAAGAAATCGGCGCATTCTGCCCAGGGGCCCTGAAAGTGCAAGCCGAGGCGGTGAACGATTTGTGAAGTGCGGTACTGGCCCGTAGTGGCCGGGGGTGGTAAGGTCCGCCCGCGCGAGGGACTATTGCGGAACCTGCCTGAACAATCCCGGCGGCCGGTTGCCGTACGGGGCGGTAGGTTCGCCGGACCGGCCGGAAATAACAATTCGCTCTCGGGGGCCGCCCGGGGCTGTTCGAAATTCCCCCACCGGTTCTACGCTGCGGCGCGTGTCGATATTCCGAAGGCTCCGCGCTTCCGGTCCGCGGGTGCGGCCGGAACTCGATGACGTGCAACTCGGCCGCGTGCGGCGGCAAATGAATTCCGCCGGGCGGCTGGGGCCGGACGACATCCAGATCGACCAGGTCGAGCGGCTGCTCCAGGACGCCGGGCGGGACCCGGACCGCCGGGCCCACCGCTTCGCCGTGCTCGCCGAGACGGCCGCGCCGACGGCGTTCGCGCGGTCCTGGCGGCTGCGCAGGCGCGGCTCGGACCCGATGGTCTTCGAGGGCTGGGTCGAACTGGTCCGGGGCCGGGCGGCCGGGCGGATGGACGACGCCCGGGCCGCCGCCGACCACTGCTACCGCGCGGCCGAGCTCGCCCCGGCCGACCCCCTGCCCTGGGTGGTGCTGCTCGGGATGCTGCGCCTGATGCGGGCCGAGCCGCGCCAGCTGTACGCCGTCTGGCAGGAGGTGACCGCGCGCGACCCCTGGAACCGCGAGGCCCACCTGCAGATGCTGCGCTACCTCTCGCCGGAGGAGTGCGGCTCGCGCAGCGGCCAGCTCGACTTCGTGGAGACGCTCAGGGCCTCGGCGCCGCCGGTCTCGCCGACCGTGGGCGTGGAGCTGGCGGCCCTCGTCGACGAGCACGACCGCACCACCGCCAAGGGCGGCGTCGAGGCGCTGCTGGCCCGCCGCCTCTGGACGCACAGCCGGGCCGCCGGCGCGCTGGACACGGCCCTCGTCACCTGGCCCCGCGAGGGCTACCTGCGGCACGCCGCGGCCCTGGCCGACCTGAACGTGCTGGCCTACGCGCTCGTCCAGGCCGGCCGCGTCCGCGAGGGCGGCGCCGTCTTCGACGCGATCGGCGAGACCGTCGCCGCGTGGCCGTGGTCGCTCGAGGGCGACCCGGTCGAGCGCTTCACGTACTGGCAGGCGAAGGCCCTCTGAGGGCAGGGCTCAGGCCTGCCGGGTTCACGAGTGGCGGGCTGAGGCGTGGCGGGTTCAGGCCTGGCGGGCCAAGGCGTCGCAGACCCGGTCCAGGTAGGACTCGCTGTGCGCGGCCATGGTCTTACCGCCGGACGTCGGGACCAGGGTCAGCGGGTCGTCGGTGCGCGGCGCGTCCAGGGTGAGGACGTCGCCGAAGCCCGGGGCCGCCTTGTCGCGGTTGCTCAGCGGGGGCAGGTCCCAGCGCTGCTCGATCGTCTTGAGCAACGAGGTGTGGTCCAGCGGGGTGTCTCCGGCGGGGCGGTAGACCGTCCCGGCGGGGATCAGGGGCGAGACCAGCACCGCGGGCACGCGGACGCCGAAGCGGGTGAAGTCGAAGCCGAACTCGCCCTCGGCCCCGTCGGGCGGGACCGCGCCGGAGGGCGGGGGCACGTGGTCGTAGCAGCCGCCGTGCTCGTCGTAGGTGATGACGAGCAGCGTCTTGTTCCAGTTCGGCCCGGTGCGCAGCGCCGTGTAGACGTCGAGCATCAGCTGTTCGCCGTGCGAGACGTCGTGGACCGGGTGCTGGTCGTTGCCGGCCAGGCCCCAGTCGGGCTCCAGGAAGACGAAGCCCTTGGGGAGCGTGCCGTTCCTGGCGGCGTTGCGGAACTGGGTGAAGGCGCCGAAGTGGCTCGGGTCGGCCTGGGTCGTGTCGGGGAAGTCGAAGCGGGTCAGCTGCTTGCCGTCGCTGTAGATCGCCCAGTCCGTGCCGTTCTTGCCGAGCAGGCCGAAGACGCTCGGGAAGTCGAACGGCGGCGTGCCGGCCTGCTGGTGGTCGTCCATCCGGCCCTGGCTGGTGCCCGCGAGCGCGAACGCCCGGTTGGGCAGGGTCTCGGTGGGCGCGGAGCTGAACCAGTGGTCGCAGACCGCGTAGCCGCGCGCCAGGCCGGACAGGACGGGCAGGGCGTCGGGGGTGTAGCAGCCCATGATGCTGCCAGGGCCGGTGCCGGGGCGCACCGGGCGGCCGTGCGGAGGGTCGAACCGCAGGGCGTCGACGAAGCTCGTCACGAAGCCCGACATGGTCGCGGCGGGGGCGGGGGTGCCGGGGTCCTCCGTCCCGAACAGCTGGGTGTTGGTGGGCTTGTACCCCTCGCGGGGGTCGGCGCCCGGCATGAAGTACGCGTCGGGGGTGGTGCGGAGGATCCTGAAGACGGTGTGCTCGCCGTCGGGCCCGGCGTTGCTCTCGTCTCCCTTCAGGCCCTCGAAGGGAGACCCGGACGGGGTCTGCTTGTCGGGGTAGAGGAACCCCAGCATGTGGTCGAAGGAGCGGTTCTCCTGCATCAGGACCACGAGGTGGTCGATCTGGTCCAACCGGCCGTTGTTCGACATGGACGGTCTCCTGCCACGCGCGGGTGAAGCGGCGGACGGACTCACGTCGAGGCGCACGGCGGACGACTTGGGCCTCCCCGCTCGGAATGTCGTCCCGGTGTCCGGGTACGGGCGGCCGCGCTTCCCACTATAGGCCGGACGGGTGAAGGCCACGAGCGGTGCGCGGCTCCCGCCCGTGCCGGTCGGGCGGCCGACTCGATGGGGCATCAGGACGTGGACCCGCCCCCGATCGGGTCCGCCGCCTTCTCCGCCGCCGTGATCGTGGGCGCGTGGGTGTTCCCGCGCGGCTCGGCACGGGCGCGCCGGGCGTGGATCATCGCGTTGAGCGAGCCGCAGTCGCAGTCGCAGCCGCCGAACGTCCGGCCCGGGGCAGGTCGACCCGCCGCCCGCAGGAGCCCCGGCCGTTCTCCGCCCTCCCCGCCTCCCGGCACCGGCGGCGGACCGGTCATCACCGCCGCGGCGGCGTGTTCATGCCGCGAGGCTTCCGCGAACCGTCGGCCGCGTGTAACTTCTCCGCCACCCGGCTACCGACCGGTAGCCATCTGGCTGCCCGACAGTCTCCGCTGCCGGACAGTGCGCCGGAGTTGTCCATACTTCTCGGAGGCCTCACGTGTCGCCAGTCACCCGCCGCACCTTCCTCGGCTCGGCCGCCGCCCTCGGCGCGGCCATCGGCCTGGACGCCGCCCTGCCGGGCGCGGTGCCGAGCGCCTCCGCCGCCACCACGGGCACGATCCGCGACGTCAAGCACGTGGTGGTGCTGATGCAGGAGAACCGCAGCTTCGACCACTACTTCGGCGCCCTCAAGGGCGTGCGCGGCTTCGGCGACCGCACCGCGATCCAGATCGCGGGCGGCACCAGCGTCTTCAACCAGCCCAACGGCAGCGGCCGGCAGTACCCGTGGCAGCTCAGCAGGACCAGCACGTGGTGGTGGGGCGTCAGCGGCGAACAGCTCGCGCAGTGCGACGGCTCGCTCGACCACTCGTGGTCCACCCAGCACCAGGCGTGGAACAACGGGAAGATGGACTCCTGGATCGCCGCCAAGGGCTCGGACAGAACCATGGGGTTCATGGCCCGCGAGGACATACCGTTCCACTACGCGCTCGCCGACGCCTACACCGTCTGCGACGCGTACCACTGCTCGATCCTGTCGGCCACCGGTCCCAACCGCACCTACCTGTGGTCCGGCCAGATCGACCCGGCCGGCACCGCGGGCGGCCCCGCCTACGACGGCGGCGACGAGAAGGGCCTGCGCTGGCAGACCTACGCCGAGGCGCTGCAGGACGCCGGCGTCAGCTGGCGGGTCTACCAGAACGCGAACGACAACTACGGCGACAACGCCCTCGCGTACTTCAACCAGTTCACCAGCGCTCCGAGTTCGAGCCCGCTCGCCCAGCGCGGCATGGGCTCGGTGCCCGGCACCGGCTCCACCCCGGACGACATCGCCGCCGCCATCCGCGCCGACTCGGTCGCCGGCACGCTGCCGCAGGTCTCCTGGGTGGTGTCCAACCAGCTGTTCTCCGAACACCCGGACGGCCCGCCGGAGAACGGCGCGCACTTCGTCAACCTGGTGCTGCAGGCCCTCGCGGCGAACCCGGACGTCTTCGACTCGACCGTCCTGTTCCTCAACTACGACGAGAACGACGGCTTCTTCGACCACGTGCCCCCGCCCGTGGCCCCGGCCGGGACCGCCGGCGAGTTCTACAACGGCACCAACATCGGCCTCGGCTTCCGCGTCCCGATGATCGTGGTCTCCCCGTGGAGCCGCGGCGGTTTCGTCGACTCCCGCGTCTACGACCACACGTCCGTGCTGCGCTTCCTGGAGACCTGGACCGCCGCCATCGGCACCCCCGCCGTCTGCCCGAACATCAGCGCGTGGCGCCGCCGGGTCTGCGGCGACCTCACCGGGGCCTTCGACTTCGCCAACCCCGTCTACGGCGTGCCCGCGCTGCCCGACACCAGCGCGACCATCAGCCAGGCCACCGCCAACCTGCAGATCAACCCGGCCCCGGGCACCAACTCCATGCCCGTCCAGGAACCCGGCACCAAGCCCGCCCGCGCGCTGCCCTACCAGCCGAACGCGTGGGTCGACCGGATCGAGTACGACGCCGACAACCAGATCCTGCTGTGGGTCGACATGGCCAACCAGGGCCCGCAGGCCACCTCCTGGGCGCACTACTCGATCCACGCCAACGCCTACCGCGGCGGCGGCCCGTGGCAGTACACCGTCGCGCCGTACGACGCCGCCTCCGGCACCGACGGGCGCGCGAGCGACTACTTCAACATCGGCGCCAACGACGGCAACGGTCAGTACGACCTCACCGTGCTCGGCCCCAACCGCTTCCTGCGCCGCTTCACCGGCAACGCGACGACGGCCGGCAAGACCGCGGAGGCCACCACCTCCTACGCGCCGGCCCCGGACACCGGCAAGCCGGCGCTGTGGTTCACGATGACCAACACCGGCACCGGCACCGTCACGTTCACCATCACCGCCACCAACTACCGCACCGGCACCTGGACCTACCGGGTCGCCCCCGGCGCCACCGTCAGCGACTACTTCAACGCGGTGACGATCGCCAAGGGCTGGTACGACTTCACCGTCACCGTGAGCAGCGACCAGTCCTGGACCCGCCGCGCGACCGGGCACATCGAGACGGGCGCCGCGAGCGTCAGCGGCTGAGCCCCTGTGGACACGGCCGGCGGGGCCCCGCCGAGGCCCGGCCCTCGAGACCCGACTCTCGAGACCCGAATCGACACGGGGCCCGCCGCCGGCCGTTCACCGCACCTGCCAGAGGGCGGCCGCGAACACGGCCGTCACCCAGGTCCAGAGCAGGGACAGACCGACGTGGGCGGCGGTGCGCAGGGCGTCACCGCGCCACAGCTTCGGGGAGAAGACCACGAACTCGAAGAGCCAGCGCAGGCCCCAGAACAGGGTCTGACCGGCCAGCAGCACGGTGCCCAGCCGGCCGCCGGCCAGCAGGTCGGGGGCCAGGCAGAGCGGCAGCAGTCCGAACAGGGCGCAGACCAGGCCGATGAAGAAGACGTGGACGTAGGAGACCTGGCGGGTCAGCAGGGTGGTGCCGGTCAGGTCGGCGGGCCAGCCGATGGCCCACGGCAGCACCGCGTGGCCCACTCCGAGCCCGACCAGGACCAGCCCGACCAGCCGTAACTGGCCCACCAGACTGAGGACTTCGCTCATCTCTCGGTGCTCCGGAAGGTGAAGGCGGCGACCAGCCCGGCGATCCGTCGCTCCGAGGTCGGCCGCAGCCCGGCCTCAGCCGCGTGGCGCAGCCACACCGCCCGGGGCAGGAAGTGCCAGGCCCCGGGGCCGTAGGCGGCGATGTTGGCGGCGTCGCGCAGGTGCTCGACCAGCAGCAGGGTGCCGCCCGGGCGCAGCGTGCGGGCGACCTCGGCGAACAGCGCGCGGCGGTCCGCGGGTCGGCGAAGCTCGTGGGCGGCGAAGACGGCGAACACGGTGTCCAGCGAGGAGGTCCCTGCGGGCAGCGCGTCAGGGCGCGCGGGCACGCTGCCGGGGGCGGGCGGGCGGTGCCGCCGGGCCCGCCGGATCGAGCCCTCGGTGGTCAGCGCCGGGTCGTACAGGTCGGCGATGCGTTGGCGGGCGTCCGGATGGCGGGCGGAGATCGGGTGGCTGACCTCGTCCAGCCCGGCGGAGACCACCAGGTGCGTGCCGGGGCCGTCGGGCAGCAGCGCGGGCAGCCAGTCGAAGCCGTACAGCCCGGAGCGGTCGTAGACCTGCCAGGTGGCGAGGGTGCTGACGGTGAGGTGGGCGACCGCGGTGGCGGCTGCGGCCCGGGCGAGCACGGCGGCCGGCCGGGGCAGGTGGCGGGCCGCCGCCCAGCCGCCGGCGGCGGTGAGCACGCCCGCGGCGTACAGCGGCCAGTTGTAGCGGATCACCTCGCGGACGCCGGACGGGCGCCGGGGCGGTGGGGCGGTGCTCACAGGGCGGCCCCCTCGATGGTGCGGCGGCTGCCGGGATGCCAGCCGTAGTCGATGTCGGCGACGTGGAAGGCGTTGGCGAGTACCGGCCGGCTGCCGGCCAGTGGGCCGTGGTCGAAGAAGGTCAGCCGCGGGACCTCGACGCTCACCGGCACGGGCTGCCACTCGGTGCGGGTGGCCCTGACCACGATCACCGAGCGGGTCCGCTCCTCGTACTCGAAGGTGTAGGGCAGCGGACCGGCGAACCGCCGGGCTGCCCGGGCGTCCGGGAAGGGGCTGCCCGGCGGCAGGGCGGCCGGAGCGCTTCCCAGGTCGGCGCGCACGTGCAGGTCGGCGTGGCCGTCGCCGCTGAGGACCTTGAACTCCAGGGTGTCGCCGACCACCCGGGTGCCGATCCGGGCGTGACGGTAGTGGTACCGGCTGAGGAGGTTGCCGCCGGCGACCATCAGCCGGCTGTCGGTGTCCGAGCGCAGGATCCGCAGCCCGCGCATGGTCCGCCCGCCGGGGGTGGGGAACCGGGTGAAGACCCGGTAGCCGGTGAGGATGAAGTCGCGGCCGAACCGGGCCGGCAGCGCGGCCGGGCGCAGCGCCCGGGTGTCGACCACGGCGGCCGCGACGAAGCCGTGCTCGGTGCCGGCCGGGTCGGTGTAGGTGTCCAGGGTGAGCCCGGGCGGCACCAGTGGGGTGAGCAGCCGGGGCGGCAGCGCGTAGGTGAGGACGAGGGAGTGCGCGAAGCGGGTGCGGATCGGAACGGGGTGGCGCTGGAGGAGGTATCGCATGGTCGACTCCGTTGGTCTGTACCGGGGTTCGGGTGGGCTGCACCTGGGCTTCAGAGGCGGACGACCCGGACGACGCCCCACAGCGGGCAGCGGTCCTCGGCGGCGGCCCCCGGGCCGGCGGGTCCCGGTTCGCGGATGCTGCGCAGCACCGCGACCCCGCCGGGCCGGACGGCGTGGCGCACGGCGGCGCGCAGCCGGCGAGCGAAGGCCGGGTCGGGGCCGTCCAGGACGTTGGAGAGCGTCACCGCGTCGTAGGTGGCGGCGGGGGAGCATTCGAGGTGCTCCAGGACGTCGACGTGGAGCAGCCGGACGGGCGGCCCGCCGCCCGGCGGCTCGCGGCCGACTCGCCCGGCACCGACTGGCCCGGCCTCGACTGGCCCGGCCCCGACCGGACCGGCGCCGGGCAGTTCGCGGCCGAGCAGGAGCCGCCAGGCCCACGGGTTGTCGGCGTTGGGGTGCCGGGCGAAGCCGCGGGCCAGTCGGGCCCGCAGCACGCTGTCGAAGCGGCGCGGCAGCACGGCCCGGAACGCCGGGTGCAGGCCGCCCGCGAGCACGCCGGCCGGGCGGAGTGCGGCGCCGAGCAGCAGCCGCAGGCCGGGGCCGTCGAGGCGGCGGTGCCAGTGACGGGCCTGCGCGGCCGGGTCGTCGAGGCGCAGGAACCGTTCCAACGCCGCCGGGCGCCAGGCCGGCAGGGCGGTCGCGGCGGCGGCCCGCCCGAGGGCGAGCAGCCGTTCCGCGGCGCCGGTCTCAGGGGGTCCACCGGTGGCCAGGCGGGTTCGGGCGTAGGCGAGTTGGGCGGGGTTGAGGTCCACCGCGGTGACGTGGTGGCCGGCGGCGGCCAGCGCGGCGGCGGTCTCCCCGGCGGAGGCGATGCACAGGACGCGGGCGCCGGGCGGCGGGAAGGCCGCGAGGTCGACGCCGGGGTCCTCGTACATCCGGCCGAACAGCACGCCGGGGCGGCGGGGTCGCAGGCTCAGCAGTCGGCCGTCGGCCCAGGGCGTCGCGGTGCTCACGCCGTCACTGCCGCACGGGCGCCAGGGTGGTGCCGGGTGGTGGCGACGGTCCGGATCAGCGCCAGGAAGGCGAGGTCCTGGACGATCAGCCGGCCGGGTTCGGGGATCTCGTCGGCGCCGAACAGCAGGCCGCCGGTGTTGAACCCGACCACGAGGACGGTCTGCACGACGGCGCAGAGGCGGGCCCGGCGGCCGGTCAGCACCCAGAGGCCGAGGGCCAGTTCGGCCGCCCCGACGGCCAGGAGCACCGGTGTCACCGCCCACCCCGGCAGCAGCGGCACCGACTCCACGATGGCCCGCTGGTCCGCCCGGCCCGGCCAGATCTTGCACCAGAGCCCTTCGTAGCCCCACATCAGCGCCACCGCCCCGGCGGCGAGCCTGTCCTGACGTACCGTCACGGTTCCCCCCTCCTCCTGCTGCCTCGCCGGGGCGCGTGACCGCGCCGGGGTGCGGCGGGGCAGCGCGGGACCGCCCGCACCGGTGGTCACGGCCGGGAGGTGCCCGCTGGGCATCATCATGGCGCACATCTTTGAACGTGTTCAACTGGGGGCTGCTCGCCGCCCGCCCCCGTGGTCGCCGTGCCTTCCGTCGGCGGCTCCCCGGGCCGCCCACCGCTCTCCCGCCGCGCCGTTCCGACCTGGGCGCCCACCGCTGGAACGTCGAGCGCGCCGTCGCCCGGCCCGACGGCTCCCGCCGCCTACGCATCCGCCGGGAACGGCGCGACGCCATGCAGGAGGCCTTCCTCGGCCCCGCCGCCTGCCCGATCCGTCAGGACCCGTGGCACCGAGCCGCGAGGTGGCTCCGGCGAAGCAAGAGCTTCCGGCCCGTGGCCAGGACGGTCGTCGCGCAGGCGCTGCCGAGGAGGGCACCGGCCACCACGTCGCCGGGGTAGTGGACGCCCGTGTGGACGCGGGAGTAGCCGACGGCGCAGGCCAGGAGGCTCAGGGGGGTGGCGGTGGCGGGCAGGAGCGTGCCCACGGCCGTGGCCAGGGCGAAGGCCGAGGCGGTGTGCCCGGAGGGGAAGGACGCCGAGACCGGCATCGGGACGTGGCGGCCGGCGATCACCCTCGCCGCGTCGCGGTCCGGGCGCGGGCGGCGCACCAGTTCCTTGCCGAGGAGGTTCGCCGTGAAGGAGGCCAGGCCGACGGCCGCCGCGCCCGCGAGGCCGGCGCGGCGGTAGCGGCCGGGGGCGAGGAGCAGGGCCGCCGCGATCGACAGGTTGATCTTCGAGTGGTCGGCGGCGGCGGAGAGCCGCCGCAGGCCGACGTCGAGGGCCGGCGTGTCGGTCGCGGCGATGGCGGCGTAGACGGCGCGGTCGACGGCCGCCAGGTCGTGCAGCACCGTGGCGGTGGGAGGGGTGGTCATGCGCGGGTCTCCGTCCGGGCGAACGCGAGGCGGGCGACGCGGCGCCAGTCCAGGCGGGGGGCGTGCGGCTGTTGGGCCGGATCGGCGCCGGGGCGGTCGCGCGGGACGCGCACCCGCAGGGCGCCGCGGTCGAGCGAGCAGACGACCGGGGTCGGGAGGAGCAGCGCCTCGCCGTCGACGGCGACGGGGATCTCCGGCTCGTCCGCCCGCACGGTGACCTGCCGCGCGGACAGCACGGTCACACCGGCGGCCCGGTCGCCGCGCAGGGCGAGTTCTGCGGCCTGGGCGGCGCCGTCGACGCGGATCCCGAGGACACCGAGGACGCCCCGGTCCAGGCGCGGGCGGCGGCCGAGGTTGACGGGATCGCCACCCGCGTAGGGGTTGTTGCTGACGAGCAGCGCCTGCGGCGCGGCGATCCGCCGCCCGCCCGCGTCGGCGGTCAGGTGCGGGCCGTCGGTGCCCATCAGGAGGTCGGGCAGGGCGTCCAGGGCGGTGGCGGTCTTGGCGTCGCGGTACTCCGGGCTCTGGACGATGGCCGCGTAGGCGCCGAAGGAGACGGTGTTGACGAACGGCCGGTCGCCGACCCGGCCAAGGTCCACGGTGAGTTCGACGCCGTCGCGCAACGCGTCCAGGCAGGTGGCGGGGTCGTCCCGGTCGAGGCCGAGGTCCATCGCGAAGTGGTTGCGGGTGCCGGCGCAGACGACGAGGAACGGCAGCCCGTGCTCGGCGGCGACGGCGGCGACCAGCGCCTGGGTGCCGTCGCCGCCCGCGACGCCGAGCAGGTCGGCGCCGTCGGCGACGGCCATGCGGGCGAGGGCGGTCACGTCCTGCTCCGCGGAGGTGTCGAGCAGGACCACCTCGGCGCCCAGCTCCTCGGCCCGCTGCGCGAGCCGGAAGCGCTCGACCTTGCCGCCGCCGGACTTCGGGTTCATGATCAGCACCGGCCGCCGCGGCGGCGGGGTCTCCCGGACGGGCATCGGCTTCGGCGGCCGGGCCGCCCGCAGCGCGGATCGGGCGCAGGCGAGCGCGGCGAGCCACAGCACCAGGACGGCCAGGGAGAGCAGCAACGCGTGCGCGTGGTAGGCCAGCACGACGACGCCGACCGGCGCCCCGACGGCCAGGACGACACCGGCGGCGCGCAGGAGGCCGCGCCGGGAGATCGCCCACCACAGGCCGACCGCCGTGACCGCCAGCCCGGCGAGCTCGGTGAGCACCACCAGCAGGCCGTGCAGGCCGGTGAACGCGATCGCGACCACGGCCGCCACCGCACACAGCACCGCGGTCTGCGCGAACAGTCGCGCCCTGGGATCCGGCCCGCCCGCTCCGCCCGCTCCGCCCGCTCCGCCCGCTCCGCCCGCTCCGCCCGCGCGCTCCCCGCGTCCGGCGACCTCCGTCATCGGCACCCCTCTGTCGGCCCTGCGCTCCTCGGCTCCGGTCACGGTAACCGGCGGGAATGCCGACGGCACGTCGAACTGGCCCGGGCGGCCGTGCCCGGTACCCCCTCGTCGCGTGGCAGGGCACTGCTGTGCGGGGTTGTCCACAGGCTCGGAAATTGAGTTGCCGTCACCTGGGGCGTCGACGAGGCTGCGGGGCAGTTGACCTGCCGAGTCCCTGGAGCGTGTCGGTGCTGACCGAAGCCGAGATCGAGTCCTTCGTCGCGGACGGGTTCGTCCGCGTCCCGGGGGCCGTGCCCGGGGCCGTGGTGGAGGAGTGCCGTGCGCAGCTCTGGGCGGCGAGCGGGTGTTCGCCCGACGATCCCGGGACGTGGACGGAGCCGGTCGTGCGGATCGGAGGCATGGCCACGCCGGCGTTCGTCGAGGCGGCCAACACGCCCGCCCTGCACGAGGCGTACGACCGGCTGGTGGGCGCGGGGCGGTGGCGCGCGCCGCTCGGGATGGGCACCTTCCCGATCCGCTTCCCGAGCGAGAAGGCCCCCGGGGACGACGGCTGGCACCTCGACGCCGGCTGGACCGGGGACGCGGGGGAGTACCGGGTGGGCCTGCGCTCGCGCGGACGCGCGCTGCTGATGCTCTTCCTGTTCTCCGACGTCGGCCCGGACGACGCCCCGACCCGCATCCGGGTCGGCTCGCACCTGGACGTGCCGCCGCTGCTCACCGCCGCGGGGGAGGAGGGCCGGGAGTGGTTCTCGCTGTGCGGGGAGGCCGTGCCGGTCTCGGAGGGCCGCCAGGAGGTGGTGGCGACCGGCGCGGCCGGGGACGTCTACCTGTGCCACCCCTTCCTGATACACGCCGCCCAGCGCCACGGCGGGACGGTGCCGCGGTTCATCGCCCAGCCGCCGCTGGAGCCCGCCGGGCTGCTCGACCTGGCCGCCGCCGATCCGTCCCCGGTGGAGCGGGCGGTCCTGGCGGGCCTGCGTGCCCCGTGAGGGCGTGACCGGTGCGGGCGCCGCACGCCCGACCGCCTACCATCGGCGGGTTGCCGATGTGAGGACGGGGAGCTGATGAGTGGTCTGGGGCGGTTGATAGGCGTGGCGGCCGAGCGGGGCGAGGCCGGGTTGCAGGCCGGCTGGCAGGCCGCGCTGCGCGGCGGGCGGTCGGTGGCGGGCGGCCGGTGGGCGCTGACGGCGCTCACGTCCGTCGCGCCGCCGCCCGTGCCGGCCACCGAGCCGTGGAAACTGTCGGTCGGCACGCTGCTCGGGCGCCACCCCCGCACCCCCGCCGCGGTGCACAAGCTACTCGGACTCCTCGACGGCGTCGGGGCCGTGCACCTGGGCCCGGTGAAGGCCGGGTTCGACGGTGAGGAGATCGAGTGGGACAAGGTCGTGGAGGTGCAGACCCGCAACGCCTTCGAGGTGCTCACCACCACCGCCCTGGAGCAGGAGGTGGACAAGGTCCGCGAGTTCCTGCCGCCGGTGCCGGGCCGCAAGTGGGCCGTCACCAAGATCGGCGAAGCGCTGGCGACGGTCGTCCTCGCGGCGCTGGAGCGGGGGTCGGTCGAGCAGCGCCTGGACGAACTGGCCGTGCCCGCGCGGATCGTGTACCGCGGCCTGCTCGGCCGGCAGCGCACCCTGGACGCGGGCTGCTTCGCCGTCGCCACGCTCGTCGTGTCCGGCCAGGTCGGCGAGAGCCTGATCGCGACCGCCCGCCGCCGTGGCATCGTGGTGCGGCCCGCCGAGGAGGCCGTCAAGCCGGCGCGGGCGGCCCACGTCGCGGCCCTGCGGGAGCGCACGGACGCCGTCGCGCGGCTGCTGAACCGCATCGAGGAGCCGGGCGGCACGGAGGAACCGGAGCCGGCGCAGGCCCTGGAGCCGACCCCGCCGACGGTGTCGCTCGGCAAGGGCTGACGCACCCCGGTCGCCCCGGTCGACGGACCGGTCGCCATCCCCGAGCGGTGAGGTGATGGCGACCGGCCGCGACCACGACCGCGACGGTCAGCGGGACGGTCGCGGCGGAGTGCCACGGCCGGAACGCAGGGCAGGCGGGGGTTCGACGACGGGCCCCAGCCCCCGCCGCCGGTCAGTCCGCCAGGAGGTACGCCATCAGGTACGCCACCAGGCTGGTCAGGCCCGAGGCCGCCGTCAGCACGAGCAGGACCGCCACGACCCACCCGACGGCGCGACCGGGGAAGGCCTCGCGCCGGCGGGCGGCGCGGCCGGGCGCGGCGATCCGGACGGCCTGGGCGAGGCCGAGGCCGCCCGCGATGACGGTGAACAGGCCGAAGCAGGTGCCGAGGACGCGGACGCCCGTGTAGGCCACGCCCACGCGGTAGGTGGTGTCCTCGGAGGGGACGTACTGGACGGGGACACGGGCGCGGGCCGACAGGGAGCCGTCGTAGGACGTCGGTACGGCGGCGGCGCCCGAGTCGGGGGTGAAGGTGCCGAAGCAGGTGGTGTGGGCCCGCTTGCCGCTGCCCTCGGTGACGCAGCCCGAGACGGCCAGCAGGCCGGGCTCCCCGGCGAGGCGGAGCGGGTACTCGATGGTGCGCAGGCACACGGTGGCCATCGCCACGCCGGCCAGCACCATGACGAGCCCCGCCAGCACCACGAGCGGCACGACGAGCCATCGCCCCGCCCGGGTCCTGGGATCCTTCAGCGGCACCGTTCCCCCGTTCCCCACCCGAAATGACGTCGGAAGCCGACATGATGCAGGACGGCCGGAGCCGGGCGGAACCCGGCCCCGGCCGTGGCCGGAACAGCCGCCGTGGAGGGCGGCCCCCACGGCGGTGTCACTGCATCAGTGCCAGCCGCACACCGAAGCCGATCAGGAGCACACCCGTCACCTGCTCGATGCGGCTGCGGACCTTCGGGCGGCGCAGGAAGGCGCCGAAGCGGTCGACGGTGACGGTGTAGAGGCCGAACCAGAGCAGGTACAGCACCACGAACTCCGCCGAGAGCACGAGCGCCCGGCCCAGGGTGTGCCCGGTCGTGGGGAGGAACTGCGGCAGGAAGGTGACGAAGAACAGCGCCACCTTCGGGTTGAGCGCGTTCGACAGGAAGCCCTGCCGCAGGTACGTCAGCCACGTGTTCCCGGCCGTGTCCGGCGCCGCCGCGTCGGCCGTCGCCCGCGCGGACTTCCGGGCGGCGCGCAGCGTGCCGATGCCCATCCACACCAGGTACAGCGTCCCGACGGTCTTCAGCACGGTGAACGCCACGGCGGACGCCACCAGCAGCGACGAGACGCCGAGCGACGCGGCCGACACGTGCACGCTCAGCCCCAGCATGCCGCCGAGCGTGGTGTACAGCCCGGCGCCCCGACCGCCGACCAGGGCGTTGCGGGTGATGAGCGCCTGGTCGGGGCCGGGGATCATGATGAGGACGAGCGCGGCGACGGCGAACGTCAGCATGCCGCCGCCCGGACGTTCCGCAGGACGGCCGCGTGCTGCCGTTCGCGGAAGTAGAAGTGGCCCCCGGGGAACAGCCGGACCGGGACCGGTCCGGCGTCGGTGTGCCGCTCCCACGCGGTGAGCTGCTCCTCGGAGATGAGGTCGCGGTCGCCGCCGAGCACCGTGAACGGTACGGGCAGCGGCGGCCGCTCCTGCCACCGGTAGGTCTCCAGGATCCGGTAGTCAGCCCGCAGCCCGGCCGCCGAGAGCCGCGCCAGCTCGGGGTCGGCGAGGAGTTCCTCGGGGATGCCGCCGTGCCGCTCGTTCACGGCGCTCAGCAGCTCCGTGTCCGGAAGGAGGTGGAACCCCTGCTCGTGCCGGGCGAGTTCGGGCGCCGGGTAGCCGGAGAGGATCAGCCGCTCCGGCAGCGGGCGACCCAACTCGATGAGTCGGTGGGTGAGTTCGTAGCACACGAGGGCGCCGAAGCTGTGCCCGAAGAACACGAAGGGAGTGCTGAGCGGCATCTCCTTCGCGAGCTGGTCGACGAGGTCGGCCATCGACGTGCACGGTTCCTCGTCGAGCCGGGAGCCCCGGCCGGGCAGCTGGACGGCCAGGACGTTCAGGCCCTCCAGCTGGCGGCCCCACCGGACGTACTCGGCGGCGGAACCGCCTCCGTGCGGGAAGCAGTACACGGTGCGCGGCCCGGACGGGCCGGGTGCCCTGATGGTCCACTGGGGGGTGTGCGGTTCCGCCATGCCGGTCACGTCACCTCACCTCGGCCGTTCCGGCGGCGACGACGTCCGCCTCGGCCCCGGTCGACGCCAGGTACTCGGCCAGGCCGTCGATCGTCGGGTGCTCCAGGATCTCCTTGGGCCGCACCCGTCGGCGCAGCTTCGTCCCGAGGTCGGCCGCCAGCACCAGGGTGGTGGCGGAGTCGACGCCGAGCGCCGTCAGCGGGAGGTCGGTGCCGACCTCCTCGACCGCGATGTCCAGCAGCTCCGCGATGTAGTCGGCGAGCCACTCGACGAGCTTCTCGCGTGTCACACGTCCTCCTGAGATGCGTTGGGAGCCTCGGACCGGTCGGCGGCCGGCACGTCGAGCGGGTTCGCCGGGCCGAGCTGCGGCTCGAACCACGCGTCGACGTCGGCCACCGTCGAGTTCTGCAGGACGACGGCGACCGGCACCTCGATGCCGAAGGTGCGCTGCAGGGAGACGGCGATCCGGGCCGCGAGCAGCGAGTCGCCGCCCGCCTCCAGGAAGTCGTCGGCGAGGTCGATCTGGTTCACGCCGAGGATCGAGCGGTAGATCTCGACGAGCTTGGCCTGCCGGTCGGTGACCGGCGGACGCACCGGCCGCCCGCGCTGCACGCCCCGTGCGCCGGCCTTGGCCAGCACCGAGCGGTCGATCTTGCCCGTGCCGCTGAGCGGGATGCGCTCCAGCGGGCTGAGCCGCGCCGGGACCATGTGCTTGGGCAGGTGCGCCGCCGCGTGCGCCAGCAGCGCGTCGCGGTCGAACCGCCGCTGCTCCGCGGGGCCTTCGGCGGCCAGGACGTCGAAGCCGACCGCGGCCGGTCCGTCGCCCTCGCGGGTGAGGACCGCGGTGTCGCCGTATCCGCACTTGGTAAGCAGCCCGGCCCACTGCGGGCAGTCGAGCAGCGGGTGGCCCCAGGTGCGGAACTCGGTGTCCGTCCAGCCGTCGAAGCCCTGCTGGAGGCCCATGGTGAGGTCGAACCACGGGTGCATGGCGGTCTGTTCGACCATCAGCAGCAGGCCGCCGGGGGCGAGGACGGAGCGCAGGGTGGCGAGGCTGGTGGCGATGTCCCGGGTGTCGTGCAGGACGCTGGCGGCGATCACGAGGTCGGCCGACAGGCCGTCGTGGCCCTGGAGTTCGGGCTCCTGGTCGAGGTTGAACAGCCCGTAGCGGACGAACTCGTACTCCCCGAAGTTCTCCTGGGCGCGGTCGGTGAAGTAGGTCGAGATGTCCGTGAACAGGTAGTCGGTGCGGTCGGCGGGCAGCAGCGGCAGCAGGTGCCGCGTGAGCGTGCCGTAGCCGCCGCCGACCTCGACGACGCGCAGCGGGCGGTCCGCCGGCCAGTCGGCGACGAGCCGGGCCACCGCCTCGGTGGCGACCGCGTAGGCGGGGCCGAAGAGGCGGGCGTACACCTCCGGCGTGCGGTCCGAGGCGTAGAGCTCGGCCGAGTGCAGGGACTGGGTGAGGACGGCGGCGACGTTGCCCGCCAGCGAGAGCATCCAGTCGACGAGGTCCGCGGGCACGTCCAGGGTGCCGCCGAGCGCGCTGCGGGCGGCCTCGGCGACGGCGTCGGGGACGGCCTGCGGGAACTCGACGGCCACTTCGAGGCCGTCCTCGGTGGTGCGCAGGTCGCCGTGGCGCACCAGGGCGTCGGTGGCCCGGGCCAGCCAGCGTTCGTAGCGGGTGGCCACGCCGGCCGCGGTGGCGGCGGACGGGTCGAACCGCTCGCCGGGCAGGTGCGGCAGGCCGAGGGTGCGGAAGGCGACGGCGGCGGCCGCGGCGTGCAGGTCGTCGAGCGCGGACCAGGCGCCGACCAGGGTGGCGGCGTCGGGGCCGGGGGCGGCGAAGGTCGCGGCCGAGGCGAGGGCCGCGCGGCGGCGGCCGGTCTCGGCGGGGTCGGCCGTCTCGGTGACCAGCAGGGAGCCGTCGGCGCGGTCGGGCACGACGTAGCCGAGCAGGCGCGCGTTGGTCGGGTCGTCGGCGGACTTGACGACGACGGCGTTCTCCACGCCGGGGTGGCGCTGGAGGACGGCCTCGACCTCGCCGCACTCGATGCGGTGGCCGCCGATCTTGACCTGGCCGTCCCGGCGGCCGAGGAACTGGAGCACGCCGTCCGGCAGGTAGCGGCCGAAGTCGCCGGTGCGGTAGAGCCGTTCGCCGGTGCGCGGGTGGTGGACGAAGCTCGCCGCGGTGCGCTCGGGGTCGCGGAAGTAGCCGCGGGCGAGGCCGGTGCCGGCGATGTACAGCTCGCCGGGCACCCACACCGGGCACGGCTCCATGCGCTCGTCGAGCACGTGGAAGGCCTGGTTGCGCAGCGGCTTGCCGTACGGGACGCTCGGGCAGCCCTCGGGGACCTGGTCGGCCGGGTGCCAGTTGGACCAGATGGACGCCTCGGTGGCGCCGCCGAGGCTGATCACGCGGGCCTCGGGCCACAGCGCGAGGATGCGCTCGGGCAGGTCCAGCGGGATCCAGTCGCCGCTGAGCAGGACGAGCCGCAGGCCCTCGGGGACGTCGCCGGTGAGCTCGACGTGGTCGACGAGCATCTGCATCTGGGCCGGGACGGAGTTCCACACGGTGACGCCGTGCCGGGCCATCAGCTCGGCCCAGTGGCCCGGCTCGCGGCGCTTGTCCTCGTCGGGCAGCACGAGGGCGCCGCCGGCGAGGAAGGTGCCGAAGAGGTCGTAGACCGAGAGGTCGAAGCCGAGGTCGGCGAGGCCGAACACGCGGTCCGCGGGGCCGACGCCGAAGCGCTCGTTGATGTCGGCGACGGTGTTGAGCGCGGCCCGGTGCTCGATCATGACGCCCTTGGGGCGCCCGGTGGAGCCGGAGGTGTAGAGGACGTAGGCGAGGTCCTCGGGGCGCGCGGCGTCCGCCGGGGCGGCCGGGTCGGCGGCGCCCTCGACGTCCAGCCGCGGGAGGCCCTCGGGCCAGTGCGGGGCGTCCAGGTGCGCGGCGTCCGTGACGACGGCGAGCGCCTCGCCGTCGGTCAGCAGCGCCGACCGGCGGGCGGACGGCAGCGCGGGACCGACGGGCAGGTAGGCGGCCGAGGCGAGCAGCACGCCGTGGGCGGCGGCGACCTGGTCCGGGCCCTTGGGCAGGGTGATGCCGACCAGGCGGTCGCGCAGGCCGGCGCCGTCGGCGGTGCGGCGCACCCGCTCGGCGACGGACGCGGCCTGCGCGGCGAGGGCGCCGTAGGTGACGGTCCCGGAGCCGTGCAGCACGGCGGGCCGCTCGGGGTGCTCGGCGGCGCCCTTCAGCAGACCCTGGTGCAGCAGGCCCTCGGGCAGCTCGCCGGCGGTGGCGTTCGCGCCGTCGCGGGCGGCGGCCTGGCCGGCGGGCAGGGCGAGGGCGGGGCCGGCCGTCCAGACCGCGTCGTCCTCGGCGAGCGCGCGGACGGCCGCGGTGTAGGTGGCGAACATGTCGTCCAGGAGGCCCTCGGGGAAGAGCTCCTCGACGGCGTCCCAGGTGAGGTCCAGCGAGCCGGTGAAGTCGACCACCTGGTGGTCCAGCCACACCTGCGGGGTCTGGCTGAGCCGGTAGGTGATGTCGCCGAAGTAGGCCATCGGCCCGGAGACGTCGGCGACGGTGCCCAGGCCGCTCGTGAAGACGACCGGCATGGTCTCGAAGTTGGTCTGCAGGCCGCGCCGGCGGCGCTCGCGCAGCGCGTGCAGGGCGCTGACGTAGCGGTGGCGCAGGTCCTGCTGGAGCTGGGTCTGGGTGCGCGCGACGCGGTCCTCGAAGGGGAGGTCGCCGGTGGTGTCCATCTCCAGCAGGCAGATCGAGGTGAAGTCGCCGATCAGGTTCTGCAGGTGGGGGTGGACGGTGCGGTGGCCCTTCGCGTTCTCGGCGAGGAGCAGTGGCAGGCGGTTGAACAGCGTGAGGTTCAGCGCGAACTTCGGGGTGCCGCTCCACATCCGCAGCGTCTCGGCGAAGACCGTGGCCAGGACGGCGGTCGGGGTCAGGCCCGCCTCCTCCGAGCGCGCCTGGAAGCGCTGCCACAGGGCCGGCGGGAGGTGGTACTCGCGGTGCGTGAAGCGCGGCTTGGGTATGCGCGCCGGGGGCTTGGCCAGCGGCAGCTCCGGCGGCGGGGCGAGCTCCTCGGCGCGGGAGACCCAGTACTCCATCGAGCGCTTGTGCCGCGGCGACCGGGTGCCGTTCTCCAGCGCGAGGACGTAGTCGCGGAAGGAGACGTCGACCGGCGGGAGCTCGGCCCGCTCGTCGCGGCAGAGCGCGCTCCACTCGCTGAACAGGGCGGCGATGCTGGCCAGGTCGACCATGAGCAGGTCGAGGCTCACGTGCAGCCGGTCGTGCTCGGGCAGGCGGGTCAGCCGGACGTCGAACAGCGGCCACACGGAGGGGTCGTAGACGCGCTCCGACAGGTCCAGGCGGACCTCGGCGAGCCGCGCCTCGGCCTCCTCCGCGGGCACCCGGGACAGGTCCTCGAAGGCGATCTCGAAGGGCGGGGCCTCGGCGAGGATCTGCTGCTCGCCGCCCTCGTGGACGACCGCCCGCAGCATGCCGTGGCGCTCCAGCAGGCGGCGCCAGGTGCGGTTCAGGAGGTCCGGGTCGAGGCGACGGCCCTCCAGCTCGAAGTAGGCGTGCGGTGCGACGTTGCCGAGGACGAAGTTGGGCCCGCGCCCGACCCAGTACGCGTACTGGATCTCGGTCAGCGGGAATGGCTCATCGGCTTCGGGTGACTCGGTGGGACAACAGCCACCGTCGGTGTTCTGTCCGCTCCCCATCTGGCTTCTCCCATTCCTGGTGGTTCCGAGCGCAAACGTGCGGGATCTCGGTGAGGACGTGATCTCGGTGCGAGGACGTGATCTCGGTACGGGAGTCCGGCCCTCGGTGCGGCTCAGGAAGATGTGGCTCCGGCAGGAGCGCTGTCAGTGAAACCGCTGTGACGAAGGGGTGTCAAGATCTTCCCAGCGGCCGCACCAGCCACTTTGCAAACATCTGACACTACGTCAACTCTGTCCGTTTTGCCGTATATTGGGGAAACTTTAGCGACTCCAAAGAAGCGCTTGGAGTTGCCGTCCGGCGCGTGTGGGCAGGTGCCGGAGAAGATGTGTGCAATCGAGGAAGCGTTCGATCAGGGCGCCCGCTTCTGCCTGATGTGCCGTCAGAGTTCCTGTTTTTCATCCAGGTTGCGTCAAATCGCTTTAAGCTCCCGTTAAGGATGACGGCTTCACGTCACTCCGTGGACGCCCCGACGAGGCCGGGCCGCAAGGCCCTTCCGGACGATGAGAGCAGGGGATGACAACGACAGACGAAGAGCCCAACGGCACCGCGCGCGGCCCGGCCCGGAGGCGGGGGCGCAGATCCGGCCGCCGCGCGGCGGGCAGCGTCGCGGTGCTCGCCGTCGGGGTGGGCAGTTGCTCACTGCTGGCGGCCCCGGCCGCGTTCCCGCAGCCGGGCGACGGGTCCGTGACGGTCCGGGTGGTCCGGGCCGTGGACACGAGCGGCGTGTACAAGTCCGCGCTGGAGCCCGGCATCGCGGGCGTGAAGGTGACGCTGACGGACGACGCGGGCGTCGGCATCGAGGGCACCACCGCGGCCAACGGCCTGGTGACGCTCGCGCCGGCCACGAGCAAGGCGGGCGGCGGCAAGTACCGCGTGCAGGTGGTGAATCCGAAGCCGGGCGTGCTGTTCCCGGCCTTCGCCTCCCGCCAGGGGCTGGACGGTGCGCCGGGCGCGCTGAGCAGCAACGAGGAGTTCGTCGACCTCTCCGGCGGCAAGAACGTGTCCTACACCACCGGGCTGTGGAACCCCGGTGACTACTGCCAGAAGAACGCGCCGCTGGTGACGACCTGCCAGCCCATGGCCCGCGAGGGCGGGGCCCAGCGCACGCTGGTCTCCTTCCCGTACAGCGCACGGGGCCAGGACGGCGACGGCGTGAGCGCCACCAATATCGCCACCAACGCCGAGACCGGCACGCTGTTCGGCATCGCCTGGAACAAGGCCGACCGGCGGGTGTTCTCCACGGCGGTCGCCAAGCGCACCACCGGGTACGGCCCGGGCGGTGCGGGCGGCATCTACGTCACCGACCTCGCGCAGAAGAAGACGACGCTGTTCACCACCGTCCCGGACGCGGGCACCAGCATCCACGGCGACGGCACGGACGACGCCTTCACCGACGCCCCGGGCAAGGAGAGCCTCGGCGGCATCAAGATCACCGACGACGGCAGGGGCCTGTTCGTCGTCAACCTCAACGACCGCAGGCTGTACCGCTACGACGCCACCGCCCCGAGCGCCGGGGCGCCGTCGGCCGCCTACCCGATCCCCGATCCGGGGTGCCCGGCGGCGGGGGACTGGCGGCCCTTCGGCCTCGGCCTCCAGGACGGCACCGGCTACCTCGGCGGGGTGTGCTCCGGCGAGTCCACCGGCAAGCTCACCGACGTGCGCGCGGTGGTCCTGCCGTTCGACCTCGGCACCGGCGTGTTCGGCAGGCCGGTGCTGGACCAGCCGCTGGACTACCCGCGCAAGTCCACCGTGGGCTCGGGCCCGTGCGACGGCGCGGGCTGGTTCCCGTGGACGAGCACCTTCCCGACCGCTCAGGGCGGCCGTCCGTGCGGTCTCAACACGATGGCCAACCCGGAACCGGAGCTGGGCGAGATCGGCTTCGAGACCGACGGGTCGATGCTGCTGGCCTTCCGCGACCGCTTCGGCGACCGCGCGCCGGGCGCCCCGAACCCGGGCGCCCCCGCCCGCGTCATGTCCGGCGGCGACCTGAACAAGGCGTGCCCGGTGAACGGCACGTACGTGCTGGACACCAACGGCGGCTGCGGCCTCGCCCCCCGGGGCAACCGCTTCTTCGACACCGCCTGGGCCGGAGTGGGCCACCACAACACGGCGTTCGCCGGCATGGCGCTCTCCAAGGTGGAGGACACGATCGCGGTCTCCGCCTTCGACCCCAACCACACCGCCCTCGGGTACGGCACGTCGTTCCTCCAGCGGGCGGACGGCAAGCAGGACCCGAAGCTCGGCTTCCGGCTCAACCCGGCCAAGGACAACGCGCCCTTCGGCAAGGGCGCCTCCATGGGCGACCTGGAGGTGCTCTGCGACCGGGCGCCGCTGCAGATCGGCAACCGGGTCTGGTACGACCCCGAGCGCAAGGGCATCCAGAACCCGGGCCAGCGCCCGGTGCCGGGCGCCACCGTCCACCTCTACGACGAGTCGGGCAAGGTCGTCGGCACCACGACGACGACCGGGCGCGGCGAGTACTACTTCGACGACTCCGACGTCACCGGCGGCCTCAAACCCCGGACGAAGTACACGATCCGGATCGACAACCCGGCGGACTACGCCAAGGGCGGCCCGCTCTACCAGTGGGTGCCCACCGCCGCCGACGTCGGGGACAACCACTTCATCGACTCCAAGGGCGTCGTCCCGGCCGGGGCGAGGTTCCCCGAACGGTCGCTGACCACCGGTGGACCCGGCGAGAACGACCACACGTACGACTTCGGCTACCGCCGGCAGGAGGGCGTCCTGCGGGTCGTCAAGAACGACCAGGACGGCAGACCGCTGGCCGGCGCCACGTTCCGGCTCTGGAAGGAGAGCAACGGCACCGACGGCCTCCAGACGACCGGCGACAAGCCGGACACGCCCGTCGGTGAGCCCTGCACGACCGGGGCGGACGGCGTGTGCCAGGGCAGCGGCACACCCGGGACGTACTACTGGCAGGAGGTGAGCCCGCCGGACGGCTACTCCGCGCCGGACCCGTCGGTGTCCGCGCCGCTGGTGCTGACCGCGGACAACCTCGACGCCGGGGTCTCGGTGACGATGGTCAACCGGCTCATCGCCACGCCGACCCCGACCCCGACGCCCACGCCGACGTCCACGGCCTCGCCGACGCCGACCCCGGTGCCGACCGGAACGCCGTCGCCGTCCTCGCCGCCGGCCCAGCCCGGCCCGGCCGTGCCCGGCAACCCCGGCAACCCGGCCCCGGGAAACCCCGGCAACCCGGACTACCCGCTGCCGCCGTCCGCACCCCGGCCGGTGCCCGGCACGCTGCCCGGCACCGGTGCGAGCCGGGCGATCCCCGTGGCCGTGGCCGGCGCCGTGGTGCTCACCGTCCTCGGCTCCGCGCTGCTCGTGCTGACCCGCAGGCGAAAGTCCGGGCGCTGACGGTCCGGAAGGGCTCGATCGGGCGGGTCTCCCGGAGGTGTCCGGGAGGCCCGCCCGACGGGCGTGACTCATCCGAGAGAGAAGGCAGCCGCATGCCCCGCACACCACGCCGCGCCCGGCTCGGCGCACTCGTCGCCGTCGTCGTGTGCGCCCTGGCCGTCGGTGGTTTCGTCATCCACCGGACGGTCTCCGACGAGACGGCCGAGCGGCCGGTCACCACGGAGGAGGCGTCCAGGCTCGCCCTCTCGCGGCTGAACCTCTACCAGGCCAGCCCCGTCGGCGTGGTCCTCACCGCGGCCGAGGGCGGGGGAGTGGAGATCCGCGTCGAGGGCGTCGTCGACTACCGGACCCGCCGGGGCGTCGGCCGCTACACGACCAGCGGGCCCGGCACCCAGCCGGACCACGGCCTCGTCGTCTGGGACACGGGAGGCCTCGGCCTCGCCCCCGAACCGCCCGGCTACGACGGCAAGCCCTGGGAGCAGGCCGAGCACGTCCCCCGCGCCGGCTGGTCGCCGCGCACCTACACGGCCGACCCGCTGGACTCCGGCCTCCAGCTGATGGTCCAGCTCGGCGCGGACCGGCCCGACAACCCCCTGCTGCTCGCCCAGGCCGGCGCCCGCCGGCTCGGCCACGACCGCATCGACGGCCGCGACTACGACCGCTTCGCCGGCCCGCGCGCGCAGGGCGCCGCCCCCGACGGCGGGCGCTCGCCCCTCACGTACTGGGTCGACGGCGACGGCACGCTGCGCCGGGTGACGATGCGGCTGGCGGGCCTCGGCACGCCCACCGCGGTGGAGTTCACCGGGCACGCCGGCGAGGCCAAGCTCCCCGAGGCGCCCTGGCTCACCGGCTGAGCCGGGGCCCGGCCCGTGTCAGAGCTGTGTCAGCGCGGTGTCAGGCGCCCCGGGGACAGTGGTCGCACCGACCACCACGAGAGGACGCCCCATGAGCGACCAGGTCCCCGTCCCGCACGGCCTGCCCACCGACCGCGACGCCGGCCCCTTCGCCCCGCCCGGCGCCATCAGCCGGCTGCGCGACGCCCGTCCGGTCAGCCCGATGCTCTTCCCCGACGGCCACGAGGGCTGGATCGTCACCGGCTACGACGAGGTCCGCAGCCTCATGGCCGACAACCGGTTCAGCTCCCGCCAGGACCTCGGCGTCCTGCACGTGCCGCACGAGGTCCCGGGCATGCCCGAGATCACCGAACCGTCCCCGCAGGTGCCGGGCATGTTCATCGCGATGGACCCGCCGGACCACACCCGGCTGCGACGCAAGCTCACCGGCGCGTTCACCGTCCGGCGCATGAAGCAGCTGGAGGAGCACATCACCGCGATCGTCGAACGGCAGCTGGACGCCATGGCCCGGCTTGCCCCGCCGGTCGACCTGGTCATGGAGTTCGCGCTGCCGGTGCCGTCGCTCGTCATCTGCGAGATGCTCGGCGTCCCCTACGCGGACCGGGAGCGCTTCCAGGCCGACACGGCCCGGTTCATGGACCGGGAGCTGCCGTTCGACGAGAAGATGGCCGCGTACGGCGCCATGAGCGCCTTCCTCGCCGGACTGGTCACCGGCAAGCGAGCGGAGCCGGGCGACGACCTCCTCTCCGACCTGGCCCGCGACGAGGACCTCGGCCTCGACGAACTCACCGGCATCGCCTTCCTGCTGCTGCTCGCCGGCCACGAGACCACCGCCAACATGCTGGGCATCGGCACCTTCGCGCTCCTGGAGCACCCCGAGCAGCTCGCCGAACTGCGCGCCGACCCCGGCCTGGTGCCCGGCGCCGTCGAGGAGCTCATGCGGTACCTGTCCGTCGTCGACGTCCTCTACCGCTACGCCACCGAGGACCTCGAACTCGGCGGCGAGACGATCCCCGAGGGCTCGACCGTCCTCGTCTCCCTGCTCGCCGCCAACCGAGACCCCCGGCGCTTCGCCGACCCCGACGCCCTGGACGTCCACCGCGAGGCCCGCGGCCAGCTGTCCTTCGGCCACGGCGTCCACGCGTGCCTCGGCCAGATGCTGGCCCGCATCGAGATGCGCGCCGGGTTCGCCGGGCTGCTGCGCCGCTTCCCGGACCTCCGGCTCGCCGTCCCCGCCGAGGAGGTGCAACTCAGGACGAACATGCAGATCTACGGTGTCCACGCGCTGCCCGTCACCTGGACGGCGACGGCGTGACCGCCGGTTGGCTCAACTCGGCTGCTGCGGAACGGCGGTGACGTCCGTCGGCAGCGGGTACGCCTCCGGGTCGACCGTCCCCGGAAGGTCGGTGGCGGGCCGGGCGGGCGCGGACGGATCCGGCAGCGACGGCTGTGCGGGCGGCGCGGCGACCTGGCTGAACGGCACGCCGGGCGGCGCCTGGACCGGGGCCGCCCGCCCGCCGGGCACCGCACCGCGACCCTGGGCACCGCACGCCGCCAGGCCCTCCAGCCCCTCCGGGCTCTGGACGGCCGGCTGGTTGCCGGTGAAGCAGTTGCCCGGGTCGGCCGAGGCCAGGACGAGGTCGGCGCCGTTGCCGTCGGTGCGGTTGCCCTCGACGCGGTTGCCGCTCGCAGGGTGCCCGGCCGGGTCGGTGACGATCACGCCCGCGGCGCGGTTGCCCCGGACGAGGTTGCGCCGCACCACGTTGGCCGTCCCGCCGCCGATCCCGATGCCGATGCCGAAGCCCCCGTCCGCCTGTTCGGGGGTGTCGGAGGCGTTGTTGTCGGCGACGACGTTCCCGGCGATCACCGCGCCGTGCTGCGGGGCGAGCGCCTCCAGGTCGTTGGAGTTGACGGTGACGCCGACCCGGTTGCCGACGACGCGGTTGCCCAGCACCGACAGCCCGTCCGAGGCGTTGGTCAGCTCGATGCCGACGGCGTTGCGCTCCACCGTGTTGCCGCGCACCAGGGTGTCGCACGGCTTGCACTGCCCGACGTAGATGCCCGAGTCGGCCTGCCCGGAGGCGTACGAGTCCTCGATCACGCCGCCGCGCGCGTCGAACGCGTAGATGCCGTACAGCCCGTTGTCGTACGCCGTCACCCGGCTGGCGCGGAAGCCCTGGACGACCGGGAAGCGGGCGGTGTCCAGGGGGTCGTACGCGGAGCCGCCGGCGCCTCGCTGCTGCAGTTTCTCGTCGGTGACGCCGGTGAACAGCACGCCGTTGGCGAGGTAGCCGTGGACGGTGAGGTTCTCGACCACCGAGCCGGGCCCGGTCACCGTGACGCCGTTGACCAGCTTGAGCCCGCCGTCGAGGACGACGCCGTTGCGGTCCGTGCCGCGTAGGGTCAGGCGCGCCTTGGTGACGCGGACGCTCTCGCGGTAGACGCCGGGGGAGAGGAGGACCGTCTCGCCGTCCCGGGCGACGTCCACGGCCTTCTGGACGGTGGGGAAGTCCTGCGGCACCCGCAGCACGCTCCCGGCCGGGTGCTCGGCGTCGTCGGAGCCGGCACCGGCACCCGTGGCGGAACACCCGCCGGCCGCGAGCGCGGTGGCGGTCAGCAGGGCGGCGAACACACGTCCGGAGGTGTGGAGTTGCATAGTCAGTGTTCTATCGTCTCCAATAGCGCGCATGCCTACCGAACCGGAAAACGCGCAGCAACCGGCCCGCGAAGCCGCCCCCGGCTTCGGCCGGCGGAGGGCGCTGTTCGCCGCCGGGGCGGTGCTCGCCGCGGGTGTGGGAGCAGCGGCCGGTCAACTGGTGCGCGATGAGCCCGAGTCGGGACGTCCGGCGACTCCTCCGCCCGCTCCGACGCCCTTCCACGGCGTCCGACAAGCAGGCGTGACGCTCCCTCAGCAGGAGACGACGCAACTCCTGGCCTTCGACCTCCCGCAGACCTCCCGGGCCGCCGACCGGGATGCCCTTCGTGCCCTCCTCGCCGAGCTGACCCGCGTCCTCGCCGGGGCCGTCTCCGATCGGCCGTCCGACCCGCGCCTGGAGCACGGAACCGGCAGCCGGCTCACGTCACTGGTGGGCATCGGACCCGCGATCGCCTCCCGTCTCGGCCTCAACGTCCCTGCCGCACTGGGGGAGTTGCCGCCCTTCCCGGGGGAGCACCTGGACCCGGCGCGCAGCGGCGGCGACCTGCTCCTGCAACTGTGCGCCGACGACCGCTGGAGCCTGGCCGTCGTCGCCGAACTCGTCGGCACGGCCACCCGCGCCGCCGGCGCCACGCCCCGCTGGTCGCAGTCCGGCTTCCTGCCGCCCACACCCTCCGGCGTGACCCCGCGCAACCTCTTCGGCTTCAAGGACGGCACGGCCAACCCCGACGACGACGCCGCCCGCCAGTGGGTGTGGGGCCCGCCGGGCCCGCACGAGAACGGCACCGTCCTGGTCTACCGCCGCATCCGCATGGACACCGCGGCCTTCGCCACCCTCCCCGCGGACCGTCGCGACCAGGCGATGGGCCGCCGGGCGGCCGACGGCGCCCCGCTCACCGGCAGTGCCGAGCACGAGGACCCGGACATCTACGCCAAGAACCCCGACGGCTCCTACGTCATCCCCGCCACCGCCCACGTCCGCCTCAGCAGCCCCCGCCTCGACGGCGGCGCCCGCATGCTGCGCCGCGGCTACAGCTTCGACGACGGCCCAGCCGACCGCGGCCTGCTCTTCTGCGCGTTCATGCGCGACCCCGTCCAGTTCACCCGCGTCCAGACCCGCCTCGCCGCGCGCGACGCCCTGAACCCGTTCCTGGACCACACGGCCTCGGCCGTCGCCTACGTCCTGCCCGGCGCCCGGGAGGGCTCCGTCCTGGGGGAGCCGCTCTGGGCGTGACGCCCAGGGAGATCCGCCCGTCGCCTTCTGGACTTGCTGGTCCGTCTTTCCCTCCGCGGGTTCGTCGAAGGCCGGCTCGCCCGTCGCGACCGGCCGTCAAGCCACCGGTGAGGAAGGCCTTTTCGTGCTCGCGATCGTCATCGACGGCCTGGGCGTCGTCGGCAGCTTCGGCGGAATCGGCGTCGTCCAGTGGAAGGCCGACCCGCGCCGCAGTCCCCCGTCGTCGAGCCGCTCCGCCGAACCGACCGCCGCTTGCCAGGAGGGCCGGCGCTCGACGTCGGTCTGCAGCCGCCAGACGGTGCCCAGAGGGGCATGGACGACGACCGAGGCCCGGTACCGGACGGCGGCGCCCGGATCAACACCCTCCCCACGACACGTCAGCGAGTCGCCGGCGGCGCGGGGAGGGTCGGCGAAGGCGGGTGAGGCGACGAGGCCGAGGAGGCTCGCGGCAAAGGCGACGCCGGCCAGGGCAGTGCGAATGGCTGGGCATGGTGGTCCTCCGGTGGTTGGATGAGGTGCCGATCCCGATCGGCATAGCCATTCGCTCTCGCTATAAGGTCTAACTCTCGCCGTGCGGCGGGTCAAGGGCCCGGTGCGGGCCGGTTCCCGGCATGGCGTGATAGCTTCTAGCGAAACCTTCAATCTGTAGCGACGGGTAGCGACGGGAGCGGAGCGGCCATGGCGACGACCGGGGCGGACACCCCGCGGGAGCGGTACCGGGCGCAGGTGCGGGGAGAGGTCAAGCAGCACGCCTGGGAGCAGATCGCCTCGGCCGGGGCCTCGGCGCTGTCGCTCAACGCGATCGCCAAGCAGATGGGCATGAGCGGGCCGGCGCTCTACCGGTACTTCGCCAGCCGGGACGACCTCATCACCGAACTCGTCCGGGACGCCTACCGCGGGCTCGCCGACGCCCTCGGGGCCGCCGTCGCCAAGGGGGCCGACCTGCCGGGGCTCGCGCACGTGCTGCGCGGGTGGGCACTGGAGCATCCGCACCGCTACCTCCTCATCTACGGCACCCCCGTGCCCGGCTACCACGCGCCGGACGACACCACCGCGATCTCGGGGGAGATCATGGCGATCCTCCTCGACGCCTGGACGGCCTCCGCCCCGCACGCGCCCGCGACGGCGTTCGACGCCCACCTCGCCGACCACCGGGCCTGGGACGGCGGGCACCCCGCCCCGCCCGAGGTGCTGCACCGGGCGCTGTCGTTCTGGACCCGCCTGCACGGCGTCCTGTCCCTGGAGCTCGCCGGGCACTTCACCGGGATGGGCTTCGACCCCGCGCTGCTCTACGCCGCCGAGCTGGACGACCTGCTCGGCCGCCGCTGAGCCTGCGTCAATCAACGAACAAATCAGGTGAGTTCGCCGGTCGCAACCCATAGGCTCGACGGCCATGGTTGATCTCTATCCTCCGACCGAGCCCTACGACACCGGATTCCTCGACACCGGGGACGGCAACCGCATCTACTACGAGCAACTCGGCAGCCCCGAGGGCAAGCCCGCCCTCATCGTCCACGGCGGGCCAGGCTCGGGCGCGATGCGCAGGCCCGCGCGCTCCTGGGACCCGGAGTGCTACCGCGTCATCCGCTTCGACCAGCGCAACTGCGGCCGCAGCACCCCGCACGCCGGCGACCCGGCCGCCGACATGAGCCTCAACACCACGCAGCACCTGATCGACGACATGGAGCGCCTGCGCGAACACCTCGGCATCGAGCGCTGGTTGCTCAACGGCGCCTCCTGGGGCTCGACCCTCCTCCTCGCGTACGCGCAGCAACACCCCGAGCGCGTCACCCAGATCGTCATCGCCGCCATCACGACCACCCGGCCCGCCGAGACCGAGTGGCTCTACCGCGGCGCCGCCCGCTTCCGGCCCGAGGCCTGGGACCGCTTCCGCGAGGGTGTCCCCGAGGACGAGCGGGACGCCCTCGACGGCGACTGGCGCAGCCTGCTCGCCGCCTACTCCCGGCTCATGGAGCACCCCGACCGGGCCGTCCGGGCGAAGGCCGCCGCAGACTGGCTCGCCTGGGAGGACGCGGTCATCTCGGGCGAGCCCAACACCATCCCCGGCATGTACAGCAACCGCGAGGTCGACGACCAGATCGCCTTCGTCCGCATCTGCTCCCACTTCTTCAGCAACGGCGCCTGGCTGGAGCCCGACCAACTGCTGCGCGACGCCCACAAACTGGCCGGCATCCCCGGCGTGCTGGCCCACGGCCGGCACGACATGGGCGGCCCGCCGAACACGGCGTGGGAGCTGGCGAAGGCCTGGCCGGACGCCCGGCTCCACATCATCGAGGACTCCGGGCACGCCGGCAGCGAGGAGCTGAACCAGGTGATCCGGACGGCCATCGAGGACTTCAAGCACCTCTGACGGGCGTTGCACGGGTGACGGCGGGGGCACCGACACCAGCGTGCTGAAGCCCGGCGACCCCGGCGTGGCTGCCGGACGTGCCCAGCTGCTGACCGGCGGCCCCCGGCCCCCGCCCGCTCGGGCGGGGGCCGGGGCCTGCGTGGTCAGCGGGCCACGCGGCGGGCCCGCACGTACTCGCGGGCCAGCAGGCGCAGGGCACCGAGCTTGGACGGGCCGGCGGAGCGGTGGAGCAGAGCGGGGACGTCGGCGCGGGCGGCGGTGCTGGTGAGGCCCTCCAGGCCGACCATGCAGCGGACCATCGGGCGGTGGGCCGGCGGGGCCAGGTCGACCACCGTGCAGGCGGCGGCGAGGGTGCGATCCACCTGGTCGAGCTGCTCGGTGATCAGGGCGCCGAACGCCGGGGTGTCCCGGCCCTGTTCGAGGTCGGCGCGGGTGACGCCGTGCCGGTCGAGAGTCTCGGCGGGGATCGTCAGGCGGCCGTCGGCGAGGTCCTCGGCGAGGTCGCTGACGAAGTCGAGGCGCTGGCTCGCGTCGATGAAGACCCGGCAGGCGGCCTCGTAGGCGCTCTGGTCGCCGTCGGGGCCGAGCAGGGCGGCGACCACCATGAACGCGGGCAGGGCGTAGCCGTCGAGGTAGGCCTGATAGTCGGACTCGGTCGCGAACCCGGTGAAGTCGAGGTCGGCGAGGGCCCCGGCGAGGTGCCCCGGGACGCGGTCGCGCAGGACGGGGTGCGCGGCGGCGGAGGCCAGCAGCGGGCGCAGCTCGGGGTTGTCGGTGCGGCCGGTGGCTAGGCCTTCGACGACCTCCTGCTCCCAGCGCGCGTATGCGGCCTTCCGCCCGTCGAGGGGACCGCTGTCGAGGAGGGCGTCGGTGCGGTGCATGAAGGCGGTGGCGGCGATCACGTGCGGCACGAGCCGGGGCGGCAGGAGCAGGCCGGCGGCGAGGGCGGCCTCGCGGCGGTAGGCGGCGACCTGGCCGCGCTGCCGGCCGTAGTCGTCGCGCAGTCCGGGGTCGTCGATCCCCGCGGCGTCGAGCGCGCGCTCCCAGCTGCCCACGTGGTTCCTTCCGCTCTTTCGTTTGATCGTGCCCGAGCCTAGACCGCGGGTGGTGGAGGGGCCTGACGGGGGCCGGGGCGGGAGAATGCGGTTGGTAAGCGTTCGGTAAGACGGGCTCGATTAGGGTCGAATGACGAGAGCCGCCCGTTTCCCCCGTCGGGGGGACGGGGGAAACGGGCGGCGCATTCTCGCTGGTTCTCGATAGGGGCGGTGGTGCCGGCTGTCGGACGGACGTCAGGAGACGGTCACGTCGTCGTAGTAGGTGAAGGTCGGGTCACCCGGGTAGTTGTCGTCGCGGTTCGTGAGGGTCAGGGTGTAGCTGTGGCCCGGGGTCACGGTGGCGGTCTTGTTGACCCAGGCCGACGTCGCGGCGCAGGTCTTGGCGAGGACCGTGGTGGTGGTGCCGGTGGTGTTGTCCTTCAGGGTGGCGGTGGCCCAGTCGTAGGTCACGGTGTCCGGGCAGGTGTTGCTGTACCAGAAGGAGAGCTTGCTGGAGCCGGCCGGAGCGGTGAACGTCTGGGCGATCGAGGAGGTGGCGCTCGGGTTGGCCGAGCCCACCATCGCGCCGTAGCCGCCGCTGTGCGCCGCGGAGGTGGAGGCGGAGGTGGAGCCGGTCGAGGTCCAGCCGGACAGGTTGCCGGTCTCGAAGCCGCCGTTGGTGATGGTGTTGCCGCCGCCGGTGCCCACGGTCCAGCCGAAGGACGCGCTGCCGGAGGCGTTGGTGCTGTCCTTGGCGGTCACGGTGACGGAGGAGCTGCCGGCCGCGGTCGGGGTGCCGGAGATGAGGCCGGTCGAGGAGTTGATCGACAGGCCGGCCGGCAGGCCGGTGGCGGAGTAGGTGAGCGCCTGGCCGGAGGCCGAGTCGGTGGCGTGGATCTGCAGGCTCGCCGCCGTGCCGACGGTGCTGCTCTGACTGCCCGGGTTGGTCACCGTCACGGTGTTCTGGCCGGTGCCGCCGCCGACGATCGGGTGCGAGATGGCGCAGGAGTTGGTGTCGTTGGACCAGCTGGCCTGCTCGGCGAAGGAGCCGGTGCCCATGGTGACCATGGCCGCGCCGCCCGTGGTGCCGGGGGAGAGCCAGGCGCACTCGTCGGAGTTCTCCTGGCCGTTGTAGCTGCTGCCGGACACGTGGTTGGTCCAGCCCCCGGCCGGGAACTGGTCGGACATCGTCTCGTGCCACTCGTGGCCGAGCGTCATCGTCCAGCCGTCCAGCGTGCCGGGGGAGGTGACGAATCCGACCCCGCAGCCGGCGCCGGAGTCCATGTTGTACGGCTGGTTGGAGAACGCGAGGTCGCCGTAGGGCGAGTTGACGGCGCCGCCGGTGAGCGTGGTGTCGCCCGTGTAGTCGTGCCAGGCGCAGTACTGGTTCTGGTAGTTGTCCGGGTTGGTGCCGGTGGGGGAGAGGACCACGTAGTACGCGTCGCGGTTGGACGCGGCCGTGGTGTTGCCGAAGTGGCCGGCCGCCTTGACGGCCTCCTGGCCGAGCTGGTTGCCGCTGGCCGCGCTCGGCGAGGCGCCCGAGTTGTCGTACCAGACGCCGGCCAGGACGCCGCCGCTCTGGTAGGGGACGAAGCTGGCGTTGGACGGGCAGCTGACCGCGCCGGAGGCGACGTTGGGGCCGTCGCACCACTGGGTGAGGTCGGCGGACCAGAGCTCGCCGCCGGTGCCGATGCCCTTGAACATCTCCTGGGTGACCGGGGCGGCGCCGTCCGGGTCGCCGGAGAAGGTCGCGTCGCCGCTGCTGTTGGTGCCCTGGCTGCCCCACTGGCTGCCGTAGAAGACGAGGTAGACCTTGGCGTGGCCGTCGAGGACGCCGACGCCGTTGATGCCGCCGCCGTAGGACAGCGTCTCCGGGCCGGTCGCCGCGGTGCCGGCGTGGGTGTCCGCCCAGGCCTTCATCTTGGCGCTCTGGCCGATGGTCGGCACGGCGCCGTGCCGGTACGGGTGCTGGTACTGCGGGCTGAACGGGTTCGCCGCCGACGCGCTCGGCCGGCCGGCCGCCTCGGGCTGGGCCTGGGCGGCCGTGGAGGCGAATCCGGCGGCCGCGAGGGCCAGCGCCGCGACGCCGGACAGCACCGACGTTCTGGCCTTGCGGGTCGGTCTGCCCGCCTTGTGGGGCGTGCGGGAAATACCCATGGTGGGGGAGCCTCTCTCATGCCGACCACCCGCGTGCCTGGTGGCAGCGGGGCTGTGCGGGGTGAGGACTGAGGACGACGGGCCGCGCCGGAGCATGGCCCGGCCGATCGCCGGACGCGCTGGTGGAGGGGGTGGGGAGAACAGCGCAGCCTGCCACGGCACAGCAAAGCAGGGCCGGGAAATGGGGGTCAACGGCCGTACGAGTAAAGGGATTTCATCTGAAGTCCACGGATTCGGAAAATCCGCACGCGGGCGGGCTGTTGCGATCTCGGATTTCCTGCTGAACAGATTACGGGCGGCTTATTCAGTGATGACGGGCCGTTGTCCGGTGAAGGCGGGGGTGGTGTGCCGACGGCAGGTGCCAGGGGCCGTTGCGGCGGGGCGGGTTCGTCGGCGGTCTTGACCCGGGTGGCTCATCCTGTCACTGTCATGCTCGAAGTTGCTTGAATCAGAGTTAAGTTGAGCAAGTTCGCGACGATCGTGTGCGAGTACGGCTGCCGCTAAGGAGTGCCCGTGTCCCCTCGCCCCCTTCGAAGATTCGCCACCCTGCTGACGGCCGCGGTCCTGCTGGCGGCCACCGCCTCCGCGCTGCCGGCCACCGCCTCGGCCGACGAGCCGGACGGCCCGGTGACCTACACCGTCACGGTCGGGGCGCCGACTCCCTTCGGCCATCCCACCGACACCCCCGCCGTCCCGTACGTCGACAAGGACGGCACGTTCTACTTCCAGCAGTCCGCCGCGCTCTACGGCAAGAACGACCCGCGCTACTGGGACTTCTTCACCGGCACGGACTTCGACACCGCCACCCGGTCCGCCGCGATCAGCGGCGCAGTCAACCCGGCCGACCCCGCCGACCGGAACGACGACACGACCTCGCGCTGCAACAACAGCCCCACCGGGCGGACGGCGACGTTCGCCGGGGGCGCCAGCGGGTACGCGCAGAAGAACTACTGCGACCTGTCCGGTGTGTGGATCGACCCCGACACCGGCGACTGGTACGGGCTGGTGCACAACGAGTTCACCCCGCAGCCGTTCGGTGACGGGCTCCACTACGACGCCGTCGACTACGCCGTCTCCACCGACCAGGGCCGCACCTGGGCGATCAGGGACCACGTCATCACCTCGCCCTACAGCACGACCCGGAGCGACACCGCGCAGTTCCCCAACGAGACCTACTCCTACGGCGACGGCGACCAGCGGCTGCTCGTCGACACCGCCTCCGGGTACTTCTACGTCTTCTACGGCTCGCGGATCGTCGACAAGAGCGGCGGCTGGAAGGCGTTCCACTCCCACGTCGCCCGCGCGCCGATCGCCTCCAAGATGGCGCCCGGCTCCTGGCGGAAGTGGTACGACGGCTCCTGGGCCGAGCCCGGCACCGGCGGCCGCGAGAGCAACATGGTGCCCGTCGACGCGGACGGCTCCACCGGGTACACGGCGGCCTCCGACGAGTACGACCCGGCCAACACCGGGACCTCGGAGCAACAGATCGCCGCCGGGACGATGCCGGCGACCTCGCCGCTGTTCGTCATGGACGTCACCTACGACGCCCACCTCGGCCTCTACGTCGGCGAGCCCCAGGCCGTCGACCAGAGCGGCAACGCGCCCCAGCACTACTACGCCACCGCCGACCTCTCGACCCAGAAGTGGGTGCCGATCGGCGACACCGGCGCCTACCACACGGCCTCCTGGTACCGCTGGTTCCTCGACGGTGCCAACCGGACGAGCTCGGCGGTCGTCGGGCGGACGTTCCGCGCCTACTGCGCCTTCGGCTGCTCCGGCGGGGCGGACGGCGAGTACGTGCCGGTCACGATCGACGCGTCGGTGCCCGCCGCGCCACCGGTCGACACCGGCCGGGCCTACCGGATCGCGAACGGGGACGGGCGGGTCCTCGCACAGGTCGCGGGCGGTCCGGACACCACCTCGCTGGTCGCGGCCACCGGCTCGGCGTGGGAGTCCTGGACGTTCACGGCGAACGGCGACGGGTCGTACCGGATCGCCAACGGCGCGAGCGGGCGATTGCTCGGGGTCGACTCGGGCGCGGTGGGCGGGCGCGCGTGGGGAGCCCGGCCCGTCGTCGGAGCGGCCCCGGCGGGCGGGCCGACGGTCGGGCAACAGTGGTGGCTCGTGCCCGGCACGGCGGCGGA
The DNA here is from genome assembly GCF_036322405.1 of Streptomyces sp. SP17BM10. Lineage (NCBI taxonomy): Bacteria > Bacillati > Actinomycetota > Actinomycetes > Kitasatosporales > Streptomycetaceae > Streptomyces > Streptomyces sp. SP17BM10. Next base: position 24,589 of record NZ_JAQYXB010000539.1, on the reverse strand, counting down.
CGGCTCCGCGACCGGCGTGCTGCGGATCGTCAACCGCTACAGCGGCCTCGTCCTCGGGCTCTCGGCGAACGCCCACCGGCTCACCGAGACGACGCCGAACCGGAGCTGGACGGACAGCAGCGGCAGCACCGTCGGCGGCGGCCGCACGGCGGCGGAGCAGACCCTGATGCTCACCGCCCTCGGCCCGGCCGGCACCGGGCTCGACGGCCCCCGGACGGTGGTGGCCTCGGGCAAGGCGCTGGACGACCCGGGCCACTCCACCGGCCAGGGCACCCGGCTCATCACCTGGACGCCCAACGGCGGCCGGAACCAGAACTGGGTCTTCACCCGTCAGGCGGACGGCAGTTACCAGCTCGCGAACGGCGAGTCGAAGCTGTGCGCCGACGTCAGCGGCGGCTCGACGGCGGCCGGGGCGCAGGTGATCCAGTGGCCCTGCACCGGCGCGGCCAACCAGCGCTGGATCGCGACACCGGTGGCGGGCGGCGGGTACACACTGGCCTCGCAGAAGAGCGGCCTCCTGCTGACCACCGCCTCGACGGGCGACGGCGCGCTCGTCAGCCAGCAGCCGGACAGCGGCTCGGCGCTCCAGCGCTGGGCGATCGGCTGAGGCCTTGGGGTTTGCGGCGGCGGCTCCCGGGGCCCGGTGTGGGGCCCGGGAGCCGCCGCCAGGCGTTCGCTACGTCCGGGGTTTCGGCTGAGGACAGTGAGCAGGAAGGCGAGGAGCGCCGCCGAGGGATACGCGGATCGGGGAGCGGGTACCCAGGCAGGTGTGCGGTCCGGTACCGCGTTGCGCGGGTGAGGGCGGCCGGGTCAGGATCGGGGGATGTTCGAGCTGCTGCCGGAGACCGGCCTCGTGTTGCCCCGCGGTGCGGGCGTGCTGCGGTTCGGCATGTCCGAGCGTGAGGCGCAGTGGGCCGCCGCTACCCTGGCGGACGTCCACGAGTACTGGGTCTGCCAGGTCGGTTGGGCCTTCTCGGCCCGGTACGAGGGCCTGGAGGTGCTCGCCTACGGGGACGTCGTCGACCGGTACGGCCGTACCGAGCTGGACGTACAGGGGCTGGCGTCCGTCTGTGTCCTGCGGCACGACTCCTCGCCGACCGGGCCGTCCGCCGTGCCGGTGGTGCTCGGGGACGTCGATCTCTTCGGCTACCCGGCGGCCGAGGTGCTGGCCGCCCTGGAGCCGGACGGCCCGCACCCCGCGGTGGTCCTGCGGTCGGCGCCGACGGGCTTCCTGCGGGAGGCGGGGCTCTCCGCCCGCGCGCTATAGCGGCCAGCCGGCGACGGAGAGGGTGTTGCCGAGGCGGATCTCGTCGAGGGCCTGGACGGTGTAGTCGACGGTGTTCGCGGGCAGCCGGTCGAGCGGCCACCAGGCGAGGCGTTCACACTTCTCGGGCTCCCGGTCGCCGGCGTCGCCGTCGTGGCGGACCGGGCGGAAGAAGAGCTGGAGGCGGTCGGATCCGTCGTCGGGGTCCAGGTGGTGGAGCGTGTGGACGAGACGGAGGTCCTCCGGGGCGATGGTGATGCCCAGTTCCTCGGCCGCCTCGCACGCCATCGCCCCGGTCACCGTCTCCCCGGCCTCCAGGTGGCCGGCCGTTCTCCGGGCATCCGCGTGCTGTGGAAATACAGTAAATGTCTGCGATCATGGCAGAGAGCGCCGTATGGTCATGAACCTCCCAAGGGGGAGAGGAGGTTCACCGGAGATGGCACTGTTCAAGGACACGCCGCCCCGCGAGCATCCTGAGTACACACAACTGCGCTTCATGGCAGCCGGATCACCGTCATGGTGGAAGCAGAACCGGCACAAGGTCCTGGCGATCGCCGGACTCCTCGCCGGGCTCTGGCTCGCCGGACACCACCACGACGCCACCCCCAAGACGTGCGCTCCTGCGAGCACATCCGGCACTTCTCGCTGACAGCGGCGCGAAGCCCGGCCCCGCGACCCGCATGGGGCCGGGAATCGCAGACTGGCGCTTGGCAGCCTCCTGACGACGGCGGCTCGGATCATCCTCTCCGGGCCGCTGATCACCGCGACTCTGATCCGAGCGCCCGTCACGCAGCCCGGACGCGCTCGATGAGATCGGCGACGCCGTCAACCCGGCGGTACGGCTTGAACGCCGGCGCGAGTTCGCGGACCAGGGTGACGCACCGCTCGGCGCCGATGCGGGTGGCCAGATCGAGGGATTCGGTGGTGACGGCGAGAGCCTGCTCGACGTCGTTGGACTGCAGGAAGCCCTTGGCCTGGTAGGTCAGGAAGATGCCACGCGTCTTGTCCCGGGCCTTGGGCAGGAGGGCCAGGCCCTCGGCCATCCTGACGTGCGCCTCGTCGGCCCGGCCGAGATCGAGCAGGCACTGGCCGGAGTCGACCGCGAGGTCCGCTGGGCTCATCCACGCGCACCAGCCTGGCGCGGGGTCGCTAGCCCCCGTCGACAGCGCAGTCTCAGCGTCGGACAGGTCGCGGTAGCACGCGGAGCGTTCGCCGAGCGCGGCGTAGGCCCTGGCCCGCCGGAGGAACAGCAGCGACCGGGCGGTGGGATGCTTGGTACCGGACAGTGCGTGGCCGAGCTGGTCCACCGAGATGTTCGGCTGGCCGATCCAGTTCGACTGGTAGGCGAAGTCGGAGAGCACACCGGCGCCGAAGTCGCGGTCACCTGCGGCGTTGGCGGCTTGCAAGGCCCCTGCCCAGAGCTTTCCCGCGGCGAAGTGCTTTCCCTGGTCGAAGCGGTACCAGCCGCAGGTGGTGGCCAGTGACGCGGCCAGGAGGTGCAGCCGCTTGGCGACGGGCTCGGCGTGGCCGCCGCCCTCGATCAGGTCAGTGACGGTGGCGAGATGAGCGTCCATCAGCTTGATCGTGTGCTGGCGCTGTTCGGTGGGCAGCGTCGTCAGCTTCGCGCTGGTTTCCTCCAGCCAGTCCACGAGCCCGGGGTCCACGGCCGTCCTGCCGTCCAGGGCGGAAGTCAGGCGATCGGGCTCGATCGTGGCCCACTGGGCGGCGAGGCCGGCCAGTGAGACGGCGCTGAAGGTCATGAAGCTGCGGCGGTCCATGGCGGCTCTCTGTGCATCTCGAAGTGCTTGGACGGTGTACGCCGATCCCAGTGGCAGCGGAACCTCGCGGCCGGGCAGCCAATCGGGCCACCCGAACAGCTCCATGTCGGCGATCGGAACGTCGAAGGCTTCCGCGATCAGGATCTGGGAGTCCAGGTTCGGCTGCTTGCGCCAGTTCTCCCACCGGCTGACGGCCGTCTTGTCCGCGCCGGAGCGGAGCCCGTGCTTGCGGGCGGCCCGGTCGAGGAACACGACGAGGTCGTTCTGTGACCACCCGCGCAGTTCGCGGGCGTAGGCGAGGGGGTGCCGGATCGGGTCGTCCACGGGGCCAATTCCATCATCGACAGTGACAGGCAGCCTACTGCGCGCGAGCGCGGGACAACCCCGGGACTACAGACAATGCCTGTCCAGGAAAGCGGAGTTGGCGCTGTACTCGACACGCATCGACAAGTTCCCTCACGAAGCGGAAGGAGTCAGCCCATGAAACGACGCGCGGCGGTCATCGGCCTCGGACACCAGGCACTCGAAGACCACCTTCCCGGCCTGCTCGCCTCCAACCGGGCCGAGTTGGTCGCGGTCTGCGACAACGACCCGGACACCCTGCGGGCCCAGCAGGACACGCACGACGTCCCGGGCTTCACCCGGGCCGCCGACCTGCTGGACAATGTGGCGCCGGACTTCGTCATCGTCGCGGTCCCGCACCACGCCGGCCGGGCCGTGATCGAGGAGTGCGCCGTCCGAGGCGTGCACGTCCTCAAGGAGAAGCCGTTCGCCACCTCCCTGCCGGAGGCGCGCGAGCTCGCCTCGATCTGCCAGCAGGCCCAGGTAGAGCTGATGGTCACGCTCCAACGGCGCTTCAACCCGCTCCACGCGTCGGTGGTCCAGCTCCTGGACCAGATCGGCACCCCGTTCCTCATCGACGGCCAGTACACCTTCCACACCGACGACCCCGGCGCGGGCTGGCGCGGAGACGTCAGCCAGGCCGGCGGCGGCTGCATCATCGACATGGGCTACCACATCGTCGACCTGCTGCTGTGGTACTTCGGGATGCCCAACCGGATCATGGCCGACTTCTCGACCGCCGCGCTGCCCGACGGCGGGTACGACGCCGAGGACACCGCCGTCATCCAGCTCGGCTACGACAACGACCTGTACGGCACCGTGCTCCTGTCCCGCTGGATGGCCCCGAAGACCGAGAAACTGCACGTGGTCGGCACCCGCGGCTCCGTCCTGCTGACGAAGGGCCAGGTCCAGCGCCTCGATGTGCACGGCAAAATCGTCGACGAGTTGTCGCGCCCGCAAGCCCCGGCCAGCGCGGCCACCGCCCAGATCGACTACTTCTGCCGGGTCCTGGACGGCGAACGCCCCAACACCGCCGGGCCCGAACAACACCTGGGCCACATGGCCTTCATCGCGTCCTGCTACGAGTCCAAGGCCGCCGGCCGCTACATCGACCCCAAGGAGATGCTGTGACGAACAACCTCGCCCTGCTGGGCGGCGAGCCCGCGGTGACCGCCGGCGGCACGCACTTCGAGTGGCCGCCGATGGACGACACCACCGAGGGCAAGGTCATTGCCCAGCTCCGCTCGGCCATCTCCATCCCCGGCCGCTCGGGCGTCGTCGCCGACTTGGAGGACGCCCTCCAGGACTACTTCGGCGTCCGGCACGCGGTCACCTTCAGCTCCGGCACTGCGGCCCTGCACGCCACCTACGACGCCGCCAGGATCAAGGCCGGGGACGAGGTGATCGTCCCCGCCTGGACGTTCCACGCCACAGCCTCGCCCCTGTTCCACCTGCGGGCGGTGCCGGTCCTGGTCGAGACCGGCCCGGACGGCAACATCGACCCCACCGCGATCGAGGACGCGATCACTCCACGCACCCGCGCCATCATGGTCACCCACCTGTGGGGCAGGCCGGCCGCGATGCTCGCCATCCAGGCCATCGCCATGACGCACAACCTCCTCCTGCTGGAGGACGGCTCCCACGCCCACGGCGCCTCCCACGGCGGCAAGAAGGTCGGCACCTTCGGGCTGGGCGGCGCGTTCTCGCTCAACGGTCCCAAGCCGCTGTCCGGCGGCGAGGGCGGGTTCGTCCTCACGGACGACGACGACACGTACTACCGGCTCCTGACGTTCGGCCACTACAACAAGCGAGCCAAGTCCGAGATCCCGGCCAAGCACCCGCTCGCGAAGTACGCGGTCACCGGGTCCGGCCTCAAGCTCCGGATCCACCCGCTGGCCGCCGCCATCGCGCACGACCAGCTCGGCCGCCTCGACGGCTACCTCGCCGGACGGGCGGAGATCGCCCGCTACCTGACCGAGGAGTTCGCCCGCATCCCCGGGCTCGAGGTCATCCCGATGCCCGAAGGAGTGGTCCCGTCCTGGTACGGGTTGACGCTCACCTACCGCCCGCAGGAGCTCGGTGGCCTCAGTGTCGAGCGGTTCCACCAGGCCCTGGTCGCCGAGGGCGCGGTCGAGTTCGACCGGCCGGGCTCCACCTGCCCCATGAACCAGCTACCGCTGTACCAGAGCCCGGCCATGCTGTTCCCCGGCCACCCGCACGCCCACCGCCGCTACCAGGTAGGGGACTTCCCGGTCGCCGAGCACACCCACGCGCACACGATCAAGCTCCCGGTCTGGCATCGTGAACAGGATCGTCCGCTGGCCGAGCAGTACATCAGCGCGGCCATCAAGGTGAGCGACCACCACAAGGAGCTGCTGTGAACTCTCCCTTCGCCGACCCCACGTTCGAGGACACGATCCGTGTCGCCGCCGAGACGGACGGGGTGGAGCGGTTCGTCGTGGCCGCCGTGATCGCCGACGGCGACCGCATGCTGTTCCTGCGGCGCCCGGCCGGCGAGTTCATGGCCGGCCTGTGGGAGCTGCCGTCGGGCAAGGTCGAGAAGGGCGAGGGCATCGAGCAGGCCCTGCTGCGGGAGGTCGACGAGGAGACCGGCCTGCGGATCGACGCGGTCGAGAAGTACCTCGGGCACTTCGACTACACGTCCGGCAGCGGCGCCCTCACCCGGCAGCTGACCTTCGAGGTCACTGTCACCCGGACCGGCCCGGTCACCCTCACCGAGCACGACGCGCACGAGTGGGCCGGGCCCGACGAGATCCCAGCCGTCAGCGACGCCGTACGGGAACTCGTCACCCGCTGATCGTGCACCATGAGCTCATTGACCAGGCCCGCGGAGACGGATACGACGCCTTCTGCGTGGGTGCACTCATCGTCCGCCACGGCCGGCTCCTGATGCTCCGACGTACGGCGTCGGACTCCTGGGCCGGCCGTTGGGAACCGCCCGGCGGCGGCGTCGAGACCGGCGAATCCCTCGCCGAAGCTCTCGCACGTGAGGTCCAGGAGGAGGCCGGGCTGGCCATCGCCAGCGCGCTGTACATCGGCCACCTGGACTACCCAGCCCGCGAGAACCCCCTGCTGCCCGCCAGCAGGGGGTTCTTCTTCGCCGCCGAGGAACCGCCCGGTCAATGGCCGGTCCGGATCAACCAGACAGAACACGATGAGTTCACTTGGTGCACGGCTGACCGTGTCCGGTCGACACGGCCCGACCTCCGAGCTCTCGTTACCCGGCGGCTGGCGCTTACGCCTCGGAGTCTCCCCGGTCCTTGGTGAACGCACAGGGGCTGCTGAGTTAGCTCGGCTCGCCCAGCGGGCGCGGGGCCGCGAGGGTCGAAGAGGACTCCGCCGCGCTTTCGATTAGCCAGGGTGGCTGCTGACACTCGGTCACTGCCCGTCGGCAGGGCTACGGTGTGCTGAGAGCGAGATGGGTGGGGGAGCAATGGGGACTGGGTCTGGCCGACGCGCTGACTTCAGTGAGGTAACGAAGCGTGCCCTCGCGCTTCGGGCGGCCTTTCGTTGCTCGAATCCCGGCTGCGGGGCACTCACCATCGGGCCCGGAAGGGGCATCGACGACGTCGAGATGACCGGGACCGCCGCTCACATCTATGCCGCGGCACCGGGCGGGCCCCGCGGTACCGGCGGGCTGAACGCCGGCCAGCGAAGCGATCCTCTCAACGGCATCTGGCTCTGCGCCCGATGCGCGCGTCTTGTCGATACCAACGCCGGCGACGCCTATCCCGCGTCGCTTCTGCGAAGCTGGCGAGATCTCCACGAGGCCCGGGTCCGTATGGAGCACGGGGGCGTCGCCCGACCCTTCGGATGGATCCACTCGATCGAGATCACGGAGGACGTGTGGCTGAAGGAGCCGACTACGGTGCGCTTCTCCCGGTGCAACATTTTCCTGGGCACGAATGGAATCGGGAAAAGTCACTTCATCTCGCTTCTGTCGGGGCTGGCAGCCCCGTCCCACATCATGGAGCGGGTCGCCCGCCCGGAGTCCCGTGTACATGCGGCACTCACCTGGTATGACCCTCAGCCGCGGCGGGCCGAGTTCAAGGCGGAGGGTGACAGGCTCCACTTCTTCGCCGACGGTCATGAGGTTCCATTCGTGGCCTCCCCCTACCAAGTGGTCCGAGTACCCCGGTGGAGCGGTGACTTTCCCGCCGACGTCCATGACCTTGCCACGGACCTGGGCCTTGACCACTGGGTGATGCGCAAGGTGATCTCAGACCTTCCTGAGATCGTCGGCGGGGCGGTCAAGCGCACCCGGATAGTCGACGATCGGATCCGCGCCGACTTCGTGCTCGGAAGCTGTGTTGAAACAGGCAACGGTGATCGCCGGCTTCACCCTCTCGTCGGACTGGAGGTTCTGGTCGCGCTCGCTGAAACGTACGCACGGGCTCACCCGACCTTGCTCCTCCTCGACCCATTCTTGAACGGGCTCGACTGGGGCGGTTACCACCAGGCCACTGCTCTTCTCGGCTCGCCGGCCCGTGGATTCCAGACGGTGGCGGTTTCGACGGACCATCGCGGGAACCACCCCCTCGGACCGGAATGGACCGTTACCCGCATCGTGTGTGACGAGACCGAGCGCATGGGCCACCGCCGGTGGGCCCGACTGGTCCAAGACGATGAAGAGCCATAGCGTCGTGGGCGGCTCACCAGTTCGGGAGAGGGACTGCCCTGAGCAACGGCGTCACGTCAACTGCGCCGGGGGCATGCCAGCCTCCCCGTACCAACCATGCACCGTCCTCCAACTCAGTTTCGCTGAGCCAGTTCCCGGGTCAAGTGAGCGCACGCACTCGTTGGAGAGCAGGATCGCCGTCCAGACGAAGTTTGCGTGCTGAAGGGATCGTTCCAGTTCGTCCATGCGAGCGAACATGACCAGCACGAACAGATCGTTGGCCGGGATGGCACCATCTCGAACTGCACTGAATGGCAGAGCATCGAGGTCGCCGTGGAATGGTGCGTCGGGCGCGAAGCGCGCCTTGACTTGAACCCGAGCCAAACCCGAGTAGCGGTCTTCTGGCGGCACGTCAGCACTGCTGCAGGGCGCGGTGTTGGTCGCCGTGTCCCAGGCCCAGCGTTCCCCTCGGCGTTGCCGAGCGAAGTCGCGAATCGACACGACCCTTTCAGCGATCGCCTTCCAGGACACAGCGAGATCGACCACGAGTGGATTGCGCCGCCTGGTCGCCGACGAAGGCATCGACCCGAGGGCGGGGCCGTAGGTGCCCGAGGCGTCGAAACTCGTCCGGACTCCCCGAGCCCGCACGTAGGCGTCCTGGACGGAGCGGCCTGGCCACAAGGCAGCCGCTGTCAGCGCCTCGGCCAGTCCACCAATCGGGTCGCTGGGGTTCGTCGCCAGACCGGCCTCGACGAGCTGCTCACGGACGGACCAGTAGTTCAGCAGGCTCTCGCTCAATCCAGTGGTTGTCAGCGGACCTGCGTCCAACATATCCCTCGTCCTCTCCTCGACCGGTACGGTGGGTTCGAAACTCGACAACGTCAAACTCGACAGCAGCCTTGCCTAGTGAACGCTCGGAACGTGCCAGAGACCGGCGGCGTAGGGGGTGTTCCGCCGGAGGCCGAGCAGGACGTGTTCCTCCTCGACGAGCACGAGGTGGACTCCGACGACGAGGGTCAGCGGGTTTGCCATGGGGGTCTCCAGAGTGGGAGGCGATTCGAACGCGAGGGGTCGCGCCGGGTGCGGGCGGGCTCGGCAAGTCCGGTGTGCGGACGTGGAGTTGTCCCGGCCGACGGGCTCGCGGACAGTGATGACGGTGCTGTTCGAACGAGGTGTTCAAGTCGATCACGTGTAGCCGTCTCGGGAATCACTCGTTCGGATGGCCGGTGGCCGCGGCGGGTTTCGGGCGGCGGGTGGTGTGTCCGGGATGACTGCAGGCGTCGCGGCGTGGGGTCGACCGTCAGATGACCGATGTGGTGCCGCACGGGGCCGGGAGAGCCGGGATGCCCGGGGCCCCGGGTGCCGGGCAGGCCGATGGACGTCCGGCGGGATCGAGGAATCGCTCGCAAGGGATCGACGGCGGCGTGGCCGAGAGGCGCCTGAAGACGGCGGGCGGCCCGGGAGACCGACAGTGGTCGGTTCCCGGGCCGCCCCGCTGGTGTTTCCCGAGAGGGTCAGCCGGCCTGGGTGCCGCCGTCCTCGACGAGGCTGTACATCACCGAGCGCTGGTCCTTGCGGCGCTCGACGCGGCCCTTCGCGACGAGCGCGCCGAGGGCGTTGCGCACGACCTGCGGGGTGGGCTCGCGGTCCGGGTGCGCCACCAGGAACTCGTCGCGCAGCTCCTTGGCGGTGCGGGGTTCGCCGTGGCCGGCGAGCAGTTGCGTCAGGACGTCGCCCAGCAGCGGGCGCTGCGCGGGGACCTTCGCGACGCGGCGGGACTTGGCGGCCGCCTTCACCGTGGAGGCGGCCGTGGAGCCGGCCCGCGGTGACGGGGTGCGCGGCGCCCGCTTGCGACGCGGTGCCTTCGCGGCGGGCGCTTCGGCGGGTGCCTCGGTGGGTGTGTCGCTGGGTGTGTCGCTGGGTGTGTAAGCGGACGCGTCGGCGGGGGCCGGCCCGTCCTGGGTGCGGGGCTGCTCCGCGGCGGGCGACGACTCCGGGGCCTGTCCCTGGACGGGAGCGGTCCCGGTGCCGTCGCTGTGGCGCTCGGCCACCGACATGATGTCGACGAGGAGCGCCTCCTCCTGCCGGAGCTTGGTGAGTTCGTCGGCGAGCTCCTGCTGCCGACGGCGGTTCCCCTCGAGATCCGACGCGGCCTGTACGGCGTACCGCGATCGGAGCGAGGCGGCTGATTGGCTGGTCACGACCGGTCACTCCTGCCTTTGGACGTTGCTGCGCATGGTACCCGGGTATAGCGCCGACGCACGTCGTCGAACGCGAAATAACCCTTCGGTCAGGTGACGTTCGCGCATGTGGTGGTGGCCGGAAGGCGCATGTGTCGGCCGCCCCTGTTTCTTGATGGATCGTCAGATCATGGGAGTGTTCGTCTCCTCCAGGGCCCCGTCCGCCAGTCGAAGCCAGCGGTCGACGCCGATCCCGGTGAGGAACCGTTCGTCGTGGCTCACCACGAGGAACGCCCCCTGGTAGGAGTCGAGCGCGCCTTCGAGCTGCCCGATGCTGACCAGGTCGAGGTTGTTCGTCGGCTCGTCGAGCAGCAGCAGGTGCGGGGCGGGCTCGGCGCACAACACGCAGGCCAGGGTGGCGCGCAGGCGTTCTCCGCCCGAGAGCGCGCGCACGGGCAGGTGGGCCCGCGTGCCGCGGAAGAGGAAGCGGGCGAGGATGTTCATCCGCTCGGCCTCCGGTCGTTCCGGGGCGGCCGCGGCGAAGTTCTGCGCCACGGTGAGGTCCGGGTCCAGGAGGTCCAGGCGCTGGGAGAGGTAGGCGACGCGGCCGTCGGCGCGCTTCACCCGCCCGCCGTCCGGCGTGAGGTCGCCGGCGATCAGACGCAGCAGGGTGGTCTTCCCGGCGCCGTTGGGGCCGAGGAGGGCGATGCGCTCCGGGCCCCGGACGGCCAGGCCGACGCCGTCCCCGGCGAACAACGGGGCGCCGTCGCGCAGCACTTGCAGGTCCTCGCCGATGAAGAGGTCGCGGCCGGCGGGTACCCGGGTGCCGGTGAGGTCGAGGGTGAGGCGCTGGTCGTCGCGGACGGCGCGTTCCGCCTGGTCCAGCCGGGACTTGGCCTCGTCGACGCGGGCGGCGTGCACCTGGCCGGAGCGGCCCGCGGACTCCTGTGCGCCGCGCTTCATGTTTCCGGCGAAGATGCGGGGCAGGCCGGCGCTCTTGAGGGTGCGGGCCGCGTTGCCGGCGCGGCGCTCGGCGCGCTCGCGGGCCTGCTGCATCTCGCGCTTCTCGCGCTTGAGTTCCTGCTCGGCGCTGCGGACGTTCTTCTCCGCGACCTCGCGCTCGGCCTGCACCGTCTCCTCGTAGGAGGTGAAGTCTCCGCCGTACAGACGCAGTTCGTCCGAGTCGAGTTCGGCGATGCGGTCCATCCGGTCGAGCAGGGCGCGATCGTGGCTGACCAGCAGGAGGCAGCCGGAGAAGTCGTCCAGCACGTCGTAGAGGCGGCGCCGGGCGCCGAGGTCGAGGTTGTTCGTCGGCTCGTCGAGCAGCAACACGTCAGGGCGGCGCAGCAGTTGGGCGGCGAGGCCGAGCTGGACGACCTGGCCACCACTGAGCGTGCCGAGCGGTCGGTCGAGGTGGAGGCCGGCGAGGCCGAGGCGCTCGAGCTGGGCGAGGCTGCGCTCCTCGACGTCCCAGTCGTCGCCGATGGCCGTGAAGTGCTCCTCGGCGACGTCGCCGGACTCCACCGCGTCGATGGCGCGGATCACCTCGGCGACGCCGAGCACCTCGGCGACCGTGAGGCCGGCCGTCAGCGGGAGGTCCTGGGGGAGGTAGGCGACCGTACCGGCCGTCGCCACCGTGCCCTCGGTGGGCGGCAGTTGCCCGGCGACCAGCCTGAGCAGCGTGGACTTGCCGGAGCCGTTGGGGGCGACGAGGCCGGTGCGGCCGGGGCCGACGGCGAAGGAGAGGTCGCGGAAGACGGGGGTGTCGTCCGGCCAGGAGAAGGAGAGGTGGGAGCAGACGATGGAAGCAGAGGACATGGAGGCGACCTGAGAGTGAGTGGGCGGAGGCATGTCCGGCCCGAAAGGACAGGGAGGACAGGGGTGCTGGGCGCGACACATCGGGCCGAAGCATTGGGTGCCACGCACCCGCTACGGCCTCCTGGTCCGGGATTCACCCGGAGATGTCGTCGTCGCCTGCCATGTCTGCTCCACGTGTCGGTCACGAGGTTCTCGCGGTTCGTCAGCGTACCAGTTCGGGTTGGTGGCCGCGGTGGGTCTCCGGGGCGGCCGTGTGACTGGCGCTCCTTGACGGGGCGTCGGGTGATCGCCGGCATAATCACTGTTCAGAGCGGTTATGCGTTTGGTTGGGGGTGATCGAGCCCGTGTCTCCACGGCCGTTCCCGGCCTCCGAAGGCCCTCGGGGGTCAGAGGTGGTCGGCGTCCACCACGGCTTGGGCGAAGCGGGTGGGGGCTTCCTGGGGGAGGTTGTGGCCCACGTCCGTGAGGGTGCGGTGGTCGTAGGGGCCGGTGAACATGGCGCGGTAGGTCGAGCCGTCGGTGGGAGTGGCGGTGAACGGGTCCAGGACCGGGTCCATGGTGACGGTCGGCACGGCGATGGTGGGCTTGCGGGCCAGGAGGTGCTCGTCGTGGTCGTAGTGGTGCTCGCCCTCGACGATGCTCAGGCGCCAGCGGTAGTTGTGGATGACGACCGCCGCGTAGTCGGGGTTGTCGAAGGCGGCTGCGGTGCGGTCGAAGGTGGCGTCGTCGAAGTGCCACGTCGGGGAGACCGTCTGCCAGACGAACCGGGTCAGGTCGCGGCGGTGGGTGCGGTCCTCCATGGCGGCCTTGCCGCGTTCGGTGGCGAAGTAGAACTGGTACCACCAGGTGCGCTCGGCACCCGGCGCGAGGGGCCTCATCTGGGCCTCGCGGTCGGTGATGATGTAGCCGCCCACCGACACCAGCGCCTTGACCCGCTCCGGCCACAGGGCCGCCATGATGGCGCCGGTGCGCGCACCCCAGTCGAAGCCGGCGACGACCGCGCGATCGATCCGCAGGGCGTCCATGAAGGCGATGATGTCGTGGGCGATCGCCGCCTGCTGGCCGTTGCGGGGAGTGCGCGGCGACAGGAAGCGCGTGGTGCCGTGGCCGCGGAGGTAGGGGACGAGCACGCGGTAGCCGAGGTCGGCGAGGAGCGGGGCCGCGTCGACGTAGCTGTGGATGTCGTACGGCCAGCCGTGCAGCAGCAGGGCCACCGGCCCGTCGGCGGGCCCGAGTTCGGCGTAGCCGACGTCGAGTACGCCCGCGGTGACCTGCTTGAGGGTGGGGAAGGACGTGTGCGTGCCGGGTGCGGTGTCCGGCACGACGGGGGCCGGCCCGGAGGCGGGTGCCGCCCCGGCGACGCCCTGGGGGCCGGTGAGCGAGGCGGTGGCCACCGCGACGCCGACGGCCTTGGTGAAGCTGCGCCTGTCGATCATGTGCTTCCTTTCGAGGAGGTGGGGAGGAGCGCAGGTCACTCGTCCGCTGCGCTCGTGGGTGACATCGGTCAGTTGACTGTCGGCATCGAGCAGCCGTCCTACGCCGTGACCGGTCTGGGCGGTGATCTGGGCAGTGATGGTGGTGGGGCCGGAGCAAGGGCAGCGGCCGGGGCGCGGGCATTGCGCATCGGTCGGTCACTGGTCAGTATGGTGACGTGATGCATGCCTTCCCCTGTGGAACCCTGCCCCTCGACTTCGTCGGCACCTACCGCGCGCGGCGCAACGAGGTGCCGCTGGAGAAGCTGGCCGCGCCCGGTCACCTCGACGCCTGGTTCGTCGAGTCGGGGATGTTCGACGCCGCGCCCGGCGCCGACGCGACGGACCTCGAGATCGCCCTGGACCTGCGCGAGGCGATCTACGCGCTCGTCGCCTCCCGGCTCGACGGGCAGCCGATGCCGACCCGGGCGATCGCCGAGGTGAACCGGCACGCGGCGGGACTGCCGGTGACGCTGCGCCTGCACCCGTCGGGCGCCACCAGGACGGGGTCCGTGGCGCAGGGGCTGGCCGCGCTGGCCCGCGAGGCCGTCGGGATCCTCGGCGGCGACGACGCGGTGCTGCTGCGCGAGTGCGCCCGGCCGGAGTGCACCCAGGTCTACCTGGACCGGTCGCGCGGCTACCGGCGCGAGTGGTGCGCCATGCGGACCTGCGGGAACCGGGTCAAGGCCGCGACCTACCGGGCGCGTCAGCACGGCAACTCCGGGAGCTGACAGCCCCCTTGGGCCTCAGGGCCGTGAGGCCTGGGGTCTCGGGGCCGCCGGGCGTGGTGCTGCCGCCGGAGGAGGACGCCCGCCGGGGGAATCGCGCTGCCCGGGCCCGTCGGGGATCCGGGCGGGGTCTGTGGTGGCGTCAGCCGGCGACGGCGGTCGCGTTGACGGTGACCGGTATGTTGCCGCGCGTCGCCTTGGAGTAGGGGCACAGCCGGTGGGCCGCGGCGGCCAGTTCGACGGCCGTCGCCTGGTCCACGCCGCCCAGTTCGAGATTGAGGACCGCGCCGAGGCCGAACTCGCCGTCGTCGCCGTGGGTCAGGGTCGTCTCGACCCTCACGGCGGTGCTCGTCAGCCGTACCTTGCGCTCGCCGGCCGCGCGGCGGACGGCGCCCAGGAAGCACGCGCCCCAGCCGGCCGCGAACAGCTGCTCCGGGTTGGTGGCGCCGCCGGAGCCGCCGAACTCCTTCGGGATGGCGAGTGCCGTGGTGAGGTTGCCGTCGTCGGCGACGACCTGCCCACCGTTGCGGCCCTCGCCGGTCACGGTGACCACGCCGGTGTAGCTGACTGCCATGGCCCTGTCTCCTCTTGCTCTGCTTGCGCTTCGCGCTGACTCTCGCGTCCGGTGAGCCGCCATAGCGGTAACCGGTCTGGCTGGTGACGACTATTGATCCCGACTGGGCGACTGTCAAGGCATCGGCTGGTCCAACTGGCTGAATACGCTGCCATTTTGGTGCCGGATGGCTGGATTTCTGTCGGCTGTGATGCCGTTTTGGGTCCAGTTGGTAACCCGCTTAACGGGTCACTTGAAGGCGTATCGGACTCCCAAGCCGGCGGAAGAGTTCGGCTGGGAGGAGACGGCTGGTGCCGTCCGACCCCGCCTCGCCGGTGCGCAGCGTGGTGCGGCGCGAGGCGGTCGGGGTCGTGGCCGCGGTCATCCCGTGGAACTCGCCGTTCTCCTCGGCGACGTCCGAGCTCATCCCGGCGCTGCCGGCGGGCGACCCGGTCGTTCTGAAGGTCTGTCCGGAGAACTCGCCGAGCATGGGGTTCCTGGCCGAGCTGCTCGACAAGGCGGGCCTGCCCGCGGGCGTGGTGAACGTCCTGCCGGCGGACCGCGAGACGAGCGAGCACCTGGTGTCCCACCCGGACGTCGACAAGATCGCCTTCACCGGCTCCACCCGGGCCGGCCGGCGCATCGCGGCGATCGCGGGGGAGCAGCCGAAGCGGGTGAGCCTCGAACTCGGCGGCAGGCCGGCGGCGGTGATCCTGCCGGACGCGGACATCGCGAAGGCCGTGCACGGGCTGAAGTTCTCCTCCCTGCTCAACAACGGTGAGTCGTGCATCGCGCAGACCCGGACGCATGCGCGCGGGCCCCGGGGCGGCGTCGACGCGCCGGCCCGGGGCCCGCTCAGTGCGCCCGGTGAGGGTTCCAGATGAGGATCAGCCGTCGTTCTCGGGGGACGGGATGTACGCGCCGGGGACGTCGTTCGGGGCGTGGATCTCGGACTCGCCCGGGTACGGGGTCGTCCAGTTGTGCGTCTGGTACCAGGTCAGGTGGTTCATCTGCGCCGGGTTCGCGCGGTCCGGCGCGGCGTTCGAGCCGGTGAGGCGCTGCTCGGACTTCCAGGCGTCCCACTGCGCCGCGACGCCCTGCCGCGCCGCCGGCGGTGCGACCGTGGCCGGGGCCGGGGCCGCCGCGCGGTCCGGGCCCGCGCCGGGCACGTCGACGCCGCAGGACGGCGGCGTCTTCAGGCCGTCGGTCAGCGACGTCCGGTTGGGCACCGCGCTGAACGGCGTGAAGTCCGGCTCGTCGGTGAAGGCCGTGGTCATCGGGCTGGCCGCGCTGTCCTTCTGGTTCATCGGGTGGATCCCGAGGATCTGCTCGATGGTGCGGACCATGGTGATCTGCGAGTAGTAGCGGCTGTCGACGGCCCCGTGCTGCGCCCAGGGGCTGATGACCTGGATCGGGGCGCGGTGCCCGTCCACGTGGTCGAGGCCCGCCTGGGAGTCGTCCTCGACCACGAAGATCGCGGAGTCCTTCCAGTACTCGCTGTGCGAGATCTCGTCGACGATCCTGCCGACCGCGAGGTCGTTGTCGGCGACCTGCGCGGCCGGGCTCGCCGGGCCCCCGGTGTGGTCGCTGGACAGCCACAGCATGGTGAGGTCGGCCGGGCCGTTCTGCTCGAAGTCCTGCTTCCAGATCTGGTACCGGTACTGGTCCGGCACGTCGAGGTCGAACTTGGGGAAGCCGGGCACCGACACGGCGTTGAGCGAGGGGATCGGCGACGAGGAGTTGAGCGGGTAGGCGGTGTCCTGCCCGGTCGCGTCCATGGTCTTCGCGTCGCAGTACAGGTTCTGCCAGCTCGCGCCATCGGGCTTGGTGAGGAACTGGTGGAACTCGCCGAAGTCGCGCACGTCCCTGCCGGCGGCCTGGGCGCCGGTCCACAGGAAGCCCGAGCGCTGGTGGCCGAGGGCGTCGTCCTCGGTGTCGTAGCTGCGCTGGTACTCGCCGGCCGAGGACTCGGTGTACTCCGGGTCGTCCGCCTGCATCAGCCAGTTGTGGCCCTCGGCGGAGTTGGTGCCGATGTCGTAGGTGTTGTCGTAGAGGCCGAACTGCCGGGCCAGCGCGTGCTGGTTGGGGGTGACGTCGGCGCCGAACTGCGCGAGCTTCGGGTCTCCGTCGCCCTTCCCCATGTCGCCGAAGAGCTGGTCGTAGGTGCGGTTCTCCTTGACGATCATGAAGACGTGCTTGATCGGCGACGGGTCGCCGATCCGCGCGGGCACCGGCACCGGCTTGGCCTTCTTGTGGTCGGCCGTCTGGACCGCGCCGTTCGTCCAGCCGTTCTGCTGGAAGACCTTGGCGGTCTGCTCCCGGATCTCCCGGTCGCCCGGCAGCGTGAACCAGGTGATGCTCGACGTGGTGTCGTGGGTGTTGTGCGCGCCGGAGGAGTGGGGACGGCGGGCGTCGACGCCGCGGGTGTTGGAGACGACGACCTTCGAGCCGACCGTGGTGATCTCGGCCGGGAAGTAGTCGGTGGGCAGCAGGCCGACGTAGCTCACCGGCTCCTGCGCGCCGGTGAACCGGTAGACGGCCACCGCGTCGGCGCGGCCCAGGGTGACGAGCAGGCGGCCGTCGTCGGTGAGGGTGATCGCGGTGGGCTCGTAGCCGACCGAGGCCTCCGGCCACGGCTTGGTGGAGACGGTCTGCACGACCCGGTCCCGCGCGGTGTCGACGACCGACACGGTGTCGGAGCCGGTGTCGGCGACGAACAGCACGCCGTTCTTGGCGTACAGCGCCGTCGGGTGCAGGCCGACGTCGATGGAGCCGACGGCGGCGGAGGCGTCGCCGAGGTCGATCACGCTGACGGTGCCGGAGGTCGTGGCGCCGGTGTCCTGGTCGGCCGGCACCTGCGTGCCGTAGGAGTTGAGCGTGTCGTCGTCCTCGGTGGCCGGGCGGCCGCCCTCGTTGCCGACGTACAGCTCGTGGCCGACCCGGGCGATGCCGCGCGGCGCGTTGCCCACCGTCCAGCTCCGCTTGACCGCGCCGCTCGCCGCGTCGATCGCGACCACCCGGTTCTGGCCGTTGACGGCCGCGTAGAGCGTCGAGCCGTCGGCGGAGAACACCGCGCCGGAGGCGAGCGCGTGCTTGGCGCCGTCGGGCGGGATCGCGACCTTCACCGGGTTGGCCAGGGTGCCGTCGGCGTTCACGGTGAAGCGGGTGTAGCCGTCGAGCTGGCCCAGCCACAGCTGCTTGCCGTCCGGCGAGTACACCGGGGCCTCCTGGCCGACCGAGCCGTCGGTCAGCCGGAGGTCGTCCGCCTTCGCGGTGCCGATGCGCTGGCGTACCTGCCCGGTCGCCAGGTCGACGATGACCAGCGACGCGCCGCCGTCGGCGAGCGACGCGGCGAGGTGGGCGCCGTCCGGGCTGACCCGCGAGCCCATGATCTTGCCGTCGTTGAGGACCGACCGGTTGCCGTAGGGGGCGATGTACTGGTCGCTGGATATCACCTGGCCGTTGGCCGTGACCTGGCCGACCTGGTCGGTGCCGAACTGGTGGGTGGTCGCGAAAGCCGTGCCCGTGGCCACGGCCACCGCCGTGATGCACGCCGTGGCGAGCGTGGCGCGGCGGCCGATGCGCCGGCCGAGAAGGGCGGAGTGCTCCTCCTGGACGCGGCGGCGACGCGTTACCTGCATGGCGTCATTCCTTCGTTGAGTGGGGCGGATCGGAAGGTGGGGCGGGTGAGCGGTGCGTTCAGCGGGGCGAGGGGGAGAGCAGTGCGAGCTGGCCGTCGAACTGCCACAGCGGGTTCGGCGCGTCCCCGTGCGGGGTCCGGACCAGGAAGTAGCCGTTGACCTCCTTGGGCCCGTCGCCGTCGGCCGTCAACCGGCCGTCCGGGGCGACGTCGAGCTGGTAGACGGCCGTCCCCGGTGCGGCCACGCCCGGCAGGTGCCAGGTGACGACGCAGCGCCAGTCGTTGCCGGGGCCCTTCGGGCCGACATGTCCGTCGCCGCGGTCGCACGCCGACGTGACCCGCAGCCGCTCTTCGGTGACAACGGGGCGGTGGAGCTGCTCGGTCTGCAACCGGTACAGGTGCGCGAACACCGTGGACACCTCCTGCTGCACCTTCGCCTGGGTGATCCCCGAGCCCGTCGACGGCGTGGCCACGGCCACCGCGCCGAAGGTCAGCGCGAGCAGCCCGGCCAGCGGCAGGACGCCGGCGCTGAGCGCGCGGCGCTCCCCGCCGTCCTCGCTGCCGTTGGTGAAGTCCCGCCGGAGGAACAGGCGGTAGGCCACCGCCGTCGCCACCACCGCCCACACGAGACTCACCGCGACCGGGATCAGCAGCTCGTCGAGGTGCGCCGGGTCGGCGAACAGCCGGTCCCACGCCACGAAGGCGTAGCCGGGCAGGGCGAGGCGCAGCGCCACCGGCAGCGGCAGCAGCTGGGCGAGCTGCATCGCGACCGCCGTCAGGGCGGGGACGAGCAGGCCCATCGGCGAGCGGCCGAGGAGGACGGAACCGAGCAGTCCGATCGCCGCCAGGGCGAAGGTCGGGGCCAGGGCGCAGGTCCACGCGAGCAGGACGCCGCCGGCGGCGTCGGACGGCGCCAGTCGGTGGCCGTCCACGCCGACCAGCGGTCCGTCGCCGACCGCGGCCAGCCCGCCGGCCGTGGCGGAGGCCACCAGTGCGGCCACCAGCAGGACGAGCACGGTGGCGCTCGCGAGCGCCTTGGCCGCGAAGATCCGGCGCGGGGATCGGATCGCGACCAGCAGGTGGCGCCAGGTGCCGAGACGGTCCTCCGCGGCGAAGACGTCGCCCGCGACCACGGAGGTGAGGAGGGGCAGGGCCCACGAGCCGGCGAAGCCGAGCACCACCAGCGGGCCGGCCCAGCCGGTGGCGTGCATCCAGCGGCCGAACAGCGTGTCGGACGGCAGCGTGCCCTGCTGGGCGACGGCGGCGACGAACAGGCCCGGCAGTGTGCAGCAGGCCAGCACCATCAGGCGGATCCGCCACTGGGAGACGAGCTTGACGACCTCGAAGCGGTAGACGCGGGCCACCGGCACCGGGGTCGCGCCGGGGGTCGCGCCGGGGGTCGTTCTGGCGGGGGCGGGCGCGGTGCTCATCGCGTGTCCTCCTGCTGACCGGTGAGGGCGAGGAACGCGGCCTCCAGGGGCGGGACCACCGGAGCGACCTCCCGCACCCCCACGCCCGCGTGCACCAGGGCGTTCACGAACCGCTCGACGGCCGGGGCCGCCGCGCGCACGACGAGCGTCCCGGCCGCGTGCCGGGGTCCGGTGTCGGTGACGGCCCGGACGCCCGGGGTCTCGGCCGCCACGGCCCGGGCGGCCTCCGGGTCGGAGGTGAGCAGACGGTGGTCGAGCGCGGGGCCGCCGGCCGCGAGCTTCTCCAGCGGGCCGGAGAAGCGGACCCGGCCGGTCGCGAGGATCGTGACCTCGTCGCAGAGCGCCTCCAGGTCGTCCATGCGGTGACTGGAGAGCACGACGGTCACGCCGTCGTCCGCGAGGCGGCGCAGCGCCCGGTGCACGTGCTGCTTGCCCGCCGGGTCCAGGCCGTTGGACGGCTCGTCGAGCACCAGCAGGCGCGGGTTGGTGAGCAACGCGGCGGCCAGGCCGAGGCGCTGGCGCATGCCGAGGGAGAAGCCGCGCACGCGGTCGTCCGCGACGTCGGTCAGCCCGACCTCGGCCAGGGCCTCGTCGATGCGTCCGCTCCGGGCGTCCTGGCCGGTCAGGGCCGCGAGGGCGGCCAGGTTCCGGCGGGCGGTGAGGGACGGGTACAGGCCGGGACCGTCAACGAACCCGGCCACGCCGTGCGGCGCGGGCAGCGCCCGTCCGACGGGCCTGCCCAGCACCTCCAACTCGCCCCCGTCGGCGACGGCCAGGCCCAGCAGCAGCCCGAGCAGCGTCGTCTTCCCGGCCCCGTTCGGCCCGGCCAGCCCGTGGATCCGCCCGGCCGCCAGGTCGAGCCCGACCCCGTCGAGCGCCACGACGTCACCGAAATGCTTCGTCAATCCACATGCCCGTACGGCAAGTTGTCCGTCTGTCATGGCCCCTTCTCGCAGTCCCCCACGGAAGGTAGGGGGTGCGCGGGGCGGCGTCAGGAGCACGCGGTTGAACGTCGATGGAACAGCAGTCGGTAGGTCCGCATGCGGATGTCTCGACGGCGTACGGCGCGCGGTCGTCCTCGGGCCGGGACGGGTCGAGGAGCCGCACGGTGACGGCGGTGTCGGTGTCGGAGGGGTGGGAGGTCGCCCCCCAGGAGGCTAGCTCCAGTAGCCGGTGTGGACGGCGGCGGCCTCGTCGTAGAGGTGGGGGCCCGAGACGGTGACGGTGTGGCCGCCGGCGGCGAAGACCTCGCGGCAGGGGAGGTCGAGGACGGGCTCGTCCGGGTCCGCGCCGGCGATGGCGTTCAGCTCGGTGGCGGCGAGGGCGTAGACGACCCGGCGGATGCCGCTCCAGTAGATCGCTCCGGCGCACATGGCGCACGGTTCGGTGGTGGAGTACAGGGTGGCCTCGGCCAGCTGGGGCGGGGCCAGGTGGCGGGAGGCCTGGCGGACCAGGTTGGTCTCGGCGTGGGCGGTGACGTCGTGGTCGGTCAGCACGGTGTTCTCGGCCGTGAGCAGGACGGCGCCGGAGTGGTCGGTCAGCAGGGCACCGAAGGGGTGGTTGCCGTGGGCCCGGGCGGAGGCCGAGATCTCGATGGCCGTGAGCAGGTGGGCGCGGGTCTGGTCGGCCATGACGGTTCTCCTCGGGGCGGCGCGGACGACGAGGTCAAGCGTATGGCGCGCGGGCCCCCAGGGGGTGGTCGAAACGGCCGGGGGCGCCGGTCGACCTGGTGCGGAGGACGGTTGCGGCGCGAGCGTAGCAGCGCGGGGCGGGCGTCCGCAGGCGGGTGGCCGGGGGGTGCGGGGTGTTCGACTGCGGGCGTGCGCGGTTGGACACCGGGGCCGCGGTGGTCGATTGACAGACCGTTCGGGGCTCCAGGTAAATGGCGCAGCAGTGGCCCGCCGTTCGCGGGCGGTCCTCCGGTCCTAGCGCGGAGTTGATGCTGTGTCAGTGCGAGAGCGTGAGCACGAGAACGACGCCCTGCCGGACCTGTCCGGTGTGGTCGCCGCCGCGCTGGCCCCCTTGGTACCGGTGCGTGCCGTGACCGTGCGAGCCGGCGGGGCCGGGGTGCGGCGCCTGGTCGTCGAGGTGCTGCCCGAACCCGGGCCGGCGGGCGACGCGCAGGACGAGGCCGTCGTGGTGGAGTCCTGGCAGGCGGTGTTCGAGGACGCGTACGGGCTGGTCGCGGACGACGACGGCCCGGAGGCGGGCCGGCTGGCGGGGTGGACGGACAGCTTCACCGGCCGCCCGATCGGCGCCGCGCACATGGCCGAGTGGGTGGACACCACGGTGGAGCGGCTCGCCCGGCTCGGGCCCCGCGCCGTCCTGGAGATCGGCGCCGGCACCGGGCTGCTCGCGCGGCCGCTGGTCGAGCGCCTCGGCGTCCGCGAGTACACGGCGACGGACTTCTCCGCCGAGGCGGGGCGCCTGCTGCGCCGGCTGGGCGACGACCTGCGCCGGGGCCGGCCGGAGGCCGTGATCACGGTGGCGGAGGCGGCCGCCGACGTGCCCGCGCCGCCGGCCGCTGCGCCGGGCGGGTACGACACGGCGGTCCTCAACTCGGTGGTCCAGTACTTCCCTTCGGTCGCGTACCTGGAGTCGGTGATCGCCGCGACGCTGCCGCGGCTGGCGCCCGGCGGGCACGTGTTCCTCGGCGACCTGCGGGACTCCCGCCTCCTGGAGCACTTCGCGGTGCTCAAGCACGAGCTGCGGCGGGACCCGGGACCGCGCAGCGGGCTGCGGCTGGACCACGTGGCGGTCGAACTCGCCGGCGACGTCGAGCTGAGCGTCGACCCCGCCTACCTGGCGGACCTGCCGCGGCGCTTCCCGACGATCACGGCGGTGGAGCTCGCTCCGCGCCTGGGCGCGGCGCCCACCGAGATGACCCTGTTCCGCTACGACGCCGTCCTGCACGTGGGCTGCCCGGCCCCGGACCGGACCGGACCGTGGCGGCCCGCCGCGCGGATCGGCCTGGACGAGCTCGACCGGCTGCTGGCGGGCGACGCGGCGGGGTTCGGCGTCAGCGGGATCGCCAACGCCCGCCTGGGCGAGGCCCGCCGGCTGCACGCGGCGCGGCGGGCCGAGCCGGCCGACGGGCCGTGCGCGCCCGGCCTCGACCCGGAGGCCGTCCACCGCCTGGCCGAGCGGCACGGGCGGCCCGTCCGGCTGCGCTGGAACCCGGACGGGCGGCCGGGGGACTACGACGCGTGGTTCCCGGGCCCGGACGCGGACGGGCAGGCGCACTACCGCGTCGCGGTGCCCGTCACGGCGCCGGGCGCGGGGTGCCGTCAGCAACTGGTGCCGCCCGCCGTCTCGGAGGAGTGGCGACGGGCGGTGCGCGAGGCGCTCGCCCGGCACGCCCCGGACGCCGGCGAGCCGCCGGAGGTCGAGTTCGTCCTGGCGCTCGGCTGACCGCGGGCCTGGTGGACGCCCGGCCGCCCGGGTCATGATGCGCTGCGACGGCATCGGCGGTTCGTCCGTCCCCGCGCGTTGAGCCGCGCGCTTCTCCCCTTCTGACGCCCCTTGCGACGCCCCTGCGCCCGTCCGCCCAGGGAGCCCCCACAGCCCCACGATCCCGATGAGGTGACGCCATGCCGAGCAACCCCGACCAGCCCTTCGCCGGTGAGACCCGAGTGCCTCGGACGGCGCGCGAGGAGGTGCTGTGCGGGCTGTTCGAGCAGGTGCTGGAGCGCCCGCGGGTCGGGGTGGAGGACGACTTCTTCGACCTCGGCGGGCACTCACTGCTGGCCACCTGGCTGCTCGGGCGGATCCGGGCGGTCTTCGGGGTGGAGATCGGCATCCGGGACTTCTTCGACGCCTCGAGTGTCGCGGGCGTCGCCGAACTGCTCGACAGCGGCGCGGCGGAGAAGCGGGCGCCGCTGCAGGCGATGGCGCGCCCCGAGCTGCTCCCGCTCTCGTACGCGCAGCAACGCCTGTGGTTCCTGCGGGAGTTGGAGGAGGACGCGGCCGTCTACAACGAGGTCGTCGCGGTGCGGCTGCGGGGCGAGCTGGACGAGGGGGCGCTGCGGGCGGCGCTGGAGGACGTGGTGGGCCGGCACGAGAGCCTGCGGACGGTGTTCCCGGCCGTGGACGGCGTGCCGTGGCAGCAGGTCGTGCCGGTGACGGGCGAACCGCTGGTGCCGCTGGAGGTGCGGGAGTGTGCCGAGGGGGAGGTGTCCGGCCTGGTCGACGCGACCGTGGCGCGGGCCTTCGACCTGGCGCGTGAACTGCCGCTGCGGGCCTCGCTGTTTCGGACGGCGCCGCAGGAGCACGTGTTCCTGCTCGTCGTGCACCACATCGCGTGCGACGGCTGGTCGATGGGCCCGCTGCTGCGCGACCTGGCCGCCGCGTACGGCGCGCGCGGGGCGACGGGCGAGGCGCCGGCCTGGCCCGTCGAACTCCCGGTGCAGTACGGGGACTATGCGTTGTGGCAGCGGGAGGTGCTGGGCGAGGAGGACGACCCCGGTTCACTGATGGAGCGTCAGATCGCTTTCTGGCGCGATCGGTTGTCGGGCTTGCCGGAGGAGCTGGCGCTGCCGACGGACCGGCCGCGGCCCGCGGTGGCGACCTTCGCGGGCGACACCGTGGACCTCGCGATACCCGCCGACGTGCACGCCGGGTTGGTGGGGTTGGCGCGTGAGTGCGGTGCGACGTTGTTCATGGTGCTGCGGGCGGGGTGGGCGGTGTTGTTGTCGCGGTTGGGTGCGGGCAATGACATCCCGGTGGGGACGGTGGTGGCGGGGCGG